>JAJDJB010000001.1 GCA_030266985.1 Synergistaceae bacterium OttesenSCG-928-D05
GGGTTTCCTAAAAGAAAACGATAAAGCTGTGGTGCGATTGCCCGATTTATGGTAAAAATAAAAGATTAGGGGCAGACTGCATCAGCTCCGCAGCATGGAGGGATTGTCTTGCGTATCGCAGTTTTGATCAAACAAGTGCCTGCGGTCGACACCGTAAAAATAGACGAAAAGACCGGCACAATGGTGCGCGCCGGCGTAGAGGCGGAGTTGAATCCGCTCGACCTGCACGCGGTCGAAGCCGCCGTCCGAATAAAAGAACAAATACCCGCGGACGATATTGAAATTTTTGCGATCTCAATGGGACCCGCGCAGGCAAAAAAAATCGTCTCGCACGCGATTGCGCTCGGATGCGATGGAGGCTTTCTCCTGAGCGATCGCAGATTCGGCGGTGCAGACACGCTCGCAACTTCCCGCGCGCTTGCAAAAGCCCTTGAAAAACTCGGGCCCTTCGACCTGATCTTCACAGGCGAGCGTGCGACAGACGGCGAAACGGGGCAGGTCGGCCCCGCTGTGTCGGAACTGCTCGGTCTTCCGGTTCTCTCATACGTCAGCGAAATCGAGAAAATCGGCGATGGAAAAATAAAAGTGCGCCGCGCGATAGAGGGCGGGCACGAAACGCTCGAAGCGCCGCTCCCCTGCTGCGTGATCCCGGTAAAAGAACTCAATATTCCGCGCCTTTGCACGCTTGGCGGCAAACTGCGCGCAAAGGGCACGGAAATTCCGGTCATCGGGGCGGACGACCTCGGAATCGAAACGGATCTGCTCGGCCTTTCCGGCTCGCCGACGCAAGTCGTCCGGGTCACGTACCCGAAAATGACGCGAGAAGGCAAAAAAATAAACGCGACTGGAAATCCTGAGGCCGCAACACAAGAAATCCTGCGCCTGCTCGAAGAAAAAAACTGTCTGGAGGCAGCACTGTAATGAACGCCCCGCAGGAAGTCTGGACACTCGCAGAAGTACGCAACGGAAAAATTCATCCCGTCTCTTATGAGCTGCTCGCGTGGGGACGCGGCCTTGCCGACGACCTCGGCGCACCGCTCGCAAGCATCCTGCTCGGAAACGGCGTATCCGCGTCCGCAGAGGAGCTTTTCAAAATGGGGGCCGACAAGGTCTATATTGCGGAAGCGCCGGAGTTTGCGCACTTCACAAACGACAACCAACTGAACACGATAGAAAAACTGGTCGAAACATATAACCCCTCAATCTTCATCGCCGCGGCCACAACACAGGGGCGCACGCTGATGCCGCTTCTCGCAGCGCGCCTCGGCTGCGGACTCACGGCGGACTGCACGGAACTCTCAATCGACAAGCAGACAAAACGCCTCATCCAGTCGCGCCCCGCCATCGGCGGCAACGTCATGGCGGACATCAAAACGCGCGGACGCGACCCGCAGATGTGCACGGTGCGCCCGAAATCAAAGCGCCCGCTGCAAAAAGACGAGAATAAAGCAGGGAAGATTATTCCCTTCACGCCCAAAAAAGAAACCCTGCGCTCTGTCTTTGAATACCTTGGATTCGAACCGGAGCGCACAGTCGGCCTGCCATTGCAGGAAGCCGAAATTATCGTTGCGGGCGGAAAAGGCATGAAAAACGCAAAGAACTTCGCGAAACTGGGCGAACTGGCGGAACTGCTCGGCGGCTCCGTCGGCGCGTCGCGCATGGCGGTCGACCTCGGCTGGGCGCCCTATTCCGCACAGGTTGGCTTAAGCGGAAAATCCGTAACGCCGCGCCTCTATCTGGCGTTCGGCATCTCGGGCGCCGTCCAGCACATCGCGGGCATGTCGGGCGCTGAAACGGTGATCGCGGTCAACCACGACCCCGAAGCGCCGATCTTCCGCGTCGCGGACCTGAGCATTCAGGGCGACGCAACGGAAATCCTCACAAAACTGATCGCTCTGCTCAAAGAACGGAGGGCGCGCGCATGAAAACGGAATATGGAAAACTGACGCCGCAAATCATTGACGAGCTGAAAACAGCAGTCGGCACCGCGAACGTCGTCGCAAACGACCCCGACATGCTCGACAGCTACGCCTGGGACCAGGCCGGACAGGTCTGGGGACACATGCCGGATGCCGTCGTGCGCCCGGACGGCACGGAGCAGGTTTCAAACATTCTCAAAATCGCAAGCAAATATCGCATCCCGGTCACGCCGAGGGGCGCGGGAAGCGGGCTCAACGGCGGCGCCGTACCGCTCGCGGGCGGCATCGTGCTGAGCCTCGAACGCATGAACCGCATCCTTGAAATAGACCCCGTGAACCGTGTAGCGGTCGTTGAACCGGGCGTCGTCACGAACGACCTCTGCCGTGTGGCCGCGGAAAAAGGATTTCTATACGCCGGCTATCCGATGAGCACCGAAACCAGCTTCATCGGCGGAAACTTCGCCACGAACGCCGGCGGCGGCAAAGTCATTCGCTACGGCAACACGAGGCGGCACATTCTGGGCGCCGAAGTCGTGCTTCCTTCCGGCGAAGTCCTCCAGCTCGGCGGCCGCTACCGGAAAGATACCTGGGGCTACAGCCTGCTCCAGCTTCTGGTCGGCAGCGAAGGCACGCTCGCTGTCGCGACAAAACTGATCGTAAATCTGGAGCCAAAACCGGGCAAGACGGTAAACCTGCTCGCCTGCTACCCCGACCTCGACATACTCGTGGAAAGCGTAGCAAAGGTCATCGGCTCGGGCAAAAAAATTATTTCCTGCGAATTCATGGACCGCGACATCGTAAAATACACGACGGAATACCTCGGCTGCATGCTTCCCGAACAGGAACGCAGCGAAGGCTACCTCTTAATACAGCTCGAAGGCGACACGGACGAAGAACTCGAAAACGCGTACGAAGCAGTCGGAAAAATCTGCCTCGAAGCGGGCGCGTTCGAAGTATTCGTCGCGGAAAGCAGAACAGACTCCGCCGCAATGTGGAACGTCCGCCAGAACGGCCTGGAGGGCATGCGCCATCACGACCCGTACGCCTCATCTTCGGGCGATATCATGGTGCCCCTTTCTTCCGTTCCGGAAATGGTCAAACGCACAAAAGGGCTCGGCAAAAAATTCGGACTCGAAATGGGCATCATCGCGCACATCGCGGACGGCAACATCCACCCGATCCCGACCAAACCCAAAGACATGAGCGTCGAAGATTGGGCAGTCTATTCCGAAGAATTCTTCGCGGAACTGATCAAAGAAGCGATTGCGCTCGGCGGCGTCGGCAGCGGAGAGCACGGCGTCGGACACGTAAAACAAAAAATCCTCATGGACAGCAAAACGCCCGTGGAACTCGAAGTTTTACAAGGTGTAAAAAAAGCGTTCGACCCGCAAAACATCCTGAACCCCGGAAAAATGTTCTCGCCGCTCGATTGACGCGGACACATAAAAAGCTCACACGCCAAAAGCCGCTGTTCGTAGGAACGGCGGCTTTTGCTTTAAGCGCAACATACGCATTCCATTTCGGGTAATTTTACCTTGTACGGCAATCTAGGAACTGCGACAATAATCATTACAAAAAAGCAACCACAGATCGGCGGCTTTGCTCACGGCGAACGAAAATTGCGGGCAAGCGCAGCCGGTCCAGAACAAAACGGAGGTCAAGAAAAATGACAATCGCAATCGGCAAAGAAGTAAAACACTTTACATTGGACAATCAGAACGGACAGGAGATCAAAGTCCCCTGCTGCGAGGGCAAAAAAATCCTGCTCTCCTTCCACCCGCTCGCGGCGACCGGCATCTGCACGAAACAGATGCAGCTGCTCGACAGCCTTCACGATGAATTCCAGGCGCTCGGCGTCATCCCCTTCGGCGTGAGTGTGGACGCTTCCCCCGCAAAAAAAATGTGGGCAGAGTCGATGGGACTCAAAAAACTCCAGCTCCTCTGCGACTTCTGGCCGCACGGCGCACTTGCGGACAGCCTCGGCATATTTGACGACCAGGAAGGCATCTCGCTCCGCGCCAACATCCTGATCGGCGAAGAGGGAAAAGTCCTGTGGACAAAAGTCTACCCGATGGCAGTCGTTCCTGATTTCAGCGAAATCATAGATTTCCTCAAATAAACCCAATAAGATTTACGCACTGAGATTAAAAGGCGGCGCAGGGTGCGCTGCCTTTTTTGCGTTGCGCCCCTTATCATTTTGCTATGTTGACATAAAAACCAAATCAGTATAGAATCTCCGCAACGTTCCAAAAATCGAGAGCCAAGACCGGAGGAAAGGAGAAACGCCATGTCGACTTTGAACCACAAAATGATGTCCAACATGATGATGTGCGGCAAAGGCGGATCCTCTCCTGAAATGGTCGGCTTCTAGCAAGCTTTTGCCATATCGGGACCGGGTCCGTTTTTACGGGCCCGGTTTTTTTGTGTGTCCAAACCAGCGGAGGTGATCGGCAAAAACAGATGAGCGGAAACAAAAATTTTGGCATCATAGATTTTCAAACGAAAAAATCAAACAAATTCAAAAGGAGGCAACAACAATGAAAAAGGTAATTCTATGTGCAATCCTGGCGGCAATCATGGCCCTCCCCACCGCGGCAACTGCGGCGGAACTCAAAAAAATCACGATCGGCGTAACCCCCTTCCCCGCGAAAGACATCGCGGCAGTGGCGGCGAAGGTCATCGAAAAAGACGGCTATCAGCTCGTGATAAAAGAGTTCACGGACTTCATCCAGCCGAACTACGCGCTGCAGGATAAGAGCCTCGAAGCCAATTTCTTCCAGCACGTTCCGTTTCTGGAAAACATGAAACGTGAGAAAAAACTCGACATCGTGCCGCTCGTAAAAGTACACCTGCTACCAATCGGCATCTACTCGAACAAAATCAAATCCTTTGATGAAGTCAAAAACGGCGCGGTCGTAGCGGTGCCGAACGACCCGACGAACGGCTTCCGCGCCTACAAACTGCTCGAACAGGTCGGCCTGCTCAAAATGAAAGACGGCGAACTGCTTACGGCGCGCGATATCGTCGAAAATCCGAAAAAACTCAAAATCATCGAGCTCGAAGCGCCGCAGCTCCCCCGCTCACTGCCCGACACGACGTTCTCCGTCATCAACATGAACTTCGCGGTCGACGCGGGCCTCAATCCGACGACAGACGCGCTCGCGCTCGAGAGCAAAGACTCCCCCTATGCTGTCGTCCTGGCGGTGCGCGGCGAAGACAAGGACGCGGACTTTGCGAAAGCGCTTTCCCGCGCGCTCAATTCCCCGGAAGTCAAAAAATTCATCGAGAATGATCTAGCAGCCAAGGGCGTAATCCCCGCTTTTTAAAAGAAATAATAGAGAAGCAAAAGATTGCGGGGCGCGCAATATGCGCCCCCCCCCGGATTCTTGCTGTATGTTCCTATATGCGGCTCTATCGACGACAAATTACCCGTCAATAGAACCGCTCCCGAATACTTGCCGCTTCGTGCGCGGCGTGTGCGTCCTTATAGGTAGTTCTGCTGTTTGAGAATTTCCATGCTGCGTTCGTGGTCACGCGTCGTGACTTTGATCATCGGACCGGTACATCCCATGGAGGATTCCGCGTAGATGCCCTCTTTCCAGAGCGCTTTGACCGCGTCTTCGATGGCGAGCACGTCGATGCCTAGTATTTCTTCTTCGACGGGTACGGCGGGCGGCATTTTGATTTCTTCCGTCCGTTCCGTTTTTGCTGCAAATGCTGCGATGATTTCATCGAGTCCCGCTTTTCTCGCCGCGGCGAGCTCCTGTTTCACCACAGCGGGCAGAGCGCCAGACGCGCTTTTCGCCGTATAGGAAACGGCGTTTGCGATGACCGGAGCGCCGGACGCGCGCGAGATAATGGAAACGACTTTGTCCCATCCTTCGCCCGCTGATGGGCCGTAGCCCCAGCCAAGCGCCTCATAGTCGCCGCCCGTGTTCCACGACGAAAAGAGTTTCATAAGCACGTTGCCCGTTAGCGTGTCTGTGACGCATACGTCGACCGCGCCCGCGAGCAGGTCGTTGCCGCGCAGGATTGCGCCGCCGTCTTTGCGGATGCTCGCGCCGAAGTTGACCGGATAGCCTTTTTCTTTTAATTTTTCGAGCGACCGCAGAACGGTCTGCGCGCCGTCGAGGTTCAGAATACCTACGTTCGGCTCTTTAATGCCGTTCGCTTTCGCGGCGGCGATGCCGTAGATCGCGTTGCGGAGCATGGCCTCTACACGGCCCGTGGCTGATGTGCCGGTTGAGGACGCGATGTAGCACGCCTTACCGCGCGCGGGCGTCTGCACTTTGCCGATGGTGGTGACGCCGAGCGGAAAGGGATAGTGCAGCGCGACTGCGCCGGCAATCGTTTTTTCCGCGAGTGCGCGTTCCATGGTTTCGGATATGGCGTTTTCGTCCTGCGCCGTTTCGATCCATTCTAGCGTTTCGTAACCCGCAATTTTCGGGCCGATCATGACGACTTGCACGGCAGGGTCGTTTTCCTGCACAAGCAGCGCGCCTCGGGCGAGCTCTTCGGAGCCGAGTTCGCTGCCGTGGGCCATGAGGCCGACACGGATTTTTTTCACGCCGCCGCGCGCTTCTTCGATGATCTCTTTGAGCGCTTCGCCGATGAGCTGTTTCGTTTTTTCTCGAGCGTCCATTGGCGACCTCGCTATTTGAGGCCTTCGGCTAGTTCCGAAAGCGTCTCCAGAATCATTTGTTTGATCTCTTCTTTGCTCACGCCTTCCGCGCCTGCCGCTTCCGGTGCGTCTTTTGACGGTTTTTCGAGTAGGAACGATATCCCGTCCGCAAGGTTCGTCAAGCGCGCGAGGAACAGACTGCCTTTGCCGATGACCATGGCGCGGTTCATTTTGCCCGCCAGGATCGCATCCGCCGCGTGTCCGACGAAGGGAACGCCGGAGGGGATGTGTCCCTGTGTGTGCGCGAAGCCTTTCATACCGTGCTGCTTGATGAAATCGAGCATGGCGGGCTTTTCAATCTGCCCTTTCATGACGGCGAGCGCCGCGATCATTTTGTAGTTGGCTTCGGGCACGTTGCCCGCGCCAGCTGGGAGCGTAATCTCCGGATTGTGGAGTTCGGGCGCGTATTTGTCGACGTCTTTGAAACCGAGTCCGGCCTGCTGGAGCGGTTCCCAGACGAGCGCGCTGGTTACAGCCTGCGGGGAAGCGCCTGCGCCAACGGAGTGTTTGCCGACCGCATCCAGGCGGATTACGGGCATCGTTCCGTCGTCGGGAACGAGGAGTACGCCGAAGGAGCCAAGGCAGTTTTCGAGCGCCGGGACTTCTTTTTTCACGTGGTCGCGGCTGTTCATGTAAAGTTTGGGGATTGCGCCGCCCGCGATGACGGCGACGTTTTTGCGCGTGCCTGCGGCAACCATGGATGCGGCTGCCACAAGTGCGTTGACGGGGCCAGCGCAGAATCCGCGGATGTCACAGCCCGACGCGTTTACGCAGCCTGCGATTTCCGCCGCCGCTTTGGCGAAGTTTCCGCCGCCGCGCTGGTTCATGTCGCCCGCCGCCTCTTCGGAGCATTCGACGACAAAGTCGATCTCTTCCGGTTTCAGACCGCTGTTTTTGATTAAGTACAGCAGGGAAAGCACCGCGCTTGCTTTGCAGGTCATGTTGACGAGCAGTTCGTACGCGGTGAGGTTCGGGTCGATTTCGTGCCCGCGCCTGCTGCATCCGACGATTTTACCCGCACAGTAGAGCGCGATTGCGCCGTGTTCCGCGATTTCTTTTTCAATCTCGGCGGTCTCATGCCCGGCCTCAAGGCGCGCGAGCATATCGTCGCGCATGAGCGGGTGCTTGGCCAGTTTTTCTTTCACGTCCGCCGCGAAGTTTTTCTCAAGCCAGACAAGATCGAACACATCGCAAAGGTCAATGAAACCGATGGTCTCGTCTTCGGGCATGATCTCTCCGTACTTGCCGAAACGCTGTACGGCGGGCTCCAGATTTTTATACCAGGGTTCTGCTTTGGTTTCGAACTCGTCCATTGTCAGCGCGCCGATGTAGGCCAGATTCGGCGCGTATCTCGCCGCCGCATCGTAATCCTGCACAAAATTGGGCAGCGCTTTCAGGAATTCCGTCTCTCCATGCTCTTCCCGCTCTACGTAGGGTGTGTTGCCGTACCAGTACGAGAGCTCGGGCACGTGGTTCAAGCTGTATGACGCAGCTTTGACTGCCGCTTTGCTCATGTTATGACCTCCCGTGAAACAGTCTGCTTTTTAGCATAATGCAGACGCGTATTTTGGTATAGAAGGAAATTGCCACAATTATTTTTCTGTATTTGAGGCGCCGGACACGCGAATACGCGTCCGGCGCTTTTGTTTTTAGAATACGGTCTGTTCGGTGATTGGCGTTTCAAGCGCCTTGAGGGATTTTTCCAGAATGGCGCGTCTGATTTCTTTTTCTTCCGCGGGCGTCTTTGCGGGATCGCCGAGCGGATAGGGGATCGCCACTGCGGGCACGATCCTGTTTGCGCCGACAGTCTGCGAGATCGGGACGATCGTACAGATGTGGACGACGGGGATGCCGGTACGTTCAATTTCTTTTACCATCGTTGCGCCGCAACGAGTGCACGTTCCTCAAGTGGATGTGAGGATTACTGCGTCAACGCCGTCTTTTTTCAGGCGCGCGCCGATTTCGGTTCCGAATTTTTTCGCGGCCGCGACGGGCGTACCGTTTCCAACTGTGGTGAAGAAGTAGTCGTAAAGTTTTTTAAATTCGCCGGCGCGCTCCATCTCACGCAGTTCGTCGATGGGCAGGACGCGGTTCGGGTCATGGTTCGCGTAGGTCGGGTCGTATCCGCCGTGTGCCGTCGCGTACGCGACTTCTTCCGCGCTCTGGACGCCTGCGATGCTGTAGGTTCCGTATTTCGTCGCGCTGGAGGCCTCGATGCGGTCCGGGTTGCCCTTCGGCACGATGCCGCCGGAGGTGACCACCGCAATGGTCGCGTTTTTCATGTCGGTGATCGGCTGCGCAGGCGCCACGCGGTCAAAGTCGGGCATCGGATATTCGGTTTTGAAGGGTTCGCCTTTCAATTTTTTAATCAGCATATCGACCGCACGCTGCGCGCCGATTTTGTCGTTAAAGCAGTTGACGCGCAGGCCGCGCTCAATGTAGCCGCCCTCTTCTGGGCTGCCCGCCGTTCCGTTTTTGAGGATATCGAGCGTGAGCTTCGCCATCGCGGGAACGGCTGTTTTGATGCCGCGCGCGCTGTCTTCAGTAGATACGATGTAAACGCTTTTGCGGTACATATCGACGCCGGGGTTTTCCGCATACATGCCGGTAACCGCGGGGATGCCAAGTTCTCTCTGCACCGCTTCCGCAACTGTTCCACACGCCGTGCCGTAACGGCCCGCGTTGAAGGCCGGTCCCGCTATGACCGCGTCCGCGCCGAACACCGAGATCATTTTAAGAATCTGTGCGGTCGCCTCTTCCATATTTTCGGCGAAGTAGCCGTCGCCGCAGATGACGGTGCCGACGATTTCCGCGTTCTGGCCGAACGCGGCCTTGAAAGCCATGCCGGGTCCAACGACGCCGGGACGCGATTCTGGCGCGACGTCCGCTTTTTCTTCTCCGCCGATGCCGGCAAAGAACTGGTTGATATAGTGAACAATTTTATAGCTCATTGTTTTCGCCTCCCTACCAGGTTTTGGCGCCGAGCTTGTTGAAGCCGAGCTCGCATGTTGCGCCCGTGATCGCCTGCAGCTCGACTTCGATTGAGCCGTCCGCCCTGAGCGATCCGTCGAACCCGCCCGCGATAACGTCGACGTAGTCCGTGTAGCCGATTACTTTTTCAAGCGGCGGCAGTACGATCATCATGTTCGCGTTTCCGCCCGTAACGACGGCGTCCGCTTCTTTTGCGGCGTCCGCAAGCGACTGGCTTCCGCCGTCGCGACCCGCGAATTCGTCGGTGATGAGCACCGTTTTGATTCCGATTTTTTCCGCTCTGCGGCAGTTCATGATGAGGTCCGCGTCGGGATTGCCGAAGCCTTCTTCGCTGATGACGAGACCGTCGACGCCGAGCATTTCAGCAAGCTTGATCGAGTAGGCCGAGCTGCGGCGTTTTTCGGCGAGGGTGACGTTTTCGTTCGTGATGATCACGCCGATGAAGTTGATGTCCTTGCCGTGGCGGTCGTAGAGCGCTTTGATGACCGGATTGTTCTGGTGTACGTAGGTGCTGTTCTTATCGCACGCGGAAACGCAGTTGCCGGATACAATCGCGCCGTCCATCGTCTCGTTCGGATGGATGAGCGACGGGATGATCTTCTTGCCGTCCAGTCCGTAGACGTAGGTGTCGTGCAGAAGTCCCTGCGTTTGCAGCATGTAGAGGTATGCGACTTTCGGGAGTCCGGGGTGCGCCGTCATCGCCTTCGCGAACGAGGGCAGCTCATAGGTTTCCGTTTCGTCCGCTTTTGCGCCCGCTTCAAGCGCCGCGGTCGCCAGGTAAACGGCGGCGCGCAGGCCCGCGATGCGGCACGCTTTTTCGTATTCGTAGATTTCGATGCCGTCTTTGGGCTCGATTACGAGTACGACGTTGTTCGTCTTCGAAAAGGGCGTGTAGTCCGCTCCCGTTCCGCTCATGTCGACGATGCCTTCCTGGAAGCCGACGATCTTTCCGCATGTCACGACGGCGGCTCCTTCGAGCACAAAGGTCTGCCCCGAACCGACGGACTCGACGTCGCCAATCATGCCGGGGAACACTTCACTTTCGTCTCCGACTTTGCAGCGCGGTTCGATCACGTCTTTGACGGGGACGATACGGACGCTTTCGCCGGGGCGCGCGATTTCCGCGCTTATTTTTTTGAAATTCTGCACTTCGTTGACTGCGGCGAGCAGGTCTTCCTTATTGACCTGCAGCACGCCGCCGGCCAGCATGGCTGTCTTTTCTCCCCAGACGACGTTTTTCACTTTTGCTTTGAGCAGTTCAAGCTTCATGGGATCACTCCTTCTTAAATTTGTATTCCTTTGGACACCGGACTGAACGATTTAGGATTTACGCCGAATCCCTCCCTGTCACTCTGGAAAGTGAGCCGGAAAGGACTCCGAACGTTTTCAGCGTTTCTTCCATGAGCACAAAATCGAGGTAACGGAAATCTTTTTCCGTCGCGGCCGGGTACTCCCCCGGCACGCGAACAATTTGCGCGTCTTCGAATACGCGCAAAGCATTCTCTATAAGCGTGAGGGATTCGATATCCGCCGTGCCGTCTCCGTCCTGCCTGTACAGGAGGATTGTGCGGTATGGCTGCTGATTGGGTTTGAAGTTTCCGTAAAGCGGGTTTGCGGCAATACGCCAGCCCACATGCACATAGTCGCGCGCTTTTTTGATCACGCTGAGCGCGCTGCCGTCGCATAGGACGAGCGCCCTGACTTTTCCGGCCAGGTCGCTGTTGTTACTGACGCACATACAAACAGAAGAGGACGCGAACATAGGATCCCCGCCTCCCGGCAAGTTATCCCCTGTCAGCGTCCTCGAAAGGTCGTTCCAGAGTTCTGTCCAGCAACAATCCTGATGCCTGAGAGTTTCGATCTTTTTCAGGGATCTTGCCCCTTCGGCGCCTGCTTGATACCATGCAGGTCTCTCTTGCTGCCTTCGCTCAGTATGGCTTAGTATAGCAACTGCTCCGGCCTTGTCAACCGGAGCAGTGCGCAAGTTTATGATTTTTCGTTTATTTTCAGTTTATCCGGCAGTTACCATTTGCAGCCGGTGATGAAGATGATCGCGATGGTTGCCGGCGCTACGACGCGGCAGATCCAAAGCCATATTGTGTACAGCGGGAACACGCGTTTTCCATTGTCCGTAATCTCCGCTTTCGCACCATCCGCCCAGAACCAGCCTACAAAGAGCGTGATAAAAATACCACCCAGAGGCATGACGACGTTATTCGTTACGAAGTCCGCCGCATCAAGGAAATCCTTGCCGGCAATCTGTGGGATGTGTCCGCCTACGGAAAGCGCGGAGGGAACGCCGAGCAGCGTGACGAGAACGCCCATCACAATCGCGGACTTATTGCGCGACATTTTGAGCTGGTCGATACCATAGGCAACGACGACTTCGAGCAGCGACATCGCGGAGGTCATCGCAGCGATGAAAAGCAGCAGGAAGAACGCGAAGGAGAAGATCGCGCCCATCGGCATCTGCGCAAAGACGATCGGGAGCGTGACGAACGTAAGGCCGGGGCCTGCGCCGGGTTCGATGCCAAACGCAAAAACCGCCGGGAAGATTACGAGACCCGCCAAAATCGCGACGCCGGTGTCAATCGTGACGACGGAGCGCACTGCGGACGGCAGATACTCATCCTTCGGGATATAGCTTCCGTAGGTGATCATGATGCCCATCGCAAGGGAGAGCGAGAAGAAGCCCTGCCCAATCGCAGCCAGAATACCTTCGGAGGTCAGGTTCGCAAGATTCGGGCTCAAATAGAACTCGAGTCCCTTGCTCGCGCCCGGAAGCGTGACCGAACGGACGATCAGAAGAAGCAGGATGACAAACAGCGCGGGCATAAGCACTTTGCAGCACTTTTCAATTCCGCCGCTAATCCCTTTGTAGACGATCGCAATCGTCAGGGCCATAACTATCATATGATAGCCAATTGCCTGCGCCGGGTCGGAAACGAACGCGCCGAAGAAGTCGCCCGCCCTGCCCGCCGCCGCTTCGGGAAGCAGATTGCCGAATGATTTGATCATGTACGCAAGGCACCAGCCCGCGATGACCGCATAATAAGAAAGAATTACAAACGCGGAGAAGAATCCCATCCACCCGACGATCGGCCAAAGTCCGCCGCCAAGTTTTTTAAACGATCCTACAGCGTCCTGTTTTGCGTTGCGGCCAATCGCGAACTCCGCAAGCATAAGTGACATACCGATGATAATAACGACGAGAAGATACGTAAAAACGAACGCTGCTCCTCCATATTTCCCTGTGATATAGGGGAAACGCCAAATGTTGCCCAACCCAACTGCCGAGCCTGCCGCGGCAAAAATAAAACCGAGCCGGCTACTCCATTGCTCTCTGTTTTCCGACATAAAAGCACATCCTTTCTAAGTTGTTGAAAACGCACAATAAATAAGGCTTTCACACGTAGAACGTGTATATCACATTTCAATTTGAAAAACAAGCGAGCGGCGATCTTTTTTTCTACTGCATTTGTAAAAAAACACCTTGCTTTCAAAAATAGATTTATTGAATAGCAAGGTTAATGTAACTTTTTTTGGTTTTTGGCGAATAAATAACTTGTCGGCAACAAAAAAGGCGGATGCAGCAAAAATTGAGCTGCATCCGCCTTTCGGCTTTGTATACGAAGATCGTTATGTCTTGTCGTGCAGGGACATGTTGACTCGGCGTATGTCCATACTTCTGCCCGTTTCTTCATCAACTTCGACGACGACGGCGTTGAGGCGAACTCCTTCGTCGCAGACTTCAAATTTACTTGGTATCCCATATAGAAACTTCGGGAGCACCGAATCGAGCGTCATACCGATGGCGCCCGCGTGTCCGCCCGTCATGCCAACGTCCGTGATGAAGGCGGTCCCGCCCGGCAATATTTCCTCGTCGGCGGTCTGTACGTGCGTGTGCGTGCCGACAACAGCGGAAACGCTGCCGTCGAGCCACAGCGCAAGCGAACGTTTTTCGGACGTCGCTTCCGCGTGAAAATCAATGAAGATCGATTTCACGTCCGTGCTTTCGATCAATTTTTCCGCAACCCGGAACGGACATTCCAGAACCGGCATGAAGGCCCTGCCCTGCAGCGCCATTACCGCAAGTTTTTTGCCGTTTTTTTCAAAAACGCCGAACCCTCTGCCGGGCGCGCCGTCCGGATGGTTCGCGGGACGGAGCATGCGAGATTCGCTGTCCAGGAAAGGGACGATTTCTTTTTTGTCCCAGACGTGATTGCCGTTCGTGAGGATGTCGACGCCGAGCGCAAAGAGTTCGTTCATGACGCGCTCTGTCAATCCGAAGCCCGCCGCGCTGTTTTCACCGTTCGCGATCACAAAATCGAACGCGCCGTGTTCTTCGCGCAGAACGGGCAGAGCCCGGGCGACTGCATCACGCCCGGGCCTTCCCATAATATCTCCGATAAAAAGGATTCGCATTCGCGTCACCTACTTCGCGTACTCGACGGCTCTCGTTTCCCTGATAAGAGTCACTTTGATCTGGCCGGGGTAACGCATTTCTTCTTCGATCTTCCGTGCGATGTCATACGCAAGTTTCTGCATGACGCCGTCGTCGGTCACCGTTGGAGCCACCGCGACGCGGACTTCTCTTCCCGCCTGGATGGCGAACGCCTTGCTCACGCCGCTGAAAGAGGTCGCAACCTCTTCAAGTTTTTCCAGCCGCTTGACGTACGCGTCAAGACTTTCCCTGCGCGCACCGGGACGCGAAGCGCTCACCGCGTCCGCCGCCGACACAAGGATGGCGTAGATCGTCTGGGGTTCTTCGTCCTCATGGTGTGCCGCGATTGCGTTCACGATATCCGGCGCTTCGCCGTACCGTTTCGCAAGATCCGCGCCAATTTGCGCATGAGGTCCTTCGACCTGATGGTCAACTGCCTTACCGATATCATGCAGCAGTCCGGCTCTGCGCGCTTTCGATTCGTCCAACCCGAGTTCCGCGGCCATGATGCCCGCAAGATGAGCGACCTCGAGGCTGTGCGCAAGCGCGTTTTGTCCGTAACTTGTGCGGTAGCGGAGTTGCCCGATGATTTTAGTAAGTTCCGGATGCAAGTTCTTGATTCCGGTGTCAAGCAGAGCCTGCTCGCCGGTTTCAATGATCTGTATCTGAACATCCTTTTCCGCGCGTTCAATGATTTCTTCTATGCGCGCAGGATGGATGCGGCCATCTACGACAAGTCTTTCGAGGGAAAGACGTGCAACCTCGCGCCGTACCGGATCAAAACTGCTGAGCGTAACGGCCTCGGGGGTATCGTCAACGATAAGATCTACGCCGGTAAGCGTTTCGAATGTCCTGATGTTGCGACCTTCGCGCCCGATGATCCGTCCCTTCATTTCATCTGAGGGGAGGTTCACAACGCTTACGACTACGTCCGAAGTAAATTCGACGCTGCACCGCTGGACCGCAGTTGCAATGATCTCCTGTGCCTTACGGTCCGCCTCGCGTTTGGCGCGTTCTTCAAGCTCCTTCAGTCTAAGACCGATCAGGTGGTTCGCCTCGGCTTCGACTTCGGCAAGAAGGAGGTCTCTTGCTTCCTCACGCGAAAGCTGGGCGATCTGCTCCAGCTTGGTGATGAGTTCTTGTTCCCGTTCTGTGAGCTTGTCCAGTTTTTCCTGAGCCTGCTCATGTTTCTGGCGAAGTTCCTCTTCTTTGCGGGAGATGTTCTCCGTTTTCTTGTCGAGGTTCTCCTCTTTTTGTTCCAGACGCCTCTCGGAACGCTGCAGTTCGTTGCGCCGTTCCTTGGTTTCACGCTCCAGTTCCTGCCGCTGCTTGTGTACTTCGTCTTTCGCCTCGGCGATCATTTCGCGTTTAGTCTGGTCCGCTTTTTGTTTTGCTTCCGAAAGAATCTTCTCCGCCTCCGAAAGCGCGCCTCTGTGTTTACTTTCTGATTGTTTTTTATGGTACGCAAAACCGAGCAAGGCGCCTATAAGAAGCCCCGCAACAGCGCATACCATCGCTGTTACTGTCATTATTGTCACCTCTGTTCCAATTGTCATGGTTCGTAGTAGATTTTTTTTGTGCCTTATATAACTCTATACTGATTCGTCAAAAATACAGCTTGTGCTTTTTTGTTACACGCCGATACATGTATTCTACCGAAAAAGCTGGTTTTCTACAAGCGTTTGAAAATGAAGAATGTCTTTTCTAGCCGATTCCTAACATTTCTCCAAAGTGCGTGATGAGGTTTCCTTTGAATAACGGAGCGTCTTGTAAGTCCCGATCTTTTAAAATCCATTCCTTCGCGTCCTCGCGCGCTTCTTCCAAAAGTGCGACGTCTTTTTGTAAATCCGCGACCAGAAATTCCGCGACGCCATGCTGCGCGGCACCGCTCAGTTCCCCCGTACCCCGCTGCTGCAAGTCGGCTTCCGCGATCGCAAAGCCGTCGTCCGTGTCCAGCATCGTCTGCAAGCGGGCCGGCGTTTCGCCAGATGCGTCCGTAAGCAGCAGCACGCATACGCCGCGCCTGCCGCCGCGGCCCACACGCCCGCGCAGCTGGTGGAGTTGGGACAGGCCAAAACGCTCCGGCGATTCGATCACAATTACGGAGGCATCCGGCACATCGACGCCGACTTCGACAACGGTCGTTCCGACAAGCATACGAATGTCGCCGCAACGGAAACGCGACAGTACGTTTTCTTTTTCTTCGCTCTTCATTCTGCCGTGTATGAGGCCAACGCCGACTTTGCCTAAATGTTTTTCGACAAACGCATACCGTTTTTCCACGGACGCGATCTCGCCGCTCTCGTCACCTTCCACGCGCGGACACACCCAGTACGCCTTGCCGCCCGCTTTCACTTCATCCACGATAAATTGCAGCAGTGTGCGCATTTTTTTGCCGTCGATGACACGCGTCTCGTTTTTTATCCGACCCGCGGGTTTCTCGCGCAGCAGGGAAACGTCAAGGTCGCCGAAGAGACAAAGCGTCAGCGTACGCGGAATCGGCGTCGCGCTCATCATAAGCAGGTGCGGCGCGGGCGTACGGTCGATGACCGCCGCACGCTGAGAGACGCCGAAGCGGTGCTGTTCGTCTATGACAACGACTCCCAGATTTTTATAGCGAACCGTCGGTTCGAGCAACGCCTGCGTACCGACGACGACAAGCGCCTCACCGCTTTCAGCGGCGGCAAGTGCAGCCGCACGTTCCGACGTGCTTTGCCCGCCTTTCAGAATCACGGATTCTACACCGAGCGGCGCAAGACGTTTTTTCGTTTCTCCATAGAGCTGGTCCGCGAGGACTTCGGTCGGCGCTAGGATCGCCGTTTGGATTTGCGCGTCTGCTGCCGCCGCGGCAAGCCCCATCGCGACGAGCGTTTTTCCGGAACCGACGTCGCCCTGAAGCAGGCGCGACATCGGCTGCCCTGCCGCCAGATCGGAAAAAATCTCGGCAAGCGCGCCCTGCTGTGAACCTGTGAGAGAAAAGGGAAGAGTCTTCAAGAACCCCTGATAAACGGGGCCGTTTGCGTTGATTTTAATATCGGTCTTGTGCTGCTTGAACTTTTCGCGGCGAAGCGCCATGCCGACCTGAAGCATCAGAAGTTCTTCGTACGCCAGACGGCGGCGCGCCACTTTCCACTCCCGACCATCGTGCGGCTCGTGCATCGCGCGGATTGCTTCTTGCAGCGAAGGCAGTTTTCTTTTTTTGGTAAGATGCGGCGGAAGCGTTTCGACGACAAGCGGCAGCGCTTCCTGCAGCGCTTCGGACACCAGCGTCCTGAGCCAGCGGTTCGTCAGGCCAGCTGTGGCTGGATAGATTGGAATGATCCTCGCGAATTGCGCGGGCAGTTGGTCCGCGTCCGCAATTTCGAATTCCGGGTTGGACATTTCAAGCGTTCCGGCGCGCATCGACGCCGTTCCAAAAAGCGCCGCGCGCGTTCCGGGCTTCAAAATATACTCAAGACCGCGCCGGTTGAACCAGGTTGCTGCAATTTCCCCAGTTTCGTCAATGAGGGTTGCTACAACCAACTCAAGTCCCGGACGCGGCAGCCGTTTGCGCTCGATATCCGCAACGGTGGCCAATACGGTTGACGCACGTCCCGGAATAAGATCGGATATTTTGGAGAGATGGCGGCGGTCTTCATATTTGCGCGGAAAGAACCAAAGCAAATCCGAAACGCTCGAAAGCCCCAGAACTGCGAGCTGCTGCGCGCGCTTCGGACCGACGCCCTTCAGTGAGTTAAGAGATTGTTCTAAAAAATCGGAGGCCAAGTTTTAGTAGTTCGGCTCCCGGCCGTTCCCGTCAAGAATATCTTTCGGGTTTACGCCAAGCACGTTGAACGCGTTTTCCAGATCTTCGCGCCGTATGTCCGACTGCGGGGCTTCTTCCTGCATGTAGGCCGTTGCGTCGGGCTGCGCTTCTTCGGCGTATTCTTCTTCCGTGCCGACGATTGCTTCAACAGCGGCATCCAGCGTCGAGGTAGCGATCATCTGGTTCAGCATCGTGTCGAATTTGGCAAGCATGCCGCGGAATTCCTGTTCGTACTGCATGCGAACGTCGCGGATGCCGCCGATGTCCTGACGCAGGCGGTCCACTTCTTCTTCCGCCTCGTGACAAACAGCGTCCGCTTTTTCCATTGCTTCCGCTACGATGCGTTCCGCCTCTGCCTTTGCCGCGTACACTTTTTCGTCGGCGCTCTTCTGCGCGACAAGCAGCGCTTCGTGCAATACGCTTTTCATTTTTTCGTATTCGTCGAGGCTGTCTGTTTTTGCAAGTAATTCGCGCTCTAAATCCTTGGTTTTCTGTGCGTAAACCTGGAGCGTTTCGGCAAGCTGGTCCAGAAATTCATCCACCTCTGCCGCATCATAACCGCGCATGCTTTTTTTGAACGATTTGTTTACAACGTCCAATGAAGTCAAAAGATCCGCCACCAAAGACACCGTCCTTTTATCGAACTTGTGTGTAACGTTGCTGTTCTAAGTTTACTACAGATTGCGCGGACCGAAAATAGCCGTGCCGATCCGCACGATCGTACTGCCTTCCTGAATCGCGATTGCAAAGTCACCGCTCATTCCCATGGAGAGCTCGGGAAGCGGCAGGCCGAACTCTGCGCGCATTGCGACGCATATATCACGCAGACCTGAAAAAGCGGCCCGAATGCTGCGTTCGTCTTCGGTCAAAGGTCCGAGCGTCATCAGGCCTTCCACGCTCAAACGCGGACATTGAGCTAACACATTTTCAAAAAAACCGGGGACGGATTCCGGCGCAACGCCGTTTTTAGACGTCTCCCCCGACATATTGACTTCAATAAACACGGGAAAGGATTCGCGCCCCGTCTCCTCTAAGATGCGGTCAAGCGTCTGTGCTAGTTCAAAACTGTCAACACTTTCAATCAGGTCAAACGTTTCAAGCGCTTTGCGCGCTTTGTTTTTTTGCAGATGTCCGATCAGATGCCAGGGCGTTTTGTTTCCCACCGACCATCCCGCGCGCTTTTCGGAGGCTTCCTGCACACGGTTTTCTCCAAGCAGGTCGACCCACCGGGAGGCTTCTGTCATCATTTCAAGCGGATGGAATTTGGAAACGCCCATCAGTTTGATCTCATTCCTATCGCGCCCGCAATCTTTTGCAATGCGGGTAATTTTCTCGCTGACATCGCGAACATTGCGTTCTATGAAATCTACCAAAGCTGGATCCTCCCTTCCCTGGCGGTGGAAGCGTCTTCGACGACCGCGTCGCCGACCGAAAGACCTTTTCGGACGATAAATTTTCCGTCTCCAATGTACTTGCCTTCGACCGGTTTAAAAATCACGCGCGAACCCCGGATCAAGTATACGCCGATCTCTCCGTTTTTCTCAAGCAGCGCCGTATATGGCACGATTGCGCCTTCGGAACTGCCGGCCTCGATGACCAGCCGATAGGCGCGGGACATAACGACCGAAGGCTGAAACCACGGGAGCGTCAGGTGAAGCTTTACTTTTCCGCCTGGCAATTCGTTGTAAACGCGAATTTCCGCCCGGGAGTCCGTATCCTCTTCGTCCATTTTTACTTTCAGGGATTTGCCTTTAATCTGACTCTCCATATTTCCCATGATGGTCGCATATCCGATGAAGCGCAGATCCTGCGGCTGCTCGATGAGTTTGCCGACCGCCTGCCCGCGCAAAACTGCGGTGCCGTTTTTGATGAGCTCGATACGCCCGGTTTGCGGCAAAAGATCCGTGCCGGGCCACAGGTCCGCATAGCGCCAGGAATTCTCAAGGCCGTCAACGCCAGCGACAAAATATCCCTGCTGCGTCGCTTTTATGTCGAGGTTTTTACCACCCGCAGCCACACGCGCGACCACGGCGCCCTTTGCGACCCGGACGGGGCCGCCGCCTTGCGGGTACGAGACCGTGCCGTCTGCCGGCGCGGCAAGAACGCGCTCGGTCCACAAAAGCACGCCGTTTACGATTTCGGTATCGTTATCAATGCCCGGAACCGCCCACGTAATATCGGGGTGAAGGTATTCGTAACGCTGAAAATATGCTTTGAACGCGAAGAACCAGGCCGCAGCGACCGCAAGCACAAAAAGCCAGTACAGCGGTCTGAATCTTTTTTTCTTTTCGGGCTGGAACCTCCTGACCATGCGCGGCGTCTCTTATGCGATCGCGTCAGGAATTGCTTTTAAACCGGGAAACGCTTTCCACGCGCCCGCGGCGACCAATCTATCCGTGCTGAAGTTTCCGGTCGCGACGCCGATGCCTTTGACGCCCGCCGCCTTCGCCGTCTGCATGTCGATATCCGTGTCGCCAACGTAAATCCCGTTTTCAGGTTTTACCCCGATGGCGGCAAAACCTTTGAGCAGCGGCTCCGGGTGCGGTTTTGCGTTTTCCACGTCCTCAAGACCGACGACGACATCCATATAGGACGTTAATTTTGCCGCATCAACCGACCGTTTTGCAAAGCGCCTGTTTGAAACAACGCCGACTTTAATTCCGCGCGCCCGCAGCGTTTCAAGCGTCTCGACCGCGTCCGGATACGGTCTCAACTCCGACTGTTCAACCTCGCGAAAGTTTTCACGGTAATAATCAAGCCACTCCTGTTTAAACTCGCCCCAGAGACGCAGCCAGCTTTCGTCGATCGGAAGACCGATTGTGGCAAGCAGCTCCTGGTAGCCAACTTCCCGCAGACCCATTTTTTTCGCCATCAGGTTGGTACAGTGATGGATCGCGTAGCTGCTGTCCACGAGCGTCATGTCGAAATCGAACAGGACGGCTTCTATTTTTTTTTGCATCAGCGAATGACCTCCAGCGCAAAGCCTTTTAAATAATCAGTCTCGGGGACGCCTGCCAAAACGGGGTGATCCTGCGGCTGCCGTATCTCCTGTGCGATGCGGCAGCGTACGCCTTCGTCGAGCGCCGCTTCGCAGAGCGTTTCCAGCAGCATATCGCGCGAAAACGCGCGGCTGCAGGCCAGAAAAACGAGATAACCTTTATCAGGTAAACGTTTGAACCCGCGCAGTGCAAGTTCTTTGTATCCGCGCTTGGCGGAATCGAGGTTTTTTTTGCCCGGAGAGAAGGGCGGCGGGTCCATGACGACGACGTCGAAACGTTCGCGTCTGCCGTCGAGTTCGCGCATAAGATCGAACGCGTTGCCATGCAGCCAGGTCATTTTTTGCGGCAATCCGTTGATCGAAAGATTTTTCTTCGCGATATCGATCGCATCTTTCGACTGCTCGATCGCTACGACTTCCATCGCTCCCGCCGCGAGCGCATGCAGGCCGAAATGACCCTGGTAACTGAAACAGTCGAGTACGCGCGCACCGTGAAAAATCGGCTCAATCGCCTGCGGAACGCGCCGGACGTCGAGATAAGCCCCTGTCTTCTGCCCATGCTCTATGTCCACATATGCGAGCAGCGACCCGATCTTCACTTTCAACGGTTTGTCCGGCATCTCTCCGAACAAGATGCGCGTTTCGGCGGAGATGCCTTCTTTATCTAGATGTTTTGTTTCGTTTTTTAGCACGACGGCCGATAATTTTCTTACTTTGCGAAATGTGCGGACGACGTCGTCCAAATGGCGGTGCCAGCCTTGTATGGAAATCTGCAGGGAGAGCAAATCGCCGTAGAGGTCGGCAACGATTCCGGGAAGCCCGTCCGCTTCGCCGTGCACCCAGCGAAACGCATCTTCGCCCGCGCACCATTTTTTGCGCCAGTCGAGCGCCCTTTCCAGGCGCTCGCGAAGTAGTTTCATTTGATCCGGCTCTTTTTTCCCGAACGTAAGGACACGAATGGAAAGGTCTCCTTCGCTCCAGAGACCCCATCCACGAATCTCGCCGCGCATGTCCGAAAACGCGATGAGGTCGCCGGGGCTGCACTGCGGAATCTGACGCAGGTTTCCGCGGAATATCCATGGATGCCCCGCAACGATCCGTTTGAGTCCGGCATCGTCCAGCACCGCGCGTCTTGCGAGTTTTTTTTCAGATGGCATTATAGTTTACTCTTTTCTATGCAAGCAAATGCATCGTGGTTGTGAATGCTTTCATGGCTTGTCACTGAGACCCTGTACCAGGTGATACGCGGTTCCGCTTCCATCGCGAGAGCGAGGTCGCGCACGGAGTCTTCTACAAAGCGCGGGTTGCTGTAGGCACGCTCCGTAACGGCCTTTTCATCCTCGCGCTTCAGCAGGCTGTAAACCGGCGCGGAGGCGCAGCGATCGGCGATCTCTGCCAGTTCCTCGACCCATACCATTGTCTTCATCCGGGCGGCGATGCGCGCGTGCGCACGCTGGTTATGCGCGCCGAAGTCCGATATTTCCTTGGAACAGGGACATAGCGTCTGGATGGGTGCGACCAGTTCCGTTATCAAGTCGAACTTATCCCCTACGATCGAAGCGAAGAAACGGACGTCGTAGCGTACACGTCCCTCGGCTCCGCTCACGGGGGCAGGTTTTGTGATGAAATAGGGGAATTCGAAATCGGCGTGCGCTTCGTCGGCCTGCAGCTTCGTACACAGTGTGCGGGCCAGATTTTCCATGTTGTGGAAAGTCACCTGCTTTTCTTGCGCGCTCAACACTTCGATAAAACGGCTCATGTGCGTCCCGCGGTAGTCGCGCGGGAGCATGACGGAGAGGCTTACATTCGCGATCGTATCCTGCGTACTATTCGTTCTGTCGAGCACCTGGATCGGCCAGGATACGTCGCTGATTCCCACCCTGTCGATGGGCAGGTTTCTTGGATCCCGCTCGCTCTGTACGTCCCGCAAGGCTACAGATCCTCCCTTCGGCAGATGACGGAGGAAGTCTCCGTTTCCCAGACACGGACCTCAAACAGCTCACAGTTGTCCCGCTTCAGCTCCGCATCAAGCTGCCGAAAAATCCACTGCGCAATATATTCCGCAGTCGGCTGTTCGATAATATCGTTTATATAGGCGTGATCCAGTTGTGAAAGTACAAGGTCGTTCACCTTTTTTTTGAGATCGACAAAGTCGTAGATCATTCCTTCGTGGTCCGGCGTGCCGGAAAGAGTAACCGACATTTTATACGTATGCCCGTGAAGGCGTTCGCATTTGCCGTGATAATTGATCAGATTGTGCGCCGCATCGAACTTAAATTCCCTGCAAAGCAACATCTTTATTTTCCTCCGGTTTTGTGTTCTCTTCCGCAAGGTTATCTCATTACAGAGTCCCCGGATAATGATATACTCTAACACAAACAAAGGGGGTTTCAATGTGAGATTGACTGGAATTTTCGCTCCTGTACCAACTCCTTTTCTGGAGGACGGCAGCCTTGACGAAAAGGGCTGGGTAAAAAATCTTGAAATCTGGAGCCGCTCTTCACTCGACGGCATCGTAATCTGCGGTTCAAACGGTGAACTGCCGTTCATTACGATGGAAGAGCGCGTTAGACTGACGGCTCTCGCGAAGGAAACCGCGAACGGCAGGCTCAAGCTGATGGCCGGTGCGCATTTCCCGTCCACGCGGGAAACGATCCTCTGCTGCGAGAAACTCGCGCAGGCCGGCGCCGAGAGCGTGCTGCTCCTGCCTCCCCACTATTACAAAGGCAATAAAAACGCCATTCTGAAATATTTCATCGACGTGGCAGACGCCTCCCCCATCTCCGTTTTCATGTACAACATGCCCGCAAACACAGGTGTAGACATGGACGCGGATATCATGATCAAAGCCGCGCAACATAAAAATATTATGGGCATTAAGGACACTTCGGGCAACATGACGAAGATGGGCTATCTTGCCGCAGCAGCGCCGGACCACTTCGCGGTATTCGGCGGAACAGGAAACTATCTGCTCGCTGCACTTTCGATGGGCGCCTGCGGCGGCACAACCGCAGCGTCGATCCTCTACCCGAACAGCTGTCAGATGCTGCTCGCATCCTTCAAAGAGAAAAAAATGGAAAAAGCGATGGACCTACAGCGCCGCCTGCTCCCCGTGAGCGACGCGATTACGACGCGTTACGGCATCCCCGCGCTCAAGGCAGCGCTTGAAAGCCGCGGCATGGTGGGCGGGCCGTGCAGACTGCCGCTTTTGCCAGTCAGCGAAGAGGTAAGGAAAGAAGTCCTCGATATCCTGGACAACTCGGGACTGGATCAGTACGAAACGTGGAGATAGCCATACAATGAAATACTGTATCGTGACGGGCGGCGCGGGGTATGTCGGCGCGCACTGCTGCAAAGAACTTGCGGCTGTCGGTTATTTTCCCGTTGTTGTGGACAACCTCTCACGCGGGCACAAACAGTTCGCAAAATGGGGCGCGTTCCGCGAGGGAGATCTGCGTGACCATGCTTTCCTTGATGCCGTTTTCAAAGAATTTCTCCCTGAAGCTGTCTTTCATTTCGCCGGTTATACCTACGTGGGAGAATCTGTTGAAAAACCGCTCCTTTATTACAACAATAACGTCGTAGCTACGATTTCGCTGCTCGACGCAATGCGTGAAAACGCCTGCAACAACATCATTTTCTCAAGCACGGCTGCAACATACGGTAATCCGCAATATACGCCAATCGACGAAAAACATCCGCAGGAGCCGATCAACCCCTACGGACAGAGCAAGCTTTTCATCGAGAAGATATTGGAGGACTACGACAGAGCTTACGGAATCAAATACAGCGCGCTGCGGTATTTCAATGCGTCCGGTGCGGACGAAGACGGCGAAATAGGCGAGGAACACGATCCCGAAACGCACCTCATCCCGCTCGTTATCCAGGCTGCTCTCGGGAAACGCAAGAACGTCAAAATCTTCGGCGAAGATTACCCCACGCCGGACGGAACCGCAGTGCGTGATTACGTCCATGTAACAGACCTGGCCACGGCGCATATTAAAGCGTTCGAACGACTCGCACACACAGGCGAAAGCATCTCTCTCAACCTGGGCACAGGAAAAGGAACTTCCGTACTGGAAATTATTGAGTCCGTACGGCGTGTTTCAGGCCGACCGCTCGAAGCGGTCATGGCGGAACGACGAGCGGGAGACCCGCCCGTTCTTGTGGCGGATTCAAGCGCCGCGGGGAAGATTTTAGATTGGAAATGCCGGTATAACGACGTCGATGCGATTGTAAAAACCGCATGGAACTGGCACAGCAAAAATCTATAAACACAAGGAAACAAAGGAGGAGTCAGAAATGGAGAAAAAAGTCTTAACGCTGCTGCTCGGCAGCCCGCGAATCGGGGGTAATACGGAGGCTCTGGCGGACGCGCTTGCAGAAGGCGCGCGCGAAAAGGGATACGAAATTCGCAAGGTACACCTTGCCACGATGAACCTCAAGGGCTGCATTGATTGCCGGAAGTGCTGGAGCCTGGGAAAACCCTGCATCCAAAACGACGACATGGATCAGGTCTACCCTGACATCGAGGACGCCTCCATCGTCGTCTTCGTATCGCCGCTCTATTTCTACTCCTGGACAACGCAGATCAAGCCGGTCTGGGATCGCCTGCTCCCCTATTTTATGCCGGGCGCGAAACGTACAGTTCCAGCGAAGAAGACAATTCTTCTGGCGGCCGCGGGCGATGCGGAAGATGAGTGCTTCGAAGGCATGAAAGCTTCCTTTAAACTGGGAGCCGGATTCGTCGGCTGGGAGATCATCGGCCAAATATGCGCGATTGACGTTTACGCAAAAGGCGATATGCAATCCAAAGGCGTGGAGTATCTGCAAAAGGCTGTGGAACTGGGCCGGAGCTTGTAAGAATCGTTTATAAAAAAAGAGCGGCGATTCCGATGCACGAATCGCCGCTCTTTTTTTATTTATGCCTTTTATAGTACCATTCAAAAACACATCTGCAATGTTTCAGCAAAAGTATTTTAAACCAGCTTTCGTGGCGATATTTCAATAGCTCCCGCGATGCGCCCGATGCAAGGACGTGCGCACCAAAGCTGGAATTCAAAAGCGCGGCATATCCATCAAAATCCGCAGTACGCAAAAGATATTCAAGTTGTTTTACAAAAGCATGCGGTTCGCCGACATTCGTTAATATCAAGTCAAGCTGGTCGCGCAGAGATTCCGCAATTTTCTTATTTGAACAGCAGTGGTCGATCCTTTTTTGCATCGACTGAATCGCCTTGATCTCCGACTCAAATTCTTCCGCGACGACGGTTAAACTGCGCGTACTTTGATCCGGGTGTTTTATGTATGTCGCATGAGACCCAAGGATAAACGCAACACGCTTCGCACTTAATATTGACTCCAGCCAGAAGGGCAAGTCTTCAAAACTGCTAACGTCTTCCATAAATCTAATTTCTTCATCCACCAGCAAAGAGCGTCTGAAAGCAACGGTTGTTGCAAAAAGGGCCATCTGGCTCAGCAGAAGAGCTTGCGCAACGATCGTTTTGCACGTTACGCCTTCTGAAAATGGCTTTGCATGTTTAACTGCCCGGCTCTGCTCTTCTTGCTCCTTAGACGAGGAAATCACCACATCCGCATCGTATTTTTCAAAAGCCTGAACAAAAGCGGCGAGAAATTCCGCATCGGCAATATCATCGGCGTCAAAAAAGAATATATATTTTCCGTGTGTCTTGGCAAGTCCAAAATTCCTTGCGGCGCCCGCCCCCGCCAAAAGCGAGTCATACAGGGCAAAGCGTTCATCCGAAGCACAAAACGAACGAACGATTTCAACAGAAAGGTCATTGGAGCGGTCATTGCAGACAATAACTTCGAAATCAGCGAAAGACTGATTCTGAAAACAGGATAACGTCCGGGCAATGCTTTTCTCCGCATTATGCATGGGTATGACAATGCTGACCGCAGGCATGTTTTTCTCCCTCATGATTTTCTCATTCCCTGGCCAAAATCGTATTTGCGGAGAATTCGCCCGTATAAGTCCACCAAGATCCGTCCTGCACCTTCAGAGAAACATAGAGGCGTGCCCTGGCATTCGGCTCGACCAGGATAGAACTCTTGTACAAAGACTCGGGGGGATGTGACAAGTCGCGGGGATAAAGGCGGGCCCCCGTCGCTTTCCAGGTTTGCCCTTCATCCAGGCTGTTCATGAGCATCAGGCTTTTTACAGCTGGCGCTTCTTCCGAAAAAACTGTAAGCAGCATCGTCAACTCATCTTCTCCTTCTTTCAGGCGTACGACTTCCAGATGCCACGGTTCTTCTCCATCCAGAAGTCCTTCAATCGCAACTTCCGACGTCTCCGCCCACTGCCGTAAATCATCGCTTTCGGACCTGCGAATCACGTAATGACCGTTTGAAATGCGGTCTACGTACCACATGACATAACGCGTATTGATACGAAGCAATGACGGCGACATAAGCAGTCCTTCCGCGTCCGCCATTTCACTTTTCTCAAATATAACTTGCGGTTGTTTCCATATCATACCATCGCTGCTTTGGAGCATGATGAGCAAAACTGCCTGCTTATCGCCGTCCATAAAGCGTCTGTAAATAAGATATATTTTCCCGTTTTCCACAAAGAGAAACGGATCGGAATGGTACCCCAGCCAATCCATGGGGGGCGATGCCAGCGGCGACATTCCGCCGTCCGGAACTTTCCAGTGCAGACCATCGTGGCTTACTAGAAGCTCCGGGTTTTCAAAAAAATCATGCGAATTTGGAAAACCGGAAACAGTCAATACATATCGCCACAATTCAGCGCCAAAACCGGCCGGAACAAAACGGGCGCAGGGGTGCACAGTCTGGCCATATCCCGCAGTGCACGATAGATCCAGCAAATCCAGGCGGGAATCCAATCCCGGCCCGGCCATAGGGTGTTTCCGCATCGTTTCGGCAAGCATATTGCTCTTGTTCCAAAAACGAATGATAGAACGACGCACAAAAGAAGGCAGAGGGATTACGCCTTTTTGCACAAAAAGCCTTACCAATGCGCGGGCAAGTTCCCGCCGTAGCTTATACATGGCTGGAGCTGCCTTCTGCAAGAGAATCAAAGATTTCCCCCGCATTTTCCACTTTCAAAGGGGCATGTCCTTCATCAGCGCGCAAGAGAGCCACAGCAAAAATACACCAGGCCGGCACCATAAGGCGCAGTTCCCACGCGAAAAGGTCTTCCGCCAGTCCTGCAACACAATATCCCACAAGCAAAATGAACACCGCAAAGAAAAATTCTTCTCTGCAGCCCTTACGGACACAAAGAAAGCTCTTATAAAAAAGAAGCGCCAAAACAGACAGGTACAGCAACAGGCCGGGAATACCCGTACACCACGCGGCGCTCAAATAAGAAGAGTGCGGCGTTACGGATGCCCATAAAACAGAATCCGGTATTTGTCCTTCGAAATTCGCTACATTTACCTCAAAGAAATTTTTCCAGCTCCAGCCGAAAACCGGATGCTGTTTAATCAAGTCGATCGTGTTTTTCCAAATGACGCTCCGGTGCGTGGTAAATTTTTCGAAATCACTCCCAACCGACATAATTTGAGAGAATTCCCCGCCCATACGCAGCATGATTGCGCCATCCGTTAAATGATTCAGGATCACCCCAGACGCTATAATTAAGCAGAGCGCGATTCCTAAAAAGAAGGCATAATTTCGGAGTCTTTGCTTTTGCGGTTTTAGAAACAGGACAAGCGCCGTCATAAACATCTGCGCAAAGAACGCAACCCAAAAGGTGCTATAGAATGTTAAAACAAGAAGTACCACTGCTTCAAAAAAAAGAAACGTACAAATAAATAAGCGGGAATAAGATTTTTCCATGTAAATTACGCGCCCCAAAATCCAAGGAACAAAGAAGCAAACATAAGCGCCGGCGTGCCCCGCGGTGCGGGATAAGATCCATGAATTTGGATTCCACGCGAAATCCAGTTGATAGCGGTTAAACAGCAATATTGTGAAAAATGTAAAACCACCGCACAGCATAAATTTTGAGAGCTGCGAATAGAATTTTTCATTTTTGGCAAAAATCAGCGTAAAACAAATATATGCGATCACTTCCAGAGGATCAGACAAGCTGCGTATACCCAGGTGCACGCCCCCTGCGCTGAATAAAGGAGCAAAGGTGATCCAGCACCAGAAAATAATAAAAAGCATCGTGATATATTTCAGATTTTTTTGGAAGAAAGCAGAAAAATCGAAAGAGGTCTTACTCTTAAAAAGAAAGAGCAATGCAATTCCGGAAATGATGCGTCTAACATCATCTCCGAAATAGGAAAAGCAAAGGGCAAAAATCCACAAGTTCAGCCCGATTTGAAAACTGTTTATCTCGAGGCGTTTTTGCTTCTGCGGCTCTTTGCTGACATCCATAAATATCATCTTCTGCCCAACCCGTCTTCGTTGTTGAAAAAGCTCCGCAATGATGAAAACGCAAGTTGATTCGTTTGGTGCCGTTCCACCCAGGTCCTCGGCACAAGTTTCTCCATGCGGCGGATTAAGTCTGAAAGTATTTCCGGGCTCGCCCAAAACGCCCCCGTCTCTTTCGTAAGATAAGGGGATGCAGAGCTGTAGACATCGGTATGATAAAGCATATCCCGGTGGTATTTTGAAATGACCTTGGAATCAAATACCAGCGTCTGGCGATTCATCGACCAAGCCTGCGCCATTGCAAGTCCCTGCGTCTCGCTTTCACCAAGGAATATCACAAAGTCGGACCACTCCAGCGCGGCCTTGTATTCCTGCGGGATATGGGAACCGCATTGCAATACCTCAACATGCTTTTCCATCGTTGCCAATAGTTCCAAAACCGCTGGAAGCTGGGAAATGCCCGAGTTTTTCACGTAAACAAGCGCGTTCGGGAAACCGGCGTCAGGCTCCAGCCTCTGTGGCGACCAGAACAAATGATCAACACCGGCAGGCCAGACTTGGACGTTGGCTTTACGCCCCGCCTGCGCCAGTTCAGAATCGAACATATCCTTCACCCATTGCGACGCGACGAGACATACGTCGATTGCAGGATCCGCCACAACATAGTCATGCAAATGCGGCAAATCCGAAACGGTTGGCCCGGCCACCAACGTTTTGATTTTTCCTTCGCGTTTCAACTGGATCGCGTCGCGTAAGGCGCGCCACCCGGACGGAACAAAAACATTTGTGTCTTCAATCTGCGCCTTCGTGGGATTGACGATAATTTCGACTTCAGGAAACGCTTTGGAACCTTTCAAAAAAGATTCCACAACGTCCTGATGCCCGCCAATAGGAAAAGAACAAGTCCAGGCTTTATATGCATTGCCCTTCAACTTGTATTTTGCGTAATTTAATTTTCTTTCAAGCGTTTTCAAACTGCGCGCGGCAGGCGAAAACTCTTGTGTCAGCAACGAGATTTTCATGTAATCCATCATACCTTATTTTTTTGAAATCATATCACGATATATATCTACAACTGTTGCGGCTATCACAGACGTATCGAAAGAGGACGCCCTTTGAGCGGCGGCGGCAGCCATCGTGCTTCTGAGATTTTTATTCGCGGAAAGTTCCCGTATTTTATCGGATAACTGCACATCGTTACCACAATCGACAAACCAGCCACTGACGCCATCTTCTATCATGTCAAGCGGACCGCCGGCGCGCGTGGCGATACACGGCAAGCCTGCGGCCATCGCCTCCAGCAATATAATTCCAAAAGGTTCCGGAGATTTTGAAGGTAATACGAACAAATCGGAAGCCCAGAGATAAGGTCTGATATCGGAAACAAAACCCGGCAGAAGCACATTCTCTCTTATTTCTAGCCGATCAATCAGTTGTAATAATTTTTCGCGTTCCTCACCGTCGCCGACCAGAAGCAAATGACTTGCTTCGCGCATACAAGCATCTTCGCGCAGGAACGCGGCGTAAGCCTCGAGCAAAGAGTCAAACCCCTTCCAGTCGACAAACCTGCCCGCCCCTATAATCACGAACTGATTCTCCGCGATGCCTAGTTCTGCTCGCATCGCAGCGCGTTTCGCATAATCAAATTCATAACGTTTTATGTCAAGCGGATTATGAAGCACTCTCATTTTTTCGCGAGGAAACCCAAGCGAGCACATGTAGTCTTCCACTGATGTTGAGCACGGCAATAAAAAATCGGCATTCTTATGGTAGTGCGCCTTTGGGTATTTATCAACGCTTTCAACCACCGGCACATTTTTTTTCTTTCCCCAGTAGCCGCCGGTGCGCGCCGCAGAAGAAAGACGCGTATGGATCAAGTCGGGAGAAAAATCGTCGATCAAACGTCCCAGTCTTAACGCCGTAAAAGGCAGCTGTGCAAAGGGAATGTCGCATGTATCATGTAGGATGCCTTCTTCATCCAGCCTTCCTGCAAGCGTGCCGCCTGATTTACAGACCACAAAATTCTGCACGCCCTGTCGTCCAAGCTCCTGCAATAGCTGAATCCACGCTTCTCCCCAGGCAAGCCGGTTTTCGTCTACGTAATGGAGGACCTTCATTCTAAAATCTCCCGATAAATTTCTTCCACACGATCGACCATCTTCGCAAGCGTCGGAACGCTGTCCGGCTCAAATCTCACTTGTGGCGTTTCATTCGAAATAAAATCGCGAATCGCTCCGCCCCAGGCGTTTATATCTCCCGGCGTGAGCAAGCCGTCCCTACTCCCTGCCATCTCTGCCACGGGTTCGATATTCGACGCAATGACAGGAATACCGATTTGTACCGCACGCGCCAGCGTAAGCGGCATACCTTCAGTATAGGAAGGGAAGAGCAAACAGGAGGAGAGACTCATATATTCATCGACAACTTTGGAGTCAACGTAGCCGTGGAAGTAAACTTTTTCGTTAATGTCACGTTCCTGCGTTATTTTTTTCAACTCATCCATGATCGGGCCGTCGCCCAGAACGTCGAGCGTCCAATCTCCGCTTTGCGGCATCGCGCGAAGTGCGTCCTGCAATCCTTTGACTTCGGACAGTCTGCCCACAAAAAGGAATTTTACCGGCGGCTTGTCCGGTTTCGACCACGTCACGGACGGCGTGTCCAAACCGTTTAAAATGACTTCCGTATTGTTTGAAAAAACGTTTTTCATCGCATTGCAAACAGCCTGACTTACACAGATCACTCTTGCCGCTTCTCTGTACGGGCGGTAGATCCATCTGCTTTTGTTGCCGAAGTCCACGTGCGCCGTAACAAGATAGGGCGCGCCCGACATCCCGGACGCCCAGTCCGCGATCCATGCCGGCACGCGCGAATGCGCATGCAGCAATTGATATTTTTCATTTTTTATCCATTTGGAAATTTTTTTCGCACAAAACCAGCCCGTAAAGGGATTTTTTTTATGCACGGGAAGCGAACGATGTTCCACTTTCTTCGAAAGCTGCGCCTGCATCTGTCCTCCTGCGGAGACCACAAGAACATCGTGTCCACGCTCCGCGAGTTCGTTCGACAGATCTATCACATGGCGTTCGACGCCGCCGATTTCGAGTTCGGGGAGGATCTCAATGATTTTCATTTTAAAAATTCCTTCGCGCCCTGAGCAACCCCATCGTTCTTGCGGCTTACTTTGAAAATATTCCACAACATCGCCGGAAGAGGTATCAAATGCCCTTTACGGAGATTGTGAGATAAACGCTTTTTATAATGTTTTTTGCAGTCCGACGTGCGTAAGTGGTAAAACTCTTTCGTGCAGATGTCGTCAAACAATGTTTTGATCAGGGTCTTATTATCGCCGCAATAAGGCGTCATTGCCAAATATTCCCAGTAAAGGTTGTCGACATAAGGCCTCGTGTACGACGACCATGGCTTGTTGTCACAAATTAAATGCAAAATATAACCGTCGACATCTCCCGTTTCCGTTCCTGCAAAATCCATGCGGCAGAATTTATCGTCGATAAAAAGGCAGTCATCGGCAAAGAGGTAATTCAAGAAATCTTGATCCGCAAAAGGAATGATTGCGCCATAACGTTCAAAAAAAGCTGCAACAGCAATCGAAAACAAGTACCTGGCGTTAATCTTTTCCAGGTTCATCAACAACACACCTGCGTTGAAATATTTTTCCTTTTTGATGCCGATCCGTTGATATACAAGACGCTCTCTAACATAGTTTTTGATTCCTTTTAGTTCGGCGTACGCATAACTGTCCAGCACCGCCGCCAAAGCGCAGTCGCGAACCGGAATGTCCCACAGATCTTTCACATCCATATTGACGATGATATCGCAATCTAAATATATAATTTTAGGAAACTGAAACAAGGAAGGAATCAAAAGCCGAAAATATGTGGCGCGGCCGGGAGAGTTTATTTTTTCAATCGGCACGCACTCCGACATACGATCCTGCACATTGATCAGAACCGCTTCCTGTGAGAAAGTTTTCGCCGTCGCGATAAGTTTTTCTTTATTCTCCTCGGTCAGAGTATCGTCATGAAGTAAATAAACACAAACCAGCGATTTCGTGTTTGCAAAAATAGACGCCATCACAACGGCCGCATGCCGTGCGTATGTTCCGTTCGGGTCACAAAGTGACAAAGCGATTTTTATTTTTCCGTCATCGTGCATCATCAACATGCCTCGCGATTCAGTACGTTATTTTGGGGCTAAAATACAGATTCAACTATTTCACAAAGAACATGTCCCAAGAAGATATGCATTTCCTGAATTCGCGGCGTCGATGCAGACGGGACAGCAAGCAACACATCGCAGAGAGACGCCATTTTGCCGCCTGACACACCAGTCATACCGATTACCCCGATCCCCGCGGCGCGCGCAGCCTCAATCGCATGCAGGATATTCGCACTGTTCCCGCTGGTCGAGATCGCCACAAGCACATCTCCTGCCCTGCCTTGCGCCTCAATCTGGCGTGCGTAAATATGTTCGAAGCCAAAATCGTTCGCGATCGCCGTTACAGCAGAAGTGTTGCAATGTAACGCAACACCGTTCAATGCTTTACGATCTTTTAAATAGCGTCCTGACAGCTCGGCGGCTATGTGCTGCGCATCCGCGGCAGATCCCCCGTTTCCACAGAAAAAAACAGTTTTGCCATCTATGAGGGCCGTTCGAATTATTTCACTTGCGTTAAGAACGCCGGCTTGCATGTCAGACATTTTTTTTAGCAGTTCAATATGTTCGTCTAAATTATGCTGAAAAATCTGCTCTGTCATCGCGCACTATCCCTCCATCCAACCATTTTCCAGAATCAACTGCGCGGCGGTAAAAAAATCATCCACAACACAAGGCACATTGCCGCATAGCTCTTTCTCCTCACGGCCATGACCAGTCAAAACAAGCACCGAATTACATCCTAAATTTTCAGCGAGTTGCAAATCGCTTCTTTTGTCGCCAATCACACAGCAAATTTCTTCCATCGTAAAATCCAATTTGCGTGCTGCCTGCACGACAAGGCCTGTGTTCGGTTTGCGGCAGTCACATTTATCATCGGGCGTATGCGGGCAAAAAAATATTCCTTCCATACAAATGCCATGCGCATCCAATATTTCGAGCAACCTGTCATTGACCGCGTTCATATCCAACTCTGAAAAATATCCGCGCCCTATGCCGGACTGGTTCGTAACCATAAAAAACAGGCATCCCGCATTTGCCAAAAGGCGCAACCCCTCAACAACACCCGGGAGAAGAGACACTTTCTCAGGTTCGGAAAGGTAATGTTCTTCCTTTATAAGCGTACCATCTCTGTCTAGAATGACCCACTGCTTCAACAAGAGGATTTATCCTCGGCCTCAAGTCTTCGTAGAATCGAAGTTGTGGAGTATCCTTCCGTCAGCGGTATGATCACGACTTCATCCGCATATTCCCGTCCTGCAACCTGGTCATGTGCATAGTCGCCGCCTTTTACGATCACGTTGGGGCAAAGTTTCGAGAGCAATTCTGCCGGCGTGTCCTCATCAAAGATCACGACCGCATCTACATCCTGCAATGCGCCAAGCATTTTTGCCCGTGCGGCGGCGTTGTTAAATGGCCGTCCGGCGCCCTTGAGCCTGCGCACGGAGTCGTCTCCGTTGACTCCGATGATGAGATGTTCCCCTAGAGCCCGTGCGGCCCGAATCGAATCGATATGCCCCGCGTGAAGAATATCGAAACAGCCATTCGTAAAAATAACACGTTCCCCCTGCCCTTTCCACTGTTTGCAAAGGAACGCGGCTTCTTCCCAAGTGAGCAGTTTCCTGCGACGTACGGAAGGCTGTCCGCCCTCAAGCGCAGCAAGCTCTCTGTCGACCGCGACAAGCAATTCTTTTGTCGTGACAGAAGCTGTTCCCGCCTTTTGAATCACGACCTGCGCCGCAGCATTCGCCGCGAATATACTGTCATGCAATGATGCGCCGCCCGCAACAAACGCAGCAAGCGTGGAGATCATCGTATCTCCGGCGCCCGAAACATCATATACCTCTTTCTCACTGCATTTCTGATGAAATACTTTTTCCTTATCGACTAGGGTAGCGCCCTGCTCCGAGCGCGTCACAAGTATATTTTCCAAATCAAAACGCCGCAGCACTTCATTCGCCGCCCCCACAATTTCATCATCCTGATTAGGAACATCGGCACCAATGACTTCGCTGAGTTCTTTCAGATTCGGGGTGATCATAAATGCGCCTGAATATTTTTCCCAGGCCTTTCCCTTAGGGTCCACAAAAACCTTTACACCCTTCAGGCGACAGAGCGCAATAATTTCCCCGCACAGAGATTCACTGCAAAACCCTTTTCCGTAGTCGGATATAACGACCGCATCGACGCCGCTCTCTAAAAAATCACGGAAGTTGTTAACGACAGAAATTTGGTCGTCCTTTTCAAGTTGCTGTTTTTTTTCATAGTCAAGCCGAAGAATCTGCTGTTTCGTTCCGCTCAGGATTCTCATTTTCACTGTCGTGAGCCTGCGGTCGGAGGCAAAAATACCGGCCGTATCGATATCGTTGGCATTCGACATTTCAAGCAGAAGCTCGCCATACCGGTCCTTGCCCACAGCGGAAAAAAGCGCCGTCCGCACACCGAGGCTCCTGAGGTTGCGCGCAACATTTCCCGCGCCGCCGAGCAAATTGGAATCCTTGTCAAATTCTATGACCGGGACCGGCGCCTCGGGAGAAATCCTTCGTACCGTGCCGAAAACATAGTGATCAAGCATCAAATCTCCAACAATGGCGATTCGAAGTTTTTCAAATCCTCCGAGAGATAGCTGCTCTAATTTTTCCTGCAGTTCACGATGCATTGTCCTGCTCACCATTCAATCAGGCCTCTTCACAAAAAATAATTATGGCTGTGTCGTTGCCAGTAGTTCTTCCGCACAGGCGAAAACAGTTTGCGGCGATATTGTTTCAAGACAGGGTTTCTGACAATCCCAATTTTCGCATTCGATGTCCGCACAATCGCTATAAAATACTTGGGACAGGTGATCCATGTAATTTTTTTCCACAAGCGTCGGGCCAAAAAGGCCGATCGTCTTTATTCCAAGCGCCCGTGCGATATGGAGCGGCCCTGTGTCGCCCGCTATCATGATAGCACCTGTGTCTATGGTTTGCACGAGCTCCAGAATCGAAAGTCCACCGACCAGATTTACGATTTGTTCGCTGCCAACCGCTTTGATTATTTCCCGCGCGGCCTGAACCTCTTCCACACCCGAACCAACGAGTATCATGCGCCATCCCGCTTCTGCAGACAGACGGCAAAACGCAATCCAGCTCTGCACCGGCCAGCGTTTCTTTTTAAAACTCGCTCCAATCGCCAATATGAGAATTTTCTTATGTTTTTCATCCGCAGTGTATGCTTCGTCTTTCGACTCTCCGGAAAACAAATATTTCGGACAAAGATACATTTTATCTTTGTCATCCAACAAAGATGAAAAATCATTGCTGTCATGGATTTTAAAGGGAATCCAGTCATGCTTCAGCCCAATCTTTTCGGAAGCGCCTGAGAGAAAAGAAAAAAACGCCATCCTGTCAGAGCCATGCGCGTCGATTAACAGATCATATTTTTCCGCGCGCACTTTGCGCAGAATTTTTAAAAACCCCGCGTTACCCGTATTTTTTCTGTCCCACTCTATGACAGAATCCACCCATGGCTGAATTCTGACAAGCGGCGCATATAGCGAATCCACCAGCCACGTCAAATGCCAGTCAGGGTGTTTTTCTTTTATTTTCATGGCGTAATAATTATTCGTTATGATGTCACCCAGTGAGGAGAAACGGACGAAAAGTACGTTTTTTTGCGGCAAAGAAATCACACCTATATGCGTTTTAATCTATTGCCCTGCGAGGCTGGACAAATCAAAAATCGGAAGCAGGACCGCGATCACGACAAATCCGACCAAAAAGCCCATGACCAATATGATCATCGGCTCCGCGAGCGTCGCCCAGCGCTGCATAGAAGACTGCGCATACTCCCAGCAGTTGTTGCCGAGCCGAATCAAACCTTCCGGTAAATTGCCGCCGCTTTCGCCAACGCGCACAATTGTTGTAATCTCTTCGGGAAAGGAGCCCTCTTTTTCAAGTCCCTGCGAAAAGCGGTAGCCCTGCCGAATATGGTCCGCAACTTCCTGCAAGCGTCCCGGCACCGGGTCGAGCGGCGCCGTGAGCAGGAGCGCCTGTACAAGCGGGATACCCGCGCGAATCAGGGTACCGACCTGCGAGAAAATCATCGCGAACGCAATGTTGTCGCGAACGTCTTTGAACATCGGCAGTTTGATCTTTTTTCCTTTTTTGTGCATGTAGAAAGCGATTCCCGCGACAACGACAAGAAAAGGAAGCAATCCGATACGCACGGCGTCTGAGATAAAAATCAACATTCGCGTGATCAGCGGCAATTCCGCACCCGACTCAATAACAAGTTGCGTCAATTTTGGTACGACGAAACTCATCAAGAAGGCAACGACGCCAAGTCCGACGATCAGCATCAAAATCGGATAGGTCAGTGAAGACTGGATTTTTCTGCGAAGTGAGATTTCATTTTGAATGAGCTCGGACGCTTTTTCAAGAATATCTGCAAGCGAGGCCGATTTCTCACCGGATTCGACCATACCGACAAGACTCGGGCGGAACACGCCCAGATTTGTCATCGAGGCCGCAAGCGAACGTCCGCCTTCAACGGACTCGCGCAGTTCTGTAAAAATGGGTTTCAATGCCTTGTCGCGCGTCTGTTTTTGCAGTAATTTTAAAACTTCAGTGAGGGAAAGGCCGCTGCGCATAAAAGAACTGAGCGTCGTGCAAAAAAGATGCTGTTCTTCCAGACTCAGCGATTTTTTTTTGCCCTTTCCAAAAATACCCAGGAAACGGAGCGTACGCGCGCGTTCCTCTTTTACGGTGAGGACAGTCGCGCCCTCGGCCATCAGGTCACGGATCAGGTCGTTTTCGCTTGCCGCTTCTCTCCGGACCTGTTTTTTTTCTCCCTTTGCGGTATAAAGATCCGCCTTAAAAAGGGGCAAACTTATACCTCCCCGACGACGCGCAGCATTTCCTCCGCCGTCGTTTCGCCATTCGCCACGGATTTAAGTCCAAGCTCAAGCAGCGTCTGAAAACCGTTTTCGCGCGCCAGTTTGCGAAGTTCGTTCATCGGCACCTGATCCGCGATCGCCGCCTGAATTTCAGGCGTCACGTCAAATTGCTCGTACAGGCCGAACCGGCCAAGGTATCCCGTATGGCCACACTGTTCGCACCCTCTGCCCTGCCATGCTTTTTTAACGCCGTGCTTCAGAATGATGCCGCTTGTTTCGACTTCTTCCTTGCAGAACGGGCATATGCGGCGCACAAGCCGCTGCGCAACGACGCCAAGTAAAGAGCCTGCGACGAGATAGGGTTCGATTCCCATATCTTCGAGACGCGTTACAGCGCTGATCGAATCGTTCGTGTGGAGCGTAGAAAGGACAAGGTGCCCCGTAAGGGACGACTGAATGCCGATGTGCGCAGTGTCATAGTCGCGCATTTCGCCAATCATTATGATGTCCGGGTCCTGTCGCAAAATAGAGCGCAGTGACGTTGCGAACGTGAGGCCCGCTTTTTCGTTGACCTGCACCTGCCCAATCCCCGGCACGTCGTATTCAATCGGATCTTCGACCGTTATGATGTTGACTGCGGGGCGGGCGAGTGCCTGCAGGATTGCGTAAAGGCTCGTGCTCTTACCGGAACCGGTCGGCCCGGTAAAGAGGATCATACCGTTGGGACGGCGAATCAGATCTTCAAGGCGCGCACGTTCTTCCTCTTTCATGCCAAGGTCTTCAAGCGTTAAAAGCCCGCGCGCTTTGTCGAGCAAACGCATGACAATGCGCTCGCCATGCTGCGTCGGAAGCGCGCTGACACGAATATCGACGATACGGTCCATCAACGAAATGCCAATACGTCCGTCCTGCGGAACAAAGCGCTCCGCAATGTCCATGTTTGCCATGACTTTGACGCGGCTCGTAACGGGTGCCTGATGGCCCTTCGAAAGATTGTAACGGTCATGCAGCACGCCGTCGATGCGATAGCGCACCGCAACGCGGTCTTCGTAAGGCTCGAAGTGGATGTCCGTTGCGCGCTGACGCAGCGCTTCCATCAGGATACCGTTCACAAGGCGGACAACGGGAGCGTCGACGGAGTCGCTCATGACCTCCTGACGTGCAAGTTCAGAAAGGTCGTCGACTTCCTCAATCGCGGAAAGCGTTTCCTGCGCAACGCCGCCTTTGATGTCGTACAGAGCCCGTATCAAGTTCTGTATGTCTGCAACCGAATATAGCTCCGTTTGCGCAGTGCATCCCATTCCGGCCGCAAAAATCTGCGCGTCGGGCACAGCGACCAAACTTGACATCGCAAGAGTGAGGACGTCTTCATGCCTGTGGATAGGCAGAAAACCCTTATCGCGCAGCGCGTCGAGGCTTACGCCTGACGGAATCAGTTCGAGCACCGCTTCGGGCGCAGGAAGCTGTTTCTGCATTAGTCGATCTCAACCTCCACCGGGCCGCTCTGTTCTTCAGTTTTATCCTGAGAAGTCGCGTACCCGAATGGATCGAGCATCTCTCTGGAAATATTTTCCTGCCTGACGGATTTTTCATAGTCCTCATGGTTGCGCATCAGGAGACTCAACTCCGCTTCGCTGACAGGCTGTCTGCCGCTCACGATATCGTTTGTAATACGGGATGCATCCTGCGGCGTTTCCAGAATATAAGGCGTGAGGAAGATCATCAGGTCAATTTTTTCACGCTGTTTCTCGTTGGATTTAAACAGATTTCCAATCAGCGGAATGTAAGAAAGCACAGGTACCCGGTTGCGGAGGGCTTTCTCAGCCTCACGGATCAAACCGCCGAGCACGACCGTTTCGCCGTTGGCGACCAGAACGTTCGTTTTGATCTCACGCTTCGACGTGATCGGCGTGGTCGAGTTCTGCGTTGTGATAACATCTTCGATACGCTGTTCGATCTCAAGCGCCACCAAGTTACCGCTTCTAATATGCGGTGTAACGGTCAAGATCAAACCAACGTCTTTATATTCATACGAATTGGTTACAGAGCCTGTGTTCGAGGAGTCCGTAAGACTCCCTGTCATCTGCGGGATAACCTGCCCGACCTGTAAGTGGCTTTCAAGGTTATCGGTACACATTAGACGAGGCATGGAGAGCACGTTAAGCGCGTCATATTTGTTGAGCAGTTTGACATACGCATACATCAACCCTTTGCCGTCGGTGTTGGTCACGGAATATGTGCTACCATTTCTATCAACCAGCTCTTCAGTCGTGATCAAGCTCTGGTAAAGGGAAATAATGTCCGAAGGTACGCCCGTGCTGCCAAGCTGTGCGTTCCCCGCAAGCACAAGGTCGCCCGCAACCGCACCGCCCCAAGCGGCCCAGTCGATTCCAGCCGAATTCAGCTTATTGAGGTTAACTTCTGCAATCATACCGCGTAACAAAACCTGCTTCGGCTGCGTATCAAGCTTGTCCAGAATTTCTTTGAGCGAGTTAAACTGCTCCTGCGAAGCGGTAAAAATCAAGCTGTTCGTCGGAAGGTCCGGCACTACGGTGGAAGGCGGTGTACCACCCTGCTCTTTGCTGCCGGAAAGCTGCGCCGCAACCGCCAGTATGCTGCTCAGCTGCTCCGCAACTGTTTTGGCGTCCGCGTTATGCAGCTTATAGACGTGGAAATTTTCTGTTCTTGAGGGCACGTCGAGCGCTTTCAAAATACGTTCCGCTTCGTCCAATCCAGGCTTACTGCCCACAAGGATGATACGGCGCGTACGTTCGTCGCCGAGCGCGACCATTCCTGCCAATTTTGACGACTGGTCTTTCGCGAGTGCGTTGACGTGTCCCTCAACAAGTTTCGCGCTGGCGTACGCCAAGGAGAAAATCTTCGTTGTACGGATGCTGTCCGGCGCATCAAGCGCTCGTATGACACTCGCCGCCCGGCTCAAAAGCGTCGCCTTTCCCGTAATTAAAACGCCGTTTCCGTCTCCGAGCGGTGCAATCTGTATCTGCGGAATTGCCGATTTGAGCGGAGCCACGACATAACCGGCTTTTACGTAACTCAGCGGCACAACCTGCACTGCGACCTGATCGCTGGGCAATATGCTTGCGTCGCTTCTGACGACCGTATTACTCACACTTGGCCCTGCGGAAAGGGGCCCTACCTTGGAGTAGCTGCCCATGTCCTGAATCGCCAGGTTATTCATCTCCAGAACGGAGAGCATGACTTGGCGCGATTCGTCGATCGACATCGGTTTCGGCGATATAACCGAAACTTTGCCGTTCACCGCCGGGTCGACAAGGATATTCTCCCCGAGCAGTTCGGACATGAAACGCAGGAATTTCGCAATCTCCAAATCCTTAAAATTAAGTTGTATCCGTCCCGTCTGGCGCATTTCGCGCGCAGCTTCGATGAGATTCTGTTCTTCCATGTCCGCATCCGCCGCCCAAACGGGGAACGCCGATACGGAGGCGGCAAATAACAGCATTAGGATCAGGATCGGAAGGATTTTCTTTTTCGTTTTCATACGCGCTACCACTCCCTGCAAAATTCCTTTAGATAAAATCAAAGCCGATTTATTGATTTTTTTAATTCCTTTTGTTCGTCTGGCGTCCATTTTGCTGTTCCTCGTCACCGGAAGCAGCGTCCTCGGAAGCAAGCATTGTTTCCAAATGATGCGGCAAGTACAGCATAATTTTGCGTTCGTTGTCCGTGGTGACTTCTACTTCTTTCCACTTCACGATGTCAAATCTTACCTGATTCGATGTGTTGTCTTCGCTCTGGCCAAACTGCAAACGGCCAAAATCTTCACCAAAGAACTCTTTCTCTTTGTCTTCGATTTTCCACTCTACGTCACCGCTTTTGCCAGAACTGCGAATCTTACCAAGACGAATGTCCATCTGCACACGTAACGACTCGTCCAGCAGCTTCTCCCGTTCTCTCGCTTCCGCAAGTCCGTTCTGCGCCATAATTACGAGCTTCAAGGAGGCGGTTGCAACAAGCGAAAGCACAACCACCGCAACCATAACCTCGATCAGGGTAAATCCCTGCGCACGCTTCACGGACAAAAACAACTCCCTCTAATTGACTTGATAGTTGAGATCGACGGGATTCCCCTTCCGCTCAACCGTCACGTCAAAACGCGCGCCGGACATCAGCGAGTTCACAGCGTTCGCCATATCACCCAGATTCGATATCTCAATCCCGTTTATCGCCTTAATCACGTCGCCCTGCGCAACACCAACGTGCGCAAGCACGCTGTCGGGCTGTATTTGCTGCAATTGCACCCCGCCGCCTTCGGCCGGGACCATCCGCATTTTACCCATCTCGTCATAAGGGTTCATAAGAAGCGCATCCACAAGTTCCCTTGGAACAACCCCTTCCTGTCCGTCTCCGGCCGCAATGATGCCCTCAAAACGAGACTGATCCTTGGACGCATTTCCGCGCGGGCGCCCTGAAGAAGTATTGACCGTCGGCTGTTTTGCGGGCGTAGACGCTGTCGTCCCGCCGGAAAAGAGCAGATACAGCGGATAATCTTTGCCCTCTTTCGAGAGTGTAATCTTGCCGTATTCGACATTCGTCAATTCATAACCGCGCACGTCCTGCCCGATTAGATACAGCTCCGTTGCTGAGCCGTCGCGCACCCACGCAGCAACGTTTGGATGCGTTCCCACCAGTGAGAGCGATGAAATCGGCAAGGTCTCCGTCTGCGCAATATCTTCCTGCCTCAGCGGCGTCGCGGCACCGAATGGATTCAGCGATGCAAGTTCCTTAAAGCCTTCGCCAGCCCTGACGTTTGCAAAAGAAGCGGGACGATTCGCAATATTGCCTGCAAACACAAGGCGCGCTTCGGCGGATTTTGCCATCAAATAGGATTCGCCCATCCAGCAAAGACAAAGCGCAATCAGAAGTCCTGAGAGGAATGCTGTAAACGCTATCAGCCGTGCACTGTATTTCGTTTTCTTTTCAGAAGGTTTTGCGGCTCCGGAATCGCGACCGAAGTTCAGTTTTTTAAATTTAAGCATCACCGCTCGATCCTCCATTCACCGTCTTTAATTTTGCGCAACGGGACAAGGCCGCTTCCGCTCACCATCTGCAACGCACGATCCATCGTAACGGGAACCGTCAGTGTAAGGGCACCGGAGGTAAGCTTGCCCGTCGCGGTTGAAAAAGCAAGCGAACCCTTCGCGGAAAACGCTCCTTTTATATCGACCTCATTGAAGGAGATAATTTCTCCCCTGCGCGTTACTTTCGCCGTTCCGGAGTTCCATTCCAGACTTTGGCGCGTCACAGGGATCAATTCGCCGCGGCCGATTACAAGGTCGACTTCCTGCGATGCGGACAGCAGTCCCAGCATATGCGGGTCAATCCGAAGTTCGCGCAGCGTGATTGAAAAAACCGGATAATCCACGCGGATCCCGCGCAGAACAAACACCTTGTTAAATACGCCCTCTACGGTATGGCTGTTCACCGTCGCGTAAATATTTTTCTCAGCAGCCCTCGTAAGTCCCTTTTCGATCGCGTAATCCCCAATCGCCTGCCAAGGCAGGAAGAGCAGCAAACCCAAAATCAGGCCAATAAGTCCGGCCAGGATGAATTTCCAGGCACCCTGCTTCATTGCTGTGCGTCTCCTTCCAGTACGAATGAGATCGTCATCTTTCTGCCGTTCTGGTTGGTCGCAATCGCGCGTATTTCCGCGGTACGGATCGTCAGGCCGCTTGCCGAGACTGCTTCAATCAGCCCCGACATCTCGCCCACATACAAATCGTTGACTTGCAACACAAGCCCCGAAGCGCTGGAAGACATTTGCGAAACGCGGGCACGCAATCCCAGCGAATCCAGGATATTCGAAACTGCCGAGAGAGGTTCCCGACCAACGGAAATATTTCTTGTCGGATAAGATTTGATCGTAAACGCCGCGTTAATCACACCGTCCGCTTCAACAACCCGGTTCGAAGCGCTGCTTTTCAAAAAAAGCGCATTCGAAAGTAAAATAAAACCGAAAACCCATATGCATAAAACAACGGCTGCCATCTTCATCAGGCGCTGTGCTTCCGGCATCGTTTTTAGTTCCTGAAAACGGATCATCATTGCGCCGCCCCCGTCAAAATGATCGAAAAACGCAGCCCCGAACCAGGAACCTGCTGTACTTCACCAGTACGGGCCGCAAAACCATGCTTGCCCAGCTCGTCGCGTAATTGCTGGATTGCGTCTGTCGTCTCAGAGAGTCCCTGAATCTCCGTCCTCTCCGCGCCGTAACGAATCGAATCGATCTGAATTTTCGCATGGTCACCCGTTTCTTTCCATGCGGCTACGAAATTACTCAAAACCTGCGCCAGCGTCATCTGAGGCCCGCTGCCCGTCAAATTCCGCAGCATTCTGTTGGCAGACGTGAGCGGGTTGTTGCTCTCCTCGCCGAACGCACGCGCATACGCCTGCCGTGGCAATGCGCTGAAGTCGCTGCGGTGGTATATGTTCTGTATCAGTAATACAAGAGAGAAGAATAAGAAAATCGTGCCAAGAATGGAAAGAACGCGCAGCGTGCGTGCTGCCGCCGTAAAATAGGCCTCTATCTGTTCCGCGTTATCCGCTCCGCGCGTTGAGAGGTCCAGCATGTCGAGCCCGGGGACAACCGCCAGGGAAGCCCGTCCTGCGACCTCGACCGCTGCAGGAGAAGCGTCGCCTTCTTTCAGGATGCTAACGCGCGTAATTTGTTTTCCTTGCGAAACTGCATAGTTTTGGACCCACTCCACTAGTTCCTCAGCTGTTTCTTCAGCAGCGGGCACCCAACGATAAAAACGCGTTTCGCCAGCTTCCAGCCAAACTGCTGAAGAACCTTCCGCATCTGACCAAACGACTACGCCGTCCCCATCCACTTCGTCGGCAAAAGCCAGCGGGGCCGGCCAAAAGGAAACGTTCTCGCCCAATTTGCTCTCCCATTCCGCGACCTCTTCGCGCGAAATAAGCCACGCAACGCCCTTCGTCGAGCTTGCGTTCTGTGCCGTAATCTGCGGAATCAGAGAAAGGCGATCTTCTTTCTCGCCAAGAATAGGTTTAAAACTTAGAAGCAACGCATCGCGCACGTTGCCTTTCCCGCCGAAGGGAAAAGAAAACGGGTAGGATACGAGCGTCCTGAAAGGGATCAGCGCGACGCGCGTTTCGTCATAAAGAGGGATTTCATTTGGAAAGTCAGCGACTGTCACAATTCGAAAATCCTTAGGGTCCAAAGGTTTGCGCAAGGAGCCCCAGGATATATTTTTCCCTTTGAACGTAACCGGTTTGGTAAGGATATCCTTAAATGCCACCCCGTCATTCCTCCCAGCGAACGATTGTGCACGACGAACCGGATCTTTGCACCGTCACTCTGTAATTTCTTTCAAGATCGTCCCGTTTAACGCTCATATCGAGCCTGAAATAAGTACTTTCGAATCCAAGGACATTTGCCAGTTTTGTCACTGCTGCACCGGGGAAACCCGGCAAAGCCCGCAAATCCTCAAGATTCTTGATCGGGGAGATCATTCGCGCTGATACAAGACTATGCGCATGATTTAAGTCTACCATATCATCAAGGTTTGCGATAACCTCCGGTTCAGCAACATTGACATTTATTTTTTCAGTACCGTATACCGTTACATAACGGTTAAGGCCGCCCGATAATCGTTCGTGTCCATACAAAATGTTATCGTTGATTTCAGGTAAAAGTTTTAATTCACTCAAATCTGAAACCAGCCTGTTGATATTATTTTCACGTTCACTGCCGCCCAATTTTTGACGATCGTCTTTGTCCATAAAATCCAGCACAAGGGTGCCGACATCCGGAATTCGCATGGCAGCCCATAGATTGTCCCATGCGGCCTCATATTCATTACGCACCGTTATACCGTCTGGGAGAAAAAGCCCGCGCAGGGGAATTTTATCGTCCAGTGGCGTGACCGTAACGATGGCTTGAAAGTCGCCGATTTCAAGCTCAATTTGCTCTACACGGGAGTACAGGGCTTCCGTAAAACCATCGTAACCGTTTTTATCACCGCCGATTTTCTCACTAACGAGAGTACACGCAATCTCTGCAACACTCCTTGACTGCGCCATATAAACGTTTGTCTCTGTGCGCCGCATCTCGTTGCGCGCGAACCACGCAAACGCCATCGCAGACGACAGCAGCAGGGACACTGAAATCAATACGGATACGAGGATAAAACCTCTACTTGAAGACTTGCGGCAGCCACGTCTCATGTGTATGTTTTTCCTCTCCCTGTATTAGTTCGACCGACACCGCTACAGGCGAATCTCCTTCGTACTCATCCGCCCATTTTTTCTCTCGCCAGACGCGAAAACGCATCCCCGTAACGCCAGGGAGCAACAGTTTCCCCTGTTTTGCTTCCAGGCGTTCGACATCGAAGTCCATCGGTGACGCAGGTTTGTTTGTCCTCTGGTCAGAGGATGCAATGACGTCCATCACTGTCCACCTGTAAAGACCGCCAACTGTTTTATCGAACGTGGATTCTTCCAGCACACGATAGACGACAAGACCGACAGTCTGTCCTTCACGAGCCGGAGAGCCAGACCAAATAAGAACACGGTCGTCTTCTTTGACGCGCAGTCCGTCCTTGTGGATCACTTGCAAAGAGGCAAACGCCTGATTTTTTACGATATTTCTGATGTCACGGAAAAGCGTGTCGACAGCCGAATCTTCTTTCCTTTCGGATGACCAGTTTTTCTGCGCGTCTTCCAGTGAAATAACAGTAAAAACAAGCGGAGCAAGCGCAACGGAGGCAATAATCCCAATCAGCCCAACCGCTAGAAGAATCTCTATCAACGTAAAACCGCGCGACGCGTTTTTCATCGTTCGCCTCCATCTGCACCTTCGGGTTGCAATCCCTTTCCGTCTGCATCCACAATACGTTTTGGCATCATCTGAAGTAGTTCCATATACAGTTCTTGATCATCGGTCTGTTGTGCGATACTGAACAGATCGATCATTTCCTTAGCTTTCGGCTGTATATGGAACGCGCGGTAAAGCTGGGCAATCGCAGGTTCCCAGTCGCGGCGCAACTGAGAGGCCCGCGCGCGCCCGACCAGATGATACGCGTACTGTTCCTCCGCGTCGTCTTTTGTCATTGGTATGGCGAGCGCCTTGTTGATCCGCGCAAGCTGCAGTTCCACGTTTTTAGTCCGAAGCGCATTGCGCATACACATCTCCCCGTAAACGCCCGAAAATAAAAACAGTAGACCGCACAGCGCTCCCACAGCGAGAACACCACCGAAAATACGACAGGCGCGTTCCCATACGAACCCCGCCTGCGCAGGTGCAACAGGGAACAATTCACGGTTCGCAAGCGCAAAGGCAAATGCGTACCAAACCATAAATTCCGCCCGGTGGTATGGTCGTGTTAGAAGCGCTGTACAGGAAATCAAAAACAGCATTGCACAGGCCCACATCGCCTCCATTGAGAGCGCTTTACGCTGCACCATCGCGCGCACAAAAAGAGCAACCCACCAAACGGCAGTCGACACAAGCAGCACAAGGCCGATACTTCCAAATTCTGCGAGCCACTGTAGTATTTCGCTATGAGCCCAATAGGTGTACTGCCACTCCCGTTCCGGATTTTTCCGCTGTAACTCCCCCTGCGCTTCAAGGAAATGCCATTTATAATGGCCGATTCCAACTCCCGCCACGGGATGATCCTTTACCATTTGCCAGCTTGTTTCCCAAATTGTCCGCCGATAACCAATGGTCTCCGGCTCGCGCAACATGTTCTCCGTTTTATAGATTAGTTCCGTCCCTCGCCCAAATCCACTGGACATCGCCAAGGAAAGGACTATGAGGAACATACAAAAGATTCCAGCCGTAAAGAAACCGATCCGCTTCAGGCTTGTTTTGCTGCCGCCCGTACGATAAACGGCAAGCGCCAGTACGCCGAGGGCAATCAATAGGCCAGCAGCTACGACACGTGCGGACGCGCTCCAAAGTCCCCATGCGTTGACTGCGGCCAATACAAAATTTAGTATATGAAAAATTTTATGACTGCTGTTTTTTTGCTGTTCGCGTGAAATAGTAATGTAAAGGTAAGCGGCATTCAGAAGAGCCATTGCAGACCAAAGCGCAAGCATATTTTGCTGTCCGACGTTCCCGACGTACTTGCCCGGCACGTTCATGACAAACGGAAAAGGAGCCCGTTCCAAGTGAAACTGCATCTCCGCAAAGATGACATTGATTGCAGCGTTTATATTTGCAAACCACAAAATTCCTCTATGCCATCGCTGGTCATGAAAAAAGTTATAACTGAAGATATATGCCGCCCAAATGCCAGCAAAAAAGAACCATCCCTTAAGGTAGGTGGACCACGAGGAAATATTCGTTAAAAGCGGCTGGAAGGATATATAGAGCAGCATCAGAAACCAAGTCCAACCGAAATGGTCGATTCGAAACCCCGTATCGTGAACGCCTTTTGCCGCAAGAGATATACCGCCTGCCAGCGTGATAAACGCAATGGGCGCCAAAGCAAAAAACCATTTCATTAGATGCAGCGTCTCTATGAAGCTAATACCAGAAAAAACCAGACTGGGAATCAATAGCGATATCGCAAACAGTGAATAAAAAAACACGCACTGCTTTCGCTTGGGGGAGCCGTTCATATCGATACATGAAACGCCGCCTCCGCTATGGATTATGTCGGTTTTATCCCGCTTTTTCAACCCCGTCATACGCTTCATTCAGAATTCTCCATGAGACCCGACCGACCCAAGGTCGATATCGTCGTTAGCTGCCCGCAGGTTCAGGTGGCGCCGAAACAGGCGGAGCTGGAGCCATTTTCGGCATTAGCGGCAGGAGCTCCATAACAATCTTGTTGTTGCCCGTCTGTTGTGCAAGATTGAAAAGCTCAAACAGTTCTTTCGCCTTCGGGCGCATCAGGAATGCCTTATGCAGTTGCTCAATCGCGCGATTCCAGTCTGCCGGATTCTGCGTCACGCGCGCCACGGCAATCAGGTGATATGCATACTGTTCTTCCGCCTCATCTCGGGACATCACAAGAGCCCGTGCCTTGTTTATACGTTCTGCCTGCAGCTTTGCACTGTTGGTGCGCAACGCATCACGCATATACTGATCTCCGCGCAGCCCGGTGTAGAGGAAAAAAAGCCCGGCAATGGAGCCAATGACAAAAAGTGCGCCAAGCGCACGATAAAGCGTATTTTTCTTTTCACTGAACCATTTTCCATCAAGCGGCAACAGTTCACGGTTTGTAATTGCAAAGGCAAACACATACCATAGAATGTTTTCAATCCTGTGGTACGGACGTGTGAAAAGCGCTACGAAAGAAATCAGAAAAAGCAGCGAGCAGGCCCATATGGCTTCCATTGAAAGCTCTTTTTTCTGTACCATAGCGCGCACAAAAAATGTAATCCACCAAACGGCGGCAACCAGCAAAATCAGCGAGCCAACGATTCCAAACTCCGCTATCCACTGCAAATATTCGCTGTGCGCCCAATAGGTATACTGCCATACATTTTCGGGATGTTTTTCAATCGCTTTTGCCTGCGCCTCGAGATAGTGCCATTTATAATGTCCAATCCCGACGCCGCCGACGCCATAATCCTGAATCATCGCCCAGCTCGTCTGCCATATCGGTTTTCGTTGGGCAACATTAGCCGGGTCATCGAACATACCCTTTGTTTTTCCTAAAAGGTCTGCGCCTCTACCGATGTTGTGAAAAACACCCAGGTAGACAACTACCGCCATCATGACCAGAATCTGGAGCGTTACAAAAATAACCCGTTTCAGCTTCGCGCGATCACCAGTCACTCGGTGGACAATCAACGCCAGCACCGCAAGCCCCACAAAGAGACCCATGAAGCCGGCCCTGCCCGTGGAATTCCACAAACCCCAAGAATTCACAGCTACAAGCAACAAATTTGCCGCCTGCAGAATTTTGTCCTTCTTTTCAAACGGCTCTTTCCCGGCATACGCCATGTGCAGGTAGGCGCTGTTCAAAAGCGCCATTGAAATCCACAACGCAAACATATTCTGCTGCCCCGTGTTGCCTATGTAGTTGCCCGGTACGTTCATGATAAATGGATACGGTGCGGTGTCCACACGAATCAAGATGTCGGCGAATATGACGTTAATGGCAGCATTGATGTTTGCAAACCAGAGAATCAGTTTATGGTAACCGTCGTCATGGAAAAGGTTATACGAAAAAACGTACGTCGCCCAAAGCGTCGCGAAAAAGAACCATTCTTTGAAATAGGTAGACCACGACGTAATATCGACCCAAAGCGGCTGGATAGAAACGTAAAACAACATGAAAAACCAGAGCCAGCCGAAAAGATTGATTTTAAAACCTGTGCGTTCGCTTCCATGGATCAGAAGTGAGAAACCTCCAAAAAGAGAAATGAGCGCAATCGGAACCATCGCAAAGACCCATTTCATAATGTGGAGGGTATCAAAAAAACGCGGTCCCGAAAAAATCAGATTCGGGAGCACCAGAGCGATAAAGAGCAAATAATAAAAGAGTGAACCAGGCATCAAATTTGCGGTTTCGCCCGTCAAGTCGCTTCTTTTGAATTTTTCAAAGAAACTGGATGTTCCTTTATTTTTGCTTTTTTTTACTTTGGAAACTGCCTTCATTCGGATGCCTCCATTATAGGAAACTAATAACCTTCGTTCATGGGGTTCGCAAACTTCGTGTACTCATTGACGAAAACTAAGTTGACCCTTCCAGTAGCACCATTTCTGTGCTTCGCAACAATAAGTTCCGCGGTCGAATCTGCCGATTCATTTTCCATTTCATAATAGGCATTGCGATACAGAAATAGCACCATATCAGCGTCCTGCTCGATCGCACCGCTGTCACGCAAATCCGAAAGCTGAGGTTCTTTTTTCTTTTTTTCTCCACTGGACCTTTTTTCTACATCACGCGAAAGCTGCGATAAGGCTATGACAGGAACGTCAAATTCTCTTGCAACTGCCTTAAGCGAGCGTGAAATTTCTGTGACTTCAGCTACTTTCCCCTCAAACTTCTTTGACATAACACTCATTAATTGTAGATAGTCTAAAACGATTAAGCCCTTTCCGTTTTCAACCTTATGTTTCGCAAAAAAACGTCTGCAACGTCCTCGCATATCTGTTGTAGTAAGCGTCGAGCTAGCATCCACAAAAATAGGACAACGGGACAATACATCTGTTGCACGCGTTAATTTGCGCCATTGTTCTTGTGAGGCTTTCTGGGTAGAAATCAGCGTACGCAAATTTACTTCAGCTTCGGTAGCCAACATCCGCTGTGCCAGCTGTTCAGCAGACATCTCAAGACTGAAAATCAAAACGGGGATATTCTCCTCCTTTGCCGCATATTGAGCAACGTTCATCGCAAATGCTGTCTTCCCCATACCAGGCCTAGCTGCAAGAATATAAAGACTTCCAGCTTGCAGGCCACCAGACATTTTGTCAAACCTCTTAAAACCAGTTGGGACTCCCGTTATCGCCAAGCCGGATACAAGTCGCGCTTCTAAAACTTTCATCGCGCTCTTCAACGCTTGGTCTATCCCCTTTATATGGGTAGTTTTGCCGGAACGAGCGATCTCAAAAACCTTATGTTCCGCTGTTTCAAGGGCTTCATCGGCTCCAATTCCTTCGTCGTACCCCATTCGCGAGATGTCACTGCCAACGGTGATAAGGCCGCGGTGAATCGCCTTGTCACGAACGATTCCCGCGTGATATTCAACGTTCGCAGTCGTCGTAAGCGTATCGAGCAGTCCTGCGATAAAAGCCTGCCCGCCGATGCGTTCTTCATATCCGCGTTTTGCGATTGCTTCTTTGAACGTCAGAGAGTCGACCGCAATATCCTCCTGCGTCATTTCAAGGATTACTTCGAAAGCCAGTTTATGCCTCGGGTCATAAAAATCTTCAGCGGAAAGGCTTTCCACAACAGAAATCAGCGCATCCTTTTCAAGCAAGCATGCGCCAAGCACGGAACGCTCCGCGTCCAGGTTAAAAGGGGGAATTCTGTCAGAGCCGCTCGTAATCGCCAATCTATTCGGCCTCTACTTTGAGCGTCAGCTCCGCTTCCACGCCCGTATACAGCTTGACCTTGACGGGGTAGCTGCCAGTTTGTTTGACGGCGTCATCCAGGCGAATCTCTTTTTTATCTGTCGATACACCGTACTGCGTCTTGATCGCGTCCGCAACCTGCGCTGTCGTCACACTGCCAAAAAGCTTACCACCCTCGCCAGCATTTACCTTGAGCGTAATAACCTTTCCGCCAATCTTTTTCTTGGCGTCTTCGGCAATCTTTAACTTTTTATCATCCTTGACCTTTTGGTTTTTCTTTATTTCCTCAAGCTCACGAATTTTTCCCTGCGTAGCTTCTTCCGCCAGACCGCGCGCAATCAGAAAATTGCGCCCGTAGCCGTCGGATACGTCAAGCATTTCACCCTTTTTCCCGATTTTAGCAACGTCCTGCTTTAAAATGACCTTCATTCTCTATTTTTCCTCCTCGTCATCATGTTCCGAAAATCAAAAATAATATCAAAAGAGCCCAAGATCGCAACCAGCGAAGATGTGGGCGGCATAATCACGCATAAGACCGTAAAGATGTATTTAAATGCCTTCGGCATACGCCTCGCCGTCATATAATACCAGCATAGCGCAAGTCCTTCAATGACAAAAACGAGACGCAAAACTTCCCGCAAATTCATCGCAATCACAAGCCAGGTTCTGTCGTCCGGCAGCGATTTATTCAGAATATCCGCCGCCAGTGCCGCCGCCAGTACCCAGAAAATATTCTTTGGAAACCTCCATGTACCGAAAGGCGGGAGTGACGGAACTGGCTGACCGCCGCGCTTTCTAACGGCGGCACGCACAAATGCGCAAGAAAGCATCGTATCGACGACTGCGAAAAGGATCATCATCGCAGGCATCAAAACGGAGGCAGTTTCTACCATCGCTTTTGCATAAGCTTCGACTGACTCAGGAGAGATCGTGATATTGGCGCTTCCAATCGTCGCGGCTACCGATTGTGCAAGTCCATGCGCCCCGGCCGGTTCCAGCACGAACGGGTTGATCCCCGTAGCCTTCACGAAAAGAATCATCATCACAACCTTCAACAATATGGAGGCTGCGATCGCCGCAAAAGTAAACTCGACGCCATCCTTTATTCGCCCTGCCAGCAGGCCAAATGTCAAGCCGAGCAAACCGAACGCACATACATAAATCAGAGCGGAAAGAGAACCGGCAATGACATACACCAAAACGCCGCCGGCCAAAAGCCCCAGCGCCGCAGCCCGCATCCCCTGTTTGCGCTCCAGAATGAAAAAAGGCGCCGGTGCGATTAAAACGGTGAAAGTTGCCAGCAGTGTGACATCCATGCCGGCTATCAGTAACAAGACACTAAAAAGAATCCAAAAAGTCCATTCAAAAAAAATCTTCGCGTACACGCAATGCACCCCGCATGAAAAAATAAAAGAGAGAGCCTTTCGACTCTCTCCCAATTATAACGCATATGGCGGCGTTTAGTCTGCCGTGAAGGGCAGCAGTGCGATGATCCTCGCACGTTTTATCGCCCTTGTGAGCTGGCGCTGATGCTTCGCGCAAGTCCCCGTAACACGGCGCGGCACGATCTTGCCGCGATCCGTGACGTATTTCTTCAGTTTTTCGACATCTTTATAGTCGACGTTGCTCACTTTATCTACGCAAAAATGGCAGACCTTCGGTCTCCTCTTGCGACGTTTGCGGTTAAAAGAATTCTCCACCAGTGACTCCTCTCCTTCCTAGAAAGGTATGTCTACGTCCCCCGGTCCCTCGCCGTTCATTTCAGAGAAATCGAGCGGAAATTCGTCTACAAAGCCTTCTTCCTCGCGAAGGCTACCCATATCACCGGGCGTCACCGCGTCGGAAGACGGCTGTCTGTAAGAAGATTGCCCGCCCTGATCCGACGAATATCCCGTTTGGCCTTCGTCGTCTCTGCGGCCGGAACTCAGAAGAACGATATTGTCAGCGACTACTTCCGTTACCCAGCGATGCTGCCCAGTTTTGACGTCGTCAAAGTCGCGCACGCTGATGCGCCCCTCGACCAAAACGGGACGGCCCTTTTTTAGATAGCGTTCGCAAAGGTCCGCAAGAAAACTCCATGCAACAACGTTGACAAAGTCCGTGTGACTCTGAAGTTCTCCGGTTGCCTTGTTCTTCCACTGGCGCCCGATCGCGACTGTAATGCGCGCTACCTTCTGCTTGCTAGGCGTAAATCTGACGTCGGGATCTCTCGCCAGATTGCCCATCAGGACAACTCTGTTATACCCTCTCGCCATGATTACTTCTCCTCCAAGTTTACGACCATTTGCCGTATGACTTGCGGTTTCAGGCTAAGAAGACGTTCCATCTCCTTAACTTGTGCGGGGTCAAGCTTAAACGTATAGAGTACGTAGAAGCCTTCGGGCTGCTTATCGATCAGATAAGCAAAACGTTTCCTGCCCCAGAGATCGATCTTCTCCACCTCTGCACCCAAACCGCGTACGATCTCGGCGACTTCTTCGGACACCATCTTGTGGTCTTCGAGATCCGCCTGAAGAATAACTACCATTTCATATGACCGCACGTGTTTCACCTCCTCCCTTTGGACTGTTGGCCTCCCCCTCATGGAGAGGCAGGGACATGCAACAAAAGATTATATAACGATCGGTCTTTTATTGCAACAGATCGTCTTCTGAGACGATCTCAATCTTATACAGCACTTCACCGGATTGAACAAGGTTAAACTGTTCCCGCGCAAGCCGCGCGATCCCTTCCGGCGTGCTGTAATATTCGATATTCTGCTCAAGCTCCTGCGAATCTCTTTCAACAGCAATAAGTTCGCCCATTCTTTCGTCAAGCGTGCTCGAAAGCGTGTCGATGCGTTCCAGCTCTTTGAAAAAAGAGGTGAGCATCACGGCCAGCAAAAATGTAATGCCGGCGGCGAATATGACCCAACGAAGCCGCGGAGTGCCCAAAGACTTATGCTCCGCGCTACATCTTCTCCGGCGCGGAAACGCCGAGCAGGCCAAGTGAGTTTTTCAGAGCGATCTTCGCCGCTTCCATGAGCAGGATGCGGGATTTCATCACAGATTCTTCCACTCCAATGATACGCTGCGCGTTGTAAAACGCGTGGAACGCTTCGGCAAGGCTGGTCGCATAGTAAGCAATCCTGTGCGGTGCAAATTCTTCCGCTGCCTTTTCAACTTCTTCCGGCATTTTAGAAATAATTTTTGCCAGATTGGCCTCGGTCGGATCCGTCAGAAGTGAAACGTCAAACTCGTCCATGGACGGAATTCCGATGCTTCTCTCGGCAAGTTCACGAGAAATGCTGCAGATGCGGGCATGCGCATACTGTACATAGAACACCGGGTTTTCGGAAGTCGCGCGTTTCGCAAGTTCGAGGTCAAAATCAAGCGTCGTGTCGCAACGGCGCATCGCAAAGAAGAAACGCGTTGCGTCCACACCCACCTCATCCATGATTTCGCGCAGCATAATGATCGTACCTGCACGTTTCGACATCTGGACCGGTTTTCCGTCGCGGAGCAGATTTACCATTTGTATGAGCAACACGTCAACACCATCGTCGGGATAACCGAAAGCTTTGTTGACCGATTTCAGGCGCGGCACGTAACCGTGGTGATCCGCACCCCAAACGTAAATCAATTTTTCAAAACCGCGGTCATACTTGTTCTTTAGGTAGGCGACGTCGGACGTAAAATATGTCGGCATACCGTTTGAACGAATCAGAACACGGTCCTTGTCGTCACCGAACATCGTCGAGCGGAACCAGAGCGCGCCGTCTGCTTCATAGGCGTAATCGCGTTCTTTCAGGGCTTTCATCGCGGGATCGACGAGGTTGTTATCGTAGAGAGACTGTTCCGAAAACCAGACGTCGAACGTCACACCGAACTCTTCCAGATCTTTGCGGATGATCTCAAGCACGTACTGGCTCGTCTCGCGCATAAAGAATTCAACCGTCTCATCAAGCGGTTTGTCGGCAAGTGAAGATCCATATTTTTCGACAAACTTCTTCGCGATATCTGCCATATAACCGCCCTGGTAACCGTCCTCAGGGAACGGCGCTTCATTGGCACGCCCGAGTTCCTCAAAGTAACGGGCCTGCGCCGACTTGCCTAGAAGCTCCATTTGAAGTCCTGCGTCGTTGATATAGTATTCGCGTTCCACATTCCAACCCGCAAAGTCGAGGATCGAAGCGGTGATTGAGCCAACCGCCGCACCGCGGCCGTGGCCCATATGCAGCGGGCCCGTCGGGTTTGCGCTAACAAATTCGACCTGTACTTTACGACCATTTCCAATCTCCACACGCCCGTAGTTTTCCCTTTTCTCAACCGCGCTGCCAACCGCTTCGGTAATCCAGCGTGCGGACAGCGTGAAGTTCATGAAGCCGGGTCCGGCAATTTCGACTTTATCGACAATGTCGCTCTTGTCCAGGCGCTCTATAATCAACGCCGCAAGCTCGCGCGGGTTCATCCCAAAAGGTTTCGCAAGCTGCATCGCAACGTTCGTCGCCCAGTCTCCGTGCCCGTCCTGGCGAGGACGTTCCAGGCGAACGACAAAGCCCTCTGGAATTACAAACTCTTTTTCCTGCGCAATAGAAGCGAGCGCCGCTTCAACGGCCTGTTTCAGGCCTTCCGTCATCGTCTGCATTTCAAACACTCCTCGTTCCCAATCTATTTTCTGAATGGCAGGTCAAGTACCGGCCATCTTAAACTCGCCGCAAGCTCTTCACGTAAGATCATCGCCAACATTTCATCTACTTCACGCGTCTTGACAACCCATGTGCTGTCCGCGATTAGCTCTGCTTTTTTAGGCCAATGCGTAATGGATTCCTTAAGAACCGCCTTCGTGCCATCGCCGATATTTTTGAGAGGCGGCGCCTGCAACAGCCTGTATTTGGGCGGCATCTTCATCCGTACTTTCTGGTCGATGATGAAGGGGAAACGGAACGTATAGCTCGATTCCCTGCCTATCATTTCTCCCACGCGCGAAGGGATACTACCCGGAAGGCGCAGCAACATGCTGTCACCGTGCACTATACCCGGCGCACAGCGAACGTCAAACTCCAGTTTATAACCAGTCCGCGTCGATGTAACACGCGTCGGAGTAAGCACCATGCCCGAGAGCGCAAAATTGATTCGTCGCCGGATAAAATCGCTCAATCCTTCTTTTGAAGGCAGTTTGCCGCCGGACATCAGGTCGGTCCAGCCGCCGGATACGTCGATTGTAAGGGTACCCTCCGCAACGCCTGTTTCCGCAAGATTGAGCACCCAGAGCAGCGCAAGCTTGTGGCTCGAAGCGGAGCCCGCGCTGATGGTCTGTTTCTGATATGTACTCTCGCCGCGCGTGTAAAGGGTAGAGCCAGCAACGGAGGGCGCTGTCACGCCGAAATCCGACGTCTGCCCTGCCTGGTACCACACTTTTTTGTTTGCCGGTGTTGTTACTTCAAGCACAGGCGCAGCCCAAAGATCTTTCGTCGCTGGACTTTCGTCGTTCAAATCCGTAAGCGCCTGCCACCAGACACGAGAATCCCAGCCCAGTTTTCTAAGCCATTGGTTAAGCAGCAAAGTCTGTTCCCTTGGCGTCCAGGGGCCGTTCGCCGGAATTTCTTCAGGCGCACGGGAATAGCCCTTAGAATACCCCTCAAGTGTCCGGGAGGGCTCCGCCAGCCATTCCATCAGTCTGGTACCCGCCTTGCTCTTATCCGCGCCGCTCGCGACAGCGGGCAGCGGAACACGAGAAAACATCCTCGCATAGTCGTCCATTTCCGACAAACTCTGCAAAATACCGCGTTTAAAACTAAAGGCGACAAAGGGCCGCTTGAATTCGACGAACCCCTCGCCATGCCATGGTTCCTGATTCATAATATTCCATTTATATTCCGATTTTCCATCGTCATATTTCCGGATGGACGGCTCCTTTACGTAGCGCCCTTCCCATATAAGGTCCAGCGCTCCCGGCACTTCGACCGTTACATTCTGTTCCCAGATCGGCAGTTCATCCGCCAGCAGGATCATCGCATCCGCACCAAAGCGCCTCGGGTAGGTCGTCCTTGTTGCAAAGACCACAACCCGACCAACCGCGTCATCCGGCGTTTCGACGACATATGTTTTCGCACCGCCTGCAAGGAGCTCTTCGCGTACGTCCAGGTTGCCTTCCTTTACGACAAGCATCGGATTGTACCAGGCGGCCTCAACAATCTCAAACTCTCCGTCCGACGGCACGGGAATGCGGAACTCTTTCCACTCGTCGGGCACGCGTTCGCCAACCATAAGAATCTGCAGCGCGTGCTCCTCCATCGCGCCGTCAGCCAACATTTTATAGTCGTGATTTTTCAGCCAAATCAGCGCTTCTGCACCGCCAAACCCGTCCAGGGAAGGTGCTTCTTTGTTCAGCCTGCGCACTTCGGCGGCGATATCCGCTGCAAAGGCACATGAAGCCACTGTGAGAATCAGGAGGATCGTTACGGCGAACCGTCCAAAGATTTTTTTTCTATTCATGCCAATAACCGCCTCCAACCTTATTTTCCACAGCACTGCTTGTATTTTTTTCCGCTGCCGCAAGGGCAGGGGTCGTTTCTTCCGACTTTTTGCGCGTTGGTAATCGGCTGCGTTTTCTGTGCCGTCATGAGTGCGCCCGGGTTTTCCATGCCGTCGTCGTACATAACAGGCTGCGGCGCAGGAACGTCGAGCGCGTCGCGGCTTTCCACCCATCGTTTCCGCCTGCTGTCTTCCTCCTGCGTGACGACGGAGACACGGAAGGCGAATTCGGTAATGCCCTCGCGAATCTGTACCAACATCTCCTGGAAAAGTTTGAAGGATTCGAACTGATATTCCAACAGCGGATCTTTCTGCCCGATTGCACGCAAACCGATGCCGCGGCGCAGCTCGTCCATCGAAAGCAGATGTTCTTTCCAGCTTGAGTCCAAAACTTGCAGGAAGATATAACGGTAGAGTTTTCCAGCCATATCTTCACCAAGTTCGGTAACTTTCTGCGAAAAGCGCTCGCGGATCTCACTGAGCAGAGATTCTACGGCCGGCGCAACGTCCTCCTGCGTTTCAATTTTTTCAACGTGCTTCGAAATGCCCGGCCAGAAAAGCGCGTTCAGTTTAATTGCCACAGACTCAACATCGGGAGCTTCCTCTTCCTGGTTCTGGAAGAGGCGTTCCAGCTGCGACTGCGCCGTATCCTCAATCACGCCAAGCGTCCTGCCGAGTATATCTTCGTCGTCCAATATCTCACTGCGCTCTTTATAGACCGCCTCGCGCTGCTGGTTCATAACATTGTCATAAGAGAGCAATTGTTTTCTGATGTCGAAGTGCATTTCTTCTACTTTTTTCTGGGCGTTTTCGATTGCTTTGGAAAGAAGGTTATGCTCGATGCACTCCCCTTCTTGCATACCGAGTTTTTCCATAATCCCCTGCACGCGCTCTCCGCCGAACAGACGGATTAGATCGTCCTGCAGCGATATGTAAAAACGGCTTTCGCCCGGGTCGCCCTGGCGTCCCGAACGCCCGCGAAGCTGATTATCGATTCGCCTCGATTCGTGACGTTCCGTACCGATAATACGAAGTCCGCCCGCCTCGATTACCTGCTTATGCTCCTCGGCGCAGATCGCGCGGAACTCGGCAAGCACTTCCGCGTACTGCTCCGGATTATCTTTTACTTCAAGGCCTTTTTTCTGCATCTCCTCGCGCGCCAGAAAATCGGCATTGCCGCCAAGTACGATGTCCGTACCGCGCCCCGCCATATTCGTTGCGACCGTAACGGCACCAAATCTCCCGGCCTGCGCGACGATCGAAGCTTCCTTGTCGTGCACCTTCGCGTTCAGCACGTTATGCGGGATTTTTCTCGCTCGCAAAAGTTTGCTTACAAGCTCCGAGTGTTCGATCGAAGTTGTGCCCAAAAGTACCGGCTGTCCTCTGCCGTAACTCTCGGCTGCTTCGTCGACCGCGGCGTTGTATTTTTCCGGCACAGTTCTGTATATCGCATCGGGATTATCCTTGCGAACCATGGGCATATGCGTCGGTACAACGATAACGGCAAGACCATAGATTTCCTTGAACTCTTCCGCTTCCGTCAGCGCGGTTCCCGTCATGCCCGCAAGTTTTCGATACATGCGGAAATAGTTCTGCAGCGTGATTGTCGCCAGCGTCTGGTTCTCACGCCCGACTTTCACGCGCTCCTTCGCCTCGATCGCCTGATGCAGCCCCTCTGAATAGCGGCGGCCAAACATCAGACGGCCGGTGAATTCGTCAACAATCACAATCTCCCCGTCCTTCACAACGTAATGCACGTCGCGCTGGAAGAGATTGTGCGCTTTTAGCGACTGTACAATCTTATGGGAGAGCGAGGATTTCGCGAAATCAGTGAACAGGTCGGGGAGCTTGAGGATGCGTTCCGCTTTTGCGATACCCGCTTCCGTAAGCGCAAGATTGCGCTCCTTCTCTTCGACTTCGAAGTCCGTGCCTTTTTTCAGTTCACGTGCTACGGCGTCCGCAACGCGGTAGGGTTCCGTGTCGTCTTCAGAAGGTCCCGAGATAATAAGCGGCGTTCTCGCTTCGTCAATCAGAATCGAGTCCACTTCGTCAACGATACAGAAGGTATGCCCGCGCTGTACCTGCTGATCCTTTTGGATCGCCATGTTGTCACGCAGGTAGTCGAACCCGAATTCGCTGTTCGTGCCATATGTGATATCGCTGCGATAGGCAGCGAAACGATCTTCCTGCTCCATAAAGGGAGAGATGACGCCGACTGTCAGACCAAGGCCGTTGTAGACTGGTGACATCCATTCCGCGTCACGTTTTGCCAGATAGTCGTTAACCGTAATGATGTGAACGCCATCGCCAGTGATCGCGTTGAGCGCGACTGCTAGCGTTGCGACGAGCGTCTTTCCTTCGCCTGTTTTCATCTCGGCAATCTTGCCTTCGTGCAGGGCCATACCGCCCATCATCTGCTCCTTGAAATGGCGCAGCCCAAGTGTCCGCACGGACACTTCGCGCACGCGCGCGAATACTTCGGGCAGGATATCGTCGAGCGTTTCGCCGTTTTCCAGTCTCTGTTTAAAAATTTCCTTTGTCTGTGACAAATCTTCGTCCGAAAGTTTTTGCATTTCCGGCTCGAATGAATCTATGATGTTCGCGCGCTCTTCGTATCTCGCAAGCGCCCGGTCGTTTGGGTCAAAACCCAGGGCCTTGATGACCCCGCCTAAAATTCCCACAAATGACTCCACCTTTCAGAGTGTCGAACCACAAAACAACTGCAGCCCTTTTAAGAGGGCCGTTTTGTATCAGACGAATTATATATCTTCTTATAAAAGTGGTCAAAGGAAGTTGTTTGTCAGGCAAAGTTCGTTTTTTCGATGTACCGGATATAAAACGGCGCGCCGGAACCGACGCGCCGCTTTTTACCAAATTTTATTCATCCGCCATCATAAGCGCGAAGATTTTACACTCATTTTTCATGTACTCGATCACGCTGTATTCGTTCGGCATATGCGCGACATCCGCTTCCTGCACCCAAACCACTGCGGGGATATCGACCTGGCGCAGATAAGCAGCGCAGGTTCCGCCGCCAACGCCGCCAACGACAGGTTTTACGTCCAAAACCTGCGGCAACGCTTTTTCCAAAAGTTTTACGATTGGCGCATCTACAGGAGTCGGCGCGGGTGCCTGCTCATATTGCAGTTTTCTGACTTCAACGCGCACACCGTGTTTTTCTTCGGTCTTTTTTACCACAGATTCGACAACTTTCATGACATCGCTCAATTGGACATGCGGCAACACGCGGCAGTCGAAGCAAAAAATTTCGCGGCCGGGTACCGTATTGACGTTGGCTACGTTTTTATTACGCCGCGTCGGCTCGAACGTGGACACAGAAGGCGCAAAAAGTTCGTCAGTCTCAGGGAATGCATTGTGCAGCGCTTCGTCCAATGCGACGGAAAGTTCGTTCGCAACGCGGCATGCGTTTTTACCAAGCTGCGGCATACTCGCGTGCACCTGTTCACCCGTCACTTCAAATTCCAGCCAGGCAATGCTTTTTTCCGCCACTTCGATAAAATCGCCTTTTTCGTTGCCGCCGTCCGGCACAATGACGAGGTCGTCCTTGCGAAAAAGACCCTCTTTTATCAGGTACTGAATCCCGTGCAAGCTGCCGACCTCTTCATCCGCGACAAATGCCAGATAGACTTCATAGGCCGGTGTCACACCAAGCTTTTTCAATGCGGCGGCCGCATAGAGCGAGGCAACAAGCTCCTGTCCATTATCGCTGGAACCGCGCCCATAGATACGGCCGTCCTTGACTACAGCTTTAAAAGGATCCGTGTCCCAGAGTGAACGGTCTCCCTCCGGAACCACGTCCATATGCGACATAACCCAGAGGCGTTTTTCGCTTTTGCCCGGGATTTTCACGATTAAATTAGGGCGAACGCCATTTTTTGCCGTCGGGTCATTGGAGTTATATATCTCGGGTTTTCCCAATCCCAGTTCTTCAACTTTTTTCGCAAGGTATTGCGCCTTATCGTATTCGCCTTCGCCGCCATCCAGCGGACTGACCGCAGGAATCGCGACCAACCCTGACAGCGTATCGATCATTTGAGGTTCCAGCGCGTCGATTGCGCTGAAAATTTTTTCTTTCATTATATGTGGACCTCCCTGAGGGTTTTATTTTTCCAGAAGGCTTCTCGACTTCATAAGATAGTCCATGCCGGACCATAACGTGAGGAACATCGCAAGCCACATGACGAGCATGCCGCCGGGGATATTAAAGATTAAAAGTGAGATGCCTACGATCTGGCTAACCGTTTTAAGCTTACCGCCGCTTGAGGCGGCAATCACGACGCCCTCGGAGGCCGCGATCATACGGAGCCCTGTGACGATGAATTCGCGCGCGATGATGATGACCACCATCCACGCCGGCACCCTGTGCAATTCCACAAGCGCGACCAATGCCGCGACTACCATAATTTTGTCCGCCAGCGGGTCAATGAATTTTCCCAGGTTCGTCACCATACCGTGTTTGCGCGCAATGTAACCGTCTGCAGCGTCAGTGAGCGAAGCAATGATAAAGACAAGTCCTGCAAGCAGGTCTCCGATGTTAACGCCTTCGATGAAACCGAACTGCGTACGCATCGTGAGAAAGACCATAACGATCGGCACAAGAAAAACTCTGGAAATGCTCAACATGTTGGGCAAGTTGAGTGCTTTCGGCAGTTTACTTTCCGACACGGGCACGCCTCCGTTCATTAAAAAATAAGGACAATGATATTGGCTTCCATCATTTTATAACAGCGCGGGTTCTTTTCACACCCTTTTTCGTTTACATACCGCGAAAATTCAGCATAAAGCGAAGGAGTTTTCGGTGTGAAGAACGTCAGCCGCGCACCTTTACGCTAGGAAGCAGGCGCCTGATCTGCTCCGCCTCTGCTTTCGCGAGCATCCGGCAGGCCGGGTCGAGCGCATGATCGGGCAAAAAAGCCTGCACAACCCAGTTTTTATCACGCCCCAGCTGCGTTTGGATTTTTAGAAGCTGTTCTTCGGAGAGCAAGGCCGGCGACCACGTCGTCCGAAGCTCGTACGACGGAGCGTACAGCCTGAGCGCCGTCAGGCTGTCTTTGATCTTTTGCTCATCTATCGGCACACCTGCCGCCACAGCGTACGCATCCTCTCCGAAAGGCGCTTTGACATCCATCGCGACATGATGGACAAGCCCCGCCCCAAGCACACGGCGCAAGAGCTCCGGGTTCGAGCCGTTCGTGTCAAGTTTGACCGGCAGCCCTATTTCCTTGAACCGGTACAGGAGCGGCAAAAAACCACCCCATATTGTCGGTTCGCCGCCGCTCACGACAACGCCGTCAAGAAATTTTTTGCGCTTTTCGATATCTGCGAGCACATTTTGCAGCAGGATCGGCTCCGCACGGCCAAGTACGAGGTCGCCGTTATGGCACCACGGGCACCGGAAATTACAGCCCTGCGTGAAGAGAACAGCAGCGACGTGTCCGTCCCAATCTAAAAAAGAGGTGGGGAGATATCCCCCCACCTGCAGATCGTTAAAATCGGTCATTGCTACGCGTTTATCACGGGAGTGCGGCAGCGGTCGTGGAGTTCCCCCCGCTTCCCTGCGTTCCACGAAGATGTCCTCGTGAAATACCCCGTAACGCGAGTGATGCCATCCACATCTTCCGAGCCGCAGCGTGAGCATGTGCCGAGCAGGCCGCGCTCCATGTGGTCACACTCGTTGCAGATCGTGAATTCCGGGCTGAACGCAATCTGTGCGTTCTCCGAGTGCTGGAACGTCTTGATCACGAAAGAAGCAAGTGCCTGTGGATCAGGCTTATGCTCGCCCATCCAGACGTGCGTAATCGCTCCGGCCTTGATCATCGGGTGGAGTTCGCCTTCGCGCGTCACTTTTTCAATCGGGTCCTGCACGAGCTTATAGTCGAGGTGCGTGCTGTTCGTGTAATAAATCTCGCCGCTTTCCATGTTTCCTTTGATATATTTGGTCGCAACTTCGGGATAACTGCGCAGGTCAAGCTTCGCGAAACGCAGCGCGGTACTCTCCGCAGGCGTCTGCTCGAGCACGATCTTGAGATCATAACGTTCCGAAAGCTGCTGGCATTTGAGGTCCATATACTGGATGATCGCTTTGCCGAGCTGCGCGGCCGCTTCGCTTTCGTGCAGCTGATCGCCGGTAATCGCCTGCACGGCTTCGTTGAGTCCAAGAATACCGATCAGGTGACTCGCCTTGCGCATGCGCAGGTAGCTTTCGTCGTCGTGCGACACGCAAAGCGCCGCGAGCGGACCGCCCACGCCGAGGTCCAGGATGCTCTTGATGAACGCGCGCTTCTGCAGGTGCGCCTTTGCAGCGAGCTCCATCTCCGCATCAATTATGTCGAAGAGCATCTCGTCGCTGCCGCCACTCTTATACGCCGCGCGCGGCAAATTCAGCGTAACGTTCTGGAGCGCGCAGTAGCGCATCTTCCAAGGGTGCTTCGCCTCATCAAGATCTTCCGGCGTCAGTTCAAACGAGAGCCTGCAACACTCAGAAAGTTTCGCAACGCCGCCGCGGTCGAAGACAAAATAGGTGTTCCCCTTTACGGACGCAAGCTCGCACGCATGCGCAAGGCACTCCTCCCAGCCTTCTTCTTTAAAGAAGTAGTCCGTGATGTGCAGCAGCGGTTTTGGAAAGAAGAAGGGCTGCCCCCTGCTGTCCCCGTGCATATAGACATCGAAAAGCGCCTTGAGGAACATCTTCGACTCTTTGTCGTAATCCGCGTAGACTTTGCCTGTAAACTTGCCGCCCGGGCCAATCGCCGGAACATCCCGGAAGTGGTTCGGGATTTCGTAATAAAGATTGATGTCCGTGAACGCAACCTGTCCGCCGCGGCCGCCCGCAAGCTGGTTGAACTCGAAGATAAGCTGCTGCGCGAGCTGCAGATACTGTTCATAGGACCAGCCGACCGTATAGGGCGCAAAATACATATTGATCGCGTCCCAGCCGATCGCGCCCGCAAAGTGGTTCTGCAAAACGGACGTCATTTTCAGCATGTGCGCGAGCAGAACATCCGCGTGCTTCGCGGGGTTCGAGACACTCGTAATCGAAGGAATATTAAGACCGTAACGCGCAACATAAGCAACGCTCTGACCGGAACAATAAGGACGATTGACCATACCGAGGTCGTGAAGATGAATGTCGCCTTTCAAATGCGCTTCCGCGACATCTTTAGTAAAAACTTTGGTCAGTGCGTATTCTTTTAAAACCATTTCCGCGATCGACAGATTAATCGATTCCGGATTGTGGCTCGTGTTGCTGTTTTCTTTATTTTTCGTGAGCATCATTTTTTCGAGGTCGTGTACGGGGAGACCGATTCTGCTGTGGTCCGCCAGTTTCGCCTCAAGCCCGCGCTGGAACAGCTTCACGTTGACCATCTCGCGGATGATCGTCGTCGTGACGCGGCTTCTGTTATATTTGAGCAGATCCTCTTCGACTTCGAGCGCAATGCTTTCCGCCGTCATCGGGTCCACGCCCGTCTCTAGGATCAGCGCGTCGCGAATTCGCCCCGCGTCCCAGGGGGAGCTTTCCTCCTGCGCGAGCGCGTCGACCATCAACGCGAGGTCGGTCGATTCCCCCGCCTCTTTAAACAGCTGTCCCTGCCTGCCAAAATAAGATTCTGTTTCATGTGCGGCATCATTTGCCATTTCTGTGTACCTCCTTATCCTCTAACAGCCTCGCGATCTCGTTCGTAAAATTGGAAATATCCGTAAATTCCCGATACACCGAGGCAAAGCGTACATACGCAACCTTGTTGATTTTCCGCAGCTCTTCGGACACCTTGTCGCCGATTACCGACGCGGCGATCTCACCCTGCCCCGAGCTCTTGAGTTCAGATTCAATGTGCGACGCCGCTTCTTCAAGCCGCTCCAGCGGGACAGGAAGCTTGTCGCACGCAATCTGAAATCCGCGGAGCAGTTTTTCGCGGCTGAACGCCTCGCGCCTGCCGTCTTTTTTCACGACCCAGAGATAATTTTTTTCTTCAAGCCGCTCATATGTCGTAAACCGCGTCTGACACTCCGGACACTCGCGGCGACGCCGATTGACGCGCCCCTCTTCCGTGCTTCTTGTCTCTATCACGCGGCTGTCCATCATACCGCAAACGGGACATCTCATTAAGACCACTCCAAACCCTATATACAGCCGAACATAATTATTATAACACTGTATCTTGTGTTATCAAGCAAAAAACAGGCCTGTTTGTCCACAGAAATATCCCCATACATATCCCCATTGATGTTTTGTAATAAAAACAATATTTTGCTTAGTTTTATAAACGACACGCAATTATTTAGAATATACGGTAATTACAATAAACCGAGGTAATATTTAATTGAAAACGAAAAATCCCAAAGCCTTTCCCCAAATTTGTTCTTGCGGGCTTCTTTACATGGCGAATTGTCAAAAGAAGTGCAACACACTTGAAGTCAAAATTTTTGTGCAGCGTGAAATACGACAGGCTTCTTTTTGTATGTAGTTATATTGACCGGGGCGCGCCTTGCGTATAAGATTAAGCGGTATCAATATTTTGGAGGTCCTCATTTGAAGTACGTTCGTCAATTCCTGATCATTCTAAGCGCCTGTTTCGCGGGCGAATTGCTCCGCTACATTCTGCCGCTCCCAATCCCTGCCAGCGTCTACGGGCTCGTCGTGATGTTCTGCCTGCTGCTGTCCGGAGTCGTAAAGCTGCATCACGTCTCCGACGTCGCAAATTTTTTCATCCAGACGATGCCGCTGCTTTTTATTCCTCCGGCAATGGCGATCCTCAACCATTGGGACGTTTTCAGCGCAATCGCGGGACGTTTTCTGATTCTCTGCTTCCTGACGACGATCGTTGTAATGGGCGTGACGGGACGCGCAGTCCAGTGGGTCATGAAGCGCAACGCAGGAGACGGCAGATGAGTCCTTTTTTTGAAGGTTCCCTCTATTTCGGCCTTTTTATTACGATCCTCGCTTATGTAATCGGCGTCCGCCTGTACGGCAAATTTCCGTACGCGATATTCACGCCGCTGCTGGTGGCTGACTTTATCGTGGTCGCGGCGCTGCTGCTCTTCCGCGTGGAATATGCCGACTACCATCGTTCGGCGCGTTTCCTCGAAATGTTGCTGACGCCGGCTACGATTTGCCTCGCGATTCCGCTCTACAAACAACTGGATATTCTTAAGAAAAATTTCCGCGCGATCTTTATCGGCATCGCGGCCGGCGTTTTCGCAAATTCCGTCGGCGTTCTGATCCTTTCGCGCTTTTTTGGTTTTTCGCATGAGCTTTATGTGACGCTCTTTCCAAAATCCGTCACTTCGCCGATCGGGATCGGCTTGTCCGAAGAACTTGGCGGGATCGTAACGCTCACCGTCGCCTCGATCATCGTGAGCGGCATGTTTGGAAACGTCACGGCAGAACCCATCTACCGCCTCTTCCGTGTAACAGACCCGGTCGCGCGCGGCATCGGGCTCGGGACCGCGTCGCACGCGATGGGCGCCGCGAAAGCCTTCCAGCTCGGCGAGATAGAGGGCGCGATGAGCGGACTTGCGATCGTGATCACGGGACTTTTTACGGTTGCCGTGGCGCCATTTTTCGTCAATTTGCTTTAATTTAACAGGAAAACACGCGCGAATTTTTTGCTGCCGTACCGACGCACGCGTAGCACAGACCTGCTTTTAAACTTTTTTTACATTCGCCGTTTTTTTCTTTGACATTTCCCCCCCCTGCCTGTATAGTTAGAGGCCAATCTGCTCATAATCCGAGCGGATTGTTTTACTATGGCGCTAGCCTGGAAGGGACGTGGGGATAGGGTTGAAAGACAAGATCCAGCTTTACGGGTTCAACAACCTGACGAAGACTCTGAGCTTTAATATCTACGATATTTGCTATGCAAAGACGGATCGAGAAAAGAAAGATTATATCGCCTATATCGATGAGCAGTATAACTCGGAAAGGCTTACGAACATTCTGTGCGGCGTTACAAACATCATTGGCGCCTGCGTACTCAACATTTCCAAACAGGACTATGACCCCGAAGGGGCCAGCGTCACGATTTTGGTTTCGGAGGAGACTGTCCCGCCGGAACAGATAGACGCATCGTGCAATCAGGGGATCGGGTTCCTGCCGGATAAAGAAACCGTCGCCGCGCATCTGGACAAAAGCCACGTGACGGTTCACACCTACCCCGAATTTCACCCGAACAACGAAATCAGTTCGTTCCGCGTGGACATTGACGTGTCGACGTGCGGAAGAATCACCCCGCTTACCGCGCTGGACTATCTGATCGGCAGCTTCGATTCGGACGTTATCTCGATGGACTACCGCATTCGCGGCTTCACGCGCGACATGGACGGCAAAAAATATTACAAAGACCACGAGATTAATTCGATTCAGAATTTCATCGACCCGAAGACGCTCAAAAAATATGACGCGATCGACGTGAACGTTTATCAGTCGAACATCTTCCACACGAAGATGATGCTCAAGGAGATCCGGCTGGCGGACTACCTGTTCAACGTCGATCCGCGCGAGCTTCCGCCGGAAGAACGCCTCGACATCCGCGAACAGATCAACAAAGAGATGCTCGAAATTTACTACGGCATGAACGTCTATTAAACGGAAACAAAATGTCTGAAGAAAAAAAACTCACACAGCATACAGCGCCGCTTTTGGACGCCCTTGAGGCGTACCGCGCGCGCCGGGTGGTGCCGTTTGACGTGCCCGGACACAAACAGGGGCGCGGCACGCCGGAACTTACGGCGTTCCTCGGCAAACAGTGCCTCTCCGTCGACGTGAATTCCATGAAACCGCTCGACAACCTTTCGCATCCAACCTCCGTCATCCGCGACGCGGAAACGCTCGCGGCAGAGGCGTGCGGGGCGGACGCGGCGTTCCTCATGGTGGGCGGGACGACTTCCTCCGTACAGGCGATGATCATGAGCGTCTGCAAACGCGGCGACGCGATTATCATCCCGCGCAACGTGCACAAATCGGCGATCAACGCGCTGATTTTGTGCGGAATCACACCAATTTACGTAGACCCCGGCACGCACCCGGAGCTCGGCATCTCCCTCGGCATGGACGCGAAAAACGTCGAGAAAACGATCGCCGCGCACCCGGAGGCGAAGGCCGTTTTCATGAACAACCCTACCTACTACGGCGTATGCCCGGACGTTCGCCGCATCGTTGCCGCCGCGCACAAGGCGGGAATGGCCGCGCTCGTGGACGAAGCGCACGGCACACATTTCTACTTCGGCGAAAATTTGCCGTGCTCCGCGATGTCCGTGGGTGCGGATATGGCTTGCATCAGCATGCACAAAACAGGCGGTTCGCTGACGCAGAGTTCGCTGCTCGTCATGAAAAAAGGCAGAATCGACCCGGAGTACGTGCGCACGATCATCAACCTAACCCAGACGACAAGCGCCTCATATCTCCTTATGAGTTCGATCGACATCGCGCGCAAAGCGCTCGCGACCGAAGGAAAGGAAACTTTCCGCAAGGTTTGCGATCTCGCGCAGTACGCGCGTGACGAAATTAACGGAATCGGCGACTATTACGCGTTTTCAAAAGAGATCGTGAACGGCAGGGACGTTTGCGATTTCGACGTGACGAAGCTTTCCATCCATACACTGAAAATCGGGCTTGCAGGCGTCGAAGTCTACGACATTCTGCGTGACGACTACGGGATCCAGATTGAGTTCGGCGATATGGGCAACATGCTCGCCATTATCTCGGTCGGCGACACCCATTACAACATCGAACGCCTCGTCTCCTCGCTCTCGGAGATCAAGCGCCTGCACAGCAAAGAAGGGATCGCGCTCTGGGATCACGAATACGTGGCGCCCGTCGTCAAGCTCTCGCCGCAGGACGCGTTTTACGCGGAACGCCGCGTCGTGCCGCTCAAAGACAGCGTTGGCGAAATCTCGTCCGAATTCGTCATGTGCTACCCCCCCGGCATCCCGATTCTTGCGCCGGGCGAACTCGTGACGCGCGAAGCGCTCGACTACATCCTTTACGCAAAAGACAAAGGCAGCCTGCTTATGGGGCCGCAAGACATGGCCCTCGAAAACCTGGGCGTCGTAAAATAGCTACTTGGGAGGAATAAAAATGGAATTGTGGTACACAGAAGAACATACGCCGACAGTGCGTTTCTCGATCAAAATCAAGGAACAGCTCCTTAGCAAAAAAAGTCCGTTCCAGCAAATTGACGTCTTTGACTCGGAAGAATTCGGACGTTTTTTCACGCTCGACGGACTCATGATGGTCACGGAAAAGGACGAATTTATCTACCATGATATGATCGTCCACGTGCCGATGGCGACAAACCCGCAGATCAAAAAAGTTCTCGTGATCGGCGGCGGCGACGGCGGCACCGTGCGAGAACTTACCCGCTACAAGACCATCGAGCACATCGACATGGTGGACATCGACCAGATCGTCGTCGACGTCTGCAAAAAACTTTTGCCCTTCACGTCGAAAAAACTGTCCGACAAACGTGTAAACCTCTATTTCGAGGACGGGCTTAAATTCGTGCGCCGTTTTGAAAACGAATACGATCTCATCATCGTCGACTCGACCGACCCGTTCGGCCCCGGCGAAGGTCTTTTCACGAAAGAATTTTACGGCAACTGCTTCAAAGCGCTCAAAAAAGACGGCATTCTCGTCAACCAGCACGAGAACCCCTACTACGAATCATACTCGAGCGCGATGCGCCGCGCACACAAGCGGATTAAAGAATTCTTCCCGATCTGCAGCGTCTACCAGGCGCACATTCCGACCTATCCCTCGGGGCACTGGCTCTTTGGTTTCGCGTCGAAAAAATACGACCCGATCAAGGACCTCGACGCAGAGGCGTGGAACGCGCTCAAGCTGGACACGAAATACTACAACACCGACCTGCACACAGGCGCATTCATGCTCCCGAACTACGTAAAGAAAGCGTTGGAACAGGTCGACTAAGTTGGAACGGAACGTACAGACCTTCATCGCCTGCGAGGCGTCCTATAACGAAGCAGGAACTGTGATTTTCGGCGCGCCGTTCGATTCGACGACGTCCTTTCGCCCCGGCACACGTTTCGCGCCGCAAACGATTCGAAGCGAGTCCATCGGCATCGAGACCTACAGCCCCTATCAAGATGCAGACCTGGAAGACCGGCATATCTTCGACGCGGGCGATCTCGAGCTGCCATACGGCAACGCGGAGCGGGCGCTCGAAACGATCGAAGGATTTACGAAAAAAATATTGGCGGATGGTAAAAAGCCCTGCATGATTGGCGGCGAACACCTTGTGACGCTGGGAGCGGTGCGTACAGTCTACGAAAAATATCCCGCCCTGCGTGTCGTACATTTCGACGCACACGCTGACCTGCGCCGCGATTACATGGGAGAGCGCCTTTCACACGCTTCCGTGATGCAGCGTATCTGGCACCTGTTCGGCGACGGCAGGATATTCCAGTTCGGCATCCGCTCCGGATCACGCGAAGAGATCGTATGGGGCAAAGAGCACGTTTCGACGGAGATGTTCACCGTAAAAACAACCGACGCTGTGGCACGGGAACTCGGAGATTTCCCCGTTTATCTCACGCTCGACCTCGACGTTCTCGACCCATCCGAATTTCCCGGCACCGGAACGCCCGAAGCGGGCGGTATTTCATGGAACGAACTGCGCGGCGCACTCATGAATTTCACCGGCTGCAACATCGTGGGTTTCGATATCTGCGAACTCTCGCCCCACTACGACCAATCCGGCGCTTCAACCGCGCTCGCCTGCAAAACGCTGCGCGAGATGCTTCTCGCGTTTTCTAAAGCGTAGAATTCACCAGCATCATACGTAACCACGAAGCGGCCTCGCAAAAGGGGCCGCTTCTTTCGTAAGTTATATCCCTGTGTTTTTAATTTTTTTCCGCACATATTTTTAAAGCAATCAGAATCGCGGTCTGAACGCAGAACATACTTTTCCACTAAGCAACGGGAGAACGCAGTTATAAGGTATTAGTGGCGACGCGACACGAAAAAAGAGACCCCTCGGCGTATTCTTCATACTCCGAAGGATCTCTTTTAAATGTCACTAAGCTAAAGATGCCTTAGGACTGCGTTCTCACTATTTTGTTAATAGGGTGAGCATAGCTCCCGCCGCGACAGCCGTCCCAACGACCCCTGCAACGTTCGGCCCCATGGCGTGCATGAGGATGAAGCTGCCGGGGAACTCCTTCTGGACGACCTTCTGGCAGACGCGCGCCGCCATCGGAACCGCGGAAACGCCCGCCGCGCCGATGATCGGGTTGATCTTGCCGCCGGACATGACTTTCATAATCTGACCGAAGCAAACTCCGCCCGTCGTACTGAAGACGAACGCAATCAGGCCAAGCACGATAATTTTGATCGTCGCGATCGTCAGGAAGGATTCCGCGTTCATCGTACCGCCGACCGAGATTCCGAGGAAAATGGTCGTCGCGTTGAGCACTTCGTTCTGCGCCGCCTGCGAAAGTCTTTCCGTGCAGCCGGATTCACGCAGCAGGTTGCCGAACATCAGCATACCGATAAGCGGAACGGATGCGGGAAGAACAAGTCCGCACGCAATCGTCGTGATAATCGGGAAGAGGATACGCTCCGTACGCGAAACGGGGCGGAGCTGTTCCATCTTGATCGCGCGGTCCTTCTTCGTCGTAAGCAGTTTAATGACGGGCGGCTGAATCAGCGGAACGAGCGACATATAGCTGTACGCCGCAACCGCGACCGCCGGAAGAATATCTTTCGCGAGTTTCGCGCAAAGATAGATTGCCGTCGGGCCGTCTGCGCCGCCGATGATCCCGATGCCCGCAGCCTGCTGGATCGTAAAGCCCATGAACATAGCGCCGATAACGGCGAAGAAAACGCCGATTTGCGCCGCGGCGCCGAGCAGGAAGGTGATCGGGTTCGCAAGCAGCGGACCGAAGTCCGTCATCGCGCCGATTCCCATGAATATGATGATCGGATAGATTTCGTGGTCGATACCGAACTTGACGAAATACAAGAATCCGCCTGGATCGATGATACCGGAAAGCGGGAGGTTGACGAGCATACAACCAAACGCAATCGGCATCAGGAGAAGGGGTTCAAACCCCTTCGCGATGGCGAGGTAGAGCAGGATAAACGCGACGAGGAGCATAACCATGTTACCCGTCGTCAGCGCTACAAATCCTGACTGTTCTACCACGCCTTTAAGCGCAGTCAAATACAATTCCATCCACTATACCTCCCAGACTTGGCTGCTTAAAAGCAGACTAGCCTATTACCAGAAGGGTATCGCCCGTGTTAACCGAAGCTCCCTCGTTCACAGCGATCTGCGTTACGGTGCCGCTCGCCGTTGCGAAAATTTCGTTTTCCATCTTCATGGCCTCGAGGATCAGGACGAGCTGTCCCTCGGTAACCTGCGCGCCCTGTGCAACAAGGACTTTAAGAATTTTGCCGGGCATCGGAGCCGTTACGGAACCGCTGCCTGCCGCTACGGGAGCTGCGGGTGCCGCCGGTGCGGGAGCAGGTGCTGCCGCGGGCGCCGGAGCGGGAGCCGCTGCAGGTGCGGGAGCGGGTGCCGGAGCTGCTGCCGGTGCGCCTGCGCCCATTTCTTCGACGTCTACATCATACGCTTTGCCATTTACTGTAACTCTGAACTTACGTGCCATTAGAGAGACCCTCCTTGAAATATGTGAACAGGACGTTAGTCCTGAAAACCTTCCGCGTTCTGCATTCTGCCGACGAGTTTCCAGCTTGAAGCTGCCGGAGCCTTGGCTGCGCTGAACGAAACCACCCGTGCCGCTGAACCGCAGACGGCCATGACCGCGGCGGAAATAACCGCCATGAGTTCGCTGTCATCGCCCTGCACGGCCACTGCCTGTGCGGGCGCTGACGGCGCGGCCGGCGCGGAGCCGGCTGCCGCAGGCGCCGATTTCTTGCCTATGCCCTCGATCGCTGCACTGACGTGTTTCATCGCCATCATGACCAACATCAGGCCAAGAATAACGATGAACACGATGCTGAACGCGATCATAGACATGACCAAACCGCCGGGAACGCCGACGAAATAAGAAGCTACCGAGCTCGTACCTGTCATCGTCTCTCGCTCCCCTTAGTTCGGCATGATGCCGTGTTTGCGTTTCGGACGGAGCTCGCTCTTCGTTTCCGTCATGACGAGCGCCTGGTAGAGAGCCGGGCGGGTCTCTTCAGGGAGAATGACTCTGTCGACAAATCCGCGTGCTGCCGCTTTGAACGGATTTGCGAAGGCTTCTCTGTACTCTTCGATCTTCTGTGCGCGGGTCGCTTCTTTATCTTCCGAGCCTTCGATCTCTTTGCGGAAAATAATGTTCGCTGCGCCTTCCGCACCCATAACCGCGATCTCAGCCTGCGGCCACGCGAGGACTACGTCCGCACCGAGGTCTTTGCTGCACATACCGAGGTAGGAACCGCCGTACGCCTTGCGGAGGACGATCGTGATCTTGGGCGCCGTTGCTTCGCTGTACGCGTAGAGGAGCTTCGCGCCGTGACGGATGATGCCGCCCATTTCCTGATTCAGGCCGGGCAGGTATCCGGGAACGTCTTCAAACGTTACGATCGGCACATTGAACGCATCGCAGATGCGAATGTGGCGGCTGGCCTTGTCGGACGCGTCGATGTCGAGGCATCCCGCCATGACCTTCGCCTGGTTCGCGATGATACCGATTACACGGCCGCCGACTCTGGCGAAGCCCGTAACGATATTGCGCGCGTACATTTCCTGTACTTCGCAGAAATCCGCGTTGTCAACGACTGCCTTGATGACGTCGCGCACGTCGTAGCCCCTGTTGGGGTTCGTCGGAACAAGAGTGCGAAGGGTGCCGTCCATACGCGCGGGATCGTCGCCGGTCTCTGCGAAGGGAGGCTCTTCCATGTTGTTGCTCGGGAGGTAGCTCATGACTTTGCGGACCTGTGCATAGCAATCCGCTTCGGAATTCGCGAAGAAGTGCGCGCAGCCGGAAATGCCGTTATGCGCACGTGCGCCGCCGATCTGCTCGGAGGTGACGTCTTCGCCGGTGACCGCTTTGATGACCTGCGGGCCCGTGATATGCATGATGCCGATTTTGTCGACCATGAACACGAAGTCCGTAAGCGCGGGGCTGTAAACAGCGCCGCCAGCGCAGGGGCCGGCGATAATGGAGAACTGCGGTACAACGCCGCTCGCTTTTACGTTTTTAAAGAAGATTTCGCCGTATCCCGAAAGGGCGTCGACCGCCTCCTGAATACGCGCTCCGCCTGAATCGTTGATACCGATGCAGGGCGCGCCGTTCGTTACGGCGAGGTCGAGCACTTTGCAAATCTTTTTCGCGTGCATTTCACCCAGCGATCCACCCATTACGGTGAAATCCTGGCTGAACAGGTACACGATACGTCCGTCGATCGTACCGTAACCCGTTACGACGCCGTCTCCGAGAAATACGGTTGCGTCGAGCCCAAAATTCGTGCAGCGATGCTCAACAAACTCGTCGATCTCGACGAAGCTGCCGGGATCAAGAACCGCTTCGATACGCTCGCGTGCGGTCATCTTCCCTTTTTCGTGTTGCTTCGCGATGGCTTTCGCTCCACCGCCCTGTGCCGCTTGTTCGCGTTTCTCAACAAGACTTGCGCACAGTTCGTCGATCGTTTTGTCCGCCATACTTTTTACCTCCTCGATTGTCTGGTACTTATGCCGATAGAACTTTTACATGGGAAACCCTGCGCGGCGAAATGCCCCGCAGGGTCGATTGCTGTTATTAGTCGCGCTCGCAGAGCTCGAGCAGGACGCCGCCCGTTGCTTTCGGGTGGAGGAACGCGATTTTCGCGCCTCCCGCGCCGATACGCGGTTTCTCGTCGATCAGGCGAACGCCTTTTGCTTTGAGTTCTTCCAGCGCCGCTTCAAGGTTCTCTACGCGGATCGCGAGATGGTGAATCCCCTCGCCCTTCGCTTCGATGAACTTCGCGACCGGGCTGTCCTCTGCTGTGGCCTCAAGGAGCTCCACTTCCGTGTCGCGCAGCGGCAGAAACGCCGTTTTAACCTTCTGCTCGGCGACTTCTTCGACGCCGTGACACTCTATACCGAGCGTCCCCTGCCAGAATTTCAGCGCTTCGTCGATGCTTTTGACTGCCACGCCAATGTGGTCTACTACTGTTGGTTTCATTTTTTACGCCTCTTTCGCTCTCTTTTCCGCGACTGCCTTCTCAAGCCACTCTATGGTGTCGGTCGTCGGCGTTCCCGGGCCGAAGATCGCCCCAGCGCCGAAGCCGAGAAGCGTCGGATAGTCCGTTTCGGGGATAACGCCGCCGCCGAAGACGATGATATCGCTTGCGTTCTTCTCTTTGAGAAGGTCGATGATCGCCTTGAAGGCGTGTTCGTGCGCGCCTGAAAGAATGCTGATTCCGATCGCGTCAGCGTCTTCCTGTATCGCGGTCGCCACGATCTGCTCGGGCGTCTGACGAAGCCCTGTATATATTACTTCCATTCCTGCGTCCCTGAACGCCCGGGCGATAACCTTCGCGCCGCGGTCATGGCCGTCAAGTCCCGGTTTTGCAACAACTACGCGTATTTTGCGGTCCATTTTTTCTTCCTCCTTGTCAGCTCTCTAAAACTAAAGAACCACGTTTTCCTTGTATTCGCCGAATACGCCGCGAAGAACGCCGCAGATCTCGCCTTCCGTCGCATAGTGACGGACTGCATCCAGAATCAGCGGCATCAGGTTATCGTCGCCCTCCGCGCCCTTACGGACCGCTTCGAGGCAATCCTTCACCTTAAGGTTGTCGCGTTTCTCTTTCATAGCCTGCAGTTTCTTAATCTGGTTGACGCCAACGCTGGCGTCTACCTTAAGGAGCTGACGATCGGAGTCGTCTTCTTTAATCTGGAACTTGTTGACGCCGACGATAATACGGTCTCCCGACTCGATCGATTTCTGGTAGTCGTACGCAGCATCCTGAATGTTCTTCTGCGGATAGCCCTTTTCGATCGCGACCATCATGCCGCCGATCTCGTCGATCTTCTTAATATATTCCCACGCGCCGTCTTCGATCTGCTTCGTGAGCGATTCGATCACATAGCTGCCCGCGAGCGGGTCGACCGTATTGGCGACGCCTGACTCGTATGCCACGATCTGCTGCGTGCGAAGCGCGATGCGGACGGACTTGTCCGTCGGCAGCGCGAGCGCTTCGTCGAGGCTGTTCGTATGCAGCGACTGCGTTCCGCCGCACACCGCCGCCATCGTCTGTACGCCGACGCGGACGATATTGTTCTCGGGCTGCTGCGCCGTAAGCGTGCATCCCGCCGTCTGCGTATGGAAGCGGAGCATCTGCGCGCTCTTGTCGGTAACGCCGAAGCGCTCCTTCATGATTTTCGCCCAGACCTTGCGCGCCGCGCGGAACTTCGCGACTTCCTCAAGGAAATCGTTATGCGCGTTGAAGAAGAAGGAAAGGCGCTTGCCAAACACGTTCGGGTCCTGGCCGGCCTTCACTGCCGCTTCGATGTATGCGATTCCGTCCGCCAGCGTGAACGCGACTTCCTGGATTGCCGTGGAACCCGCTTCGCGAATGTGGTAGCCCGAGATAGAAATCGTGTTCCACTTCGGCACGTTCTGGCTGCAGAATGCAAAAATATCCGTAATCAGTCTCATCGAGGGTTTCGGCGGGAAAATATACGTTCCGCGCGCGATGTACTCCTTGAGAATGTCGTTCTGAATCGTGCCCGAAAGCGCGCTCATCGGAACGCCCTGTTTCTCTGCGACTGCGATATACATGGAAAGAAGCACCGCCGCCGGGGCGTTGATCGTCATAGAAGTGGAAACCTGATCGAGCGGAATCTGGTCGAACAGAATCTCTGCGTCCGCAAGGCTGTCGATCGCGACGCCGACTTTGCCGCATTCGCCCGTCGCCATCGGATCGTCCGAGTCGTAACCGATCTGCGTCGGCAGGTCAAACGCAACGGACAGACCCGTCGTACCCTGACTCAGAAGATAACGGTAGCGCCTGTTGGAATCTTCCGCCGTCGCAAAACCCGCATACTGGCGCATCGTCCAGAAACGGCCGCGGTACATCGTGGGCTGAACGCCCCGCGCGTACGGATACTGTCCCGGAAAACCGATATCGTTGCCATAATCCAAGCTCTGAATATCCTCGGGGGTATAAACCCGTTTCAGCGGAATACCGCCGCCCGTCGTAAACTGGGCCTTCCTCTCCGGATTTTTCGCGATCGTCTTGTCTACCGACTCCTGATAAACCTTACTTCCCTCTGCCACTTCCTGAAGCTGCTTTGGTTCGAACACGTGGTCCGCCTCCTTAAAGAAACATTTCGCAGACGCCGTGCGGCGACTGCCTGCACACGAAAGGTACTTACAAAAATCCACACCGTACTATTATTCATCAGGATTTGAAAAATTGCAACATTTGTCTGCTCATTTCAGACAAGTTTCACCACGGAGTTTTATAACCATTGCTGACCAAAAAAGGAGCGACAATTGTGCGTATCGCAAAAACAGGGTTTGAATTTAAACACTTCGGGCGATTCGAATAAGAATTTTTCGCGCACTGGTAAAAACGCCTAAAGTTTGCCTAATTGTTCGCAAAATTCCCACTTTTTACCGCCCTGGCTCCCTGCTCCAGAAAATCCCCGCCGCAAGTACGCCATTTTGATGTATCATAAATCCCATAGTTCGATAAAATATATAGGGAAGCGCCGAACGGATCGTTTGGGCGGAAACGGCAAAGCCCGTACGCGCCAATATATCTTCACGCAAAAAATCCGAAAGCTTCCTATTTATTAAGAAAGCGGGTGCATGCAATGCAAAAAGCAATAGCGGTGACCGACTCCATCTACTGGATCGGCGGCAACGACCGCGAAACAGACTTGTTCGAGGGACTTTGGGCGCTGCCGCGCGGCGTGGCGTACAACGCATACCTCATCTGCGACGATAAAGTGGCGCTGGTAGACAGCATAAAGAGCTCGAACTTCTCCGACTACACCGACAGACTCTACTCCGTGATCGGCGACGAAAAAATCATCGACTACCTCATCGTCGACCACATGGAACCGGACCACTCCGGCTCCATCCGCATGCTCAGACAGATCTACCCCAACCTGAAAATCGTCGGCAACAAAAAAACGCTCGAAATGATCGAAGCCTTCTACGGCATCACCGAAGGCACCATCGAAGTCAAAGAAGGCGACGTGCTCGACCTGGGACACCACAAGCTCACCTTCGCCATGATCCCCATGGTGCACTGGCCCGAGAGCATGGTCACATACGACATGACAGACAAAGTACTCTTCTCCACCGACGCGTTCGGCGGATTCTCCGCGCTCGAAGGCGGCATCTTCGACGACGAACTCGACATGAACCATTTTGAGAACGAAACCCTGCGCTACTTCGCCAACATCGTAGGCCGCTACGCCGCACCAACGCAAAAAGCGATCCAGAAAGTCCGCAGCCTCGACCTCAAAATCATCTGCCCCGCGCACGGCCCCATCCACCGCGCGAACCCGTGCCATATCGTAGACCTCTACGACAAATGGAGCAGCCACGTCACCGACGAAGGCGTCGTCGTTGTTTACGGCTCCATGTACGGCAACACGAAACTCATGTCCGACGCCATCGCGCGCTCCATCGCGGAACAGGGCATCCAGGACGTCATCATCCACGACGTCTCGCGCTCCAACCTCTCCTTCATCGTGCGCGACGTCTGGAAATACACGGGACTCGTACTCTGCAGCTGCACCTACAACATGGAGCTGTACCCGCCCATGGCGACACTCTGCCGCACACTCAAAAATAAAATGATGAAAAGCCGCGTGCTCGGACTCTCCGGCTCCTACAGCTGGAGCAAAGGTGCGCTCGCGGAACTTCAGGTCTTCGCGCAACAGTCCGGCGACTGGAACCTCGTCGGCCCCGCGGTGGAAGTCAAATCGGCCCCCACCGAAGAAGACATCCTGCAGTGCCGCGAACTCGGCAAAAACGTAGCGCTCGCGGTCAAAGAAAAAACAAAAGAGCGGCAGAAAAACCAGCAGACCGCATAAACAAAACACGACATCTTCTAAAAGAGTCCGCACCGTTTCCCGGTAGGCTCTTTCTTCCGCACAAGGGCCCGCCACTTCCCCGGCGGGCTCTATTATAGTATCCGGCGATTCGGAGTATAATTGAAACGGAACACAGCAAAACAAAACACTGGGAGGAACGCAAAGCGATGACAAAAGTACCTGCCGAAATAAAAGAATTCACGCAGCTCAAACCGTGGTGGCGCACCGAAGTGCCCACAGAGATCGTTCTATCTGAGAACGGCGTCGGCGACCTGCTCGCAAAAATCGAAAAAGAAAACAGAAAACCCTTTTTCATCATAGACAACGTACTCGAAGACCAGAAACCCTTCGAAAAAATATTTGCGCAGAAGCAGAAATTCCTCTTCAACGCAAGCGAATCCGAGCCCCGGACGAGCGACGTAGACCAACTCGTTGCGCTCATCAAAACGCTTCCTGAGCAGCCCGACGTCATCGTCGGGGTCGGCGGCGGCGCAACCATGGACCTCGCGAAAGCGACCGGCATCTGCCTCGGAAACCCGTTGCCCGCGGCGAGCTACCAGGGCTACAGCCTCGACATGAACAAAGGGAAAGACATCTGGGTACTGCCTGCCCTCAGCGGCACCGGCGCAGAAATCACACCTATCGCGGTCCTGCGCGGCCCCGAGAAAAAACTCGGCATCAACGACCCGCACACCGAACCGAACGTTGCCGTCATCGACCCGCAGCTCTCATCCGGCGCGAAAAAATTCAACCGCTTCTTCACCATGATGGACTGCTACTTTCACCACTTTGAAATCACCAAAAGCAAAACCAGCAAACCCGACGCCATCAAAGACGCGGAAGACGGCCTGCGCATGTCCCGCGAAGTGCTTGGCAACGACCTCGCCGAATACAAACTCGACCGCGCGATCGAATCCGCAATGGCATCCGTCCTCGGCGGCAGCAGCACCATCGGCGGACGCGTCGGCGCAAGCCACGCCATCTCCTACGGCCTCAGCAACTCCGGCCCCAAACTTCCCCATAGCGTCGCCGTCACCATCGCCATGCTCGCAATGGAAGACCTCTACCCCGAAGGATACGCGGACACCGTCAAATTCCTCGAAATCAACGGCATGCCGCGCCCGACCGCCAAAGAATACGGCATCGGCCCCGACCAGATCGAAAAAATGACAAAAACGGCGCTCGGCATGGAAAAATTGTGGCACAGCTACTTCGGCGACGACTGGAAAGAAAAAACGACGAAGCCGTTTATCGAGGAGATTTACAAAAAAATCGTGAGCGCTTAAAAACGCGGCGCCCCTGGTGTGTGAATTTCTTCAAACATACAACCTTTGCGCTTCCCGATTCCGCGCAATCACCAAAAGCAAAACAAAAATGCGAAACCCGCCTGATCTTTCCGGCGGGTTTCTTCTGGCTTCTTTATTATCCATCACGAGCGCTTTTTTGAAAATGATGATCGTGTCTTACGAGGCTGCGCAGAAGCTCCACCCGATTGCGGCGCCGGCGCAGCAGCCGGCCTTGACGTCGCAGGCGTCGTCCGCCGTGCAGGCGGTCATGGTGCCGCCGTCGTCCAATCCGATGACGCCGCCCGCGTAGCAGCCCGCGTCGATGTGCTCGACTTCGTACGCGGCGCTGTTTGCCACGTTTCCGTCGTTGCGGCCCACGATGCCGCCAGTCGCGATGCTGGCGGAGATTTTTCCGATTCCGCGCACTGCGCTGTGCGATATTTCCCCGCCCGCGTTGACGCCCGCAACGCCGCCCGCGGCGCTGTCCGCAATGATGCTCCCGACTTCGTCCACGCTGTTGTTCGTTACGTTTCCGCCCGCGTCCCAGCCTACAACGCCGCCTGCATAGCCGTTTGCGAAGATCGCGCGAACCTCGCACACTGTATTGTTTTCGACCACGCCTCCGATGTTGTGACCGATTATGCCGCCGACGGAGGAATAGGGCGCGGTGGAGGAAATCGACGCGATTCCTTGCGCAGTGCTGGCCGCCACGCATCCGCGGTCATTCACGCCCGTAATGCCGCCCACATTGCCGCCCGCGGTGATTGCGGCAGTTTCGCTGGCCGTGCAGCGCGCAACGAGGCCGCCGTTTACGCCCGCGATACCGCCGGCGCTGCTGCCGCCTGTAATGTTTGCGGCTCCCTCAGCGGCGCTCTCTTTTATTTCTCCGATGTTCCATCCGACAAGACCGCCCGCGGAAAATTGCCCCGACAGCACGCCATCCCCTTCGACGCGGCAGTTTTCGAGGGTACCCGCACTGAAGCCGGCCACGCCGCCCGCGACGGAGTAGGAAAGGTCGGCGGCCAGAAGATTGACTTTCGGGCACAGGATTGTCAGATTACGTACCACTGCGCCTTCGGCCAAAACGCCGAACAGGCCCGCCGCATTGCTGTAATTGCCATTGGGGTCAAGGAAGGGAACCGCTTCTCCGGAGGCCGTAACGAGGCCGGAGACCGTATGGCCGCCGCCGTCGAACGCACCGCCGTAACCGCGTATTCCGAAAGCGTCCGGACCGGAGCGCTCGCGCCGACCGATCGGCGTCCAGTTTTCCGCAAGTTCGGAAAGGTCGATGTTTGCGGTGAGAAGCGCGTCAAGCGCTGTTTCTCCCGCGTTTACCCTGTCGCGGAACTGCGCGAACTGCGCCGCGGAGGAAATTTCCACTTTGTTTGCCGCCATTGTTTTTTGTCTCATTTACTGTACCCCCCAGATAACGTAAAGCCTTTTGCGCGTGAAGCTTTTTTCGCGCTTTTTTTGCAAAAACACCTTCGCTCTTAAAATCCGCCGAAAATCGAACGCCTCTCATTGTTACAATTATTTGTAACAATTTAGAAAAGGTTACAAAGTTCGACATGATCACTGCTTTCAGAACATTTCTGTCAATTCAGTACGCTGTGATGTTTACGATTACTCTCTAAAATAATCTGATCACATGCCGCCCGTTTTGTTGCTTTTGCCCCTTTCTTAAAGTTACAGTTTTTTGTAACAATTACCTTTTAAACGGCAGATGCGAACGGCATTTTGGCCGTTCGCATCTGATATTCGCGTGTCTGTATACTTTATATATCACATAGTGAGAGAGGGTTACAATGGGCCTTTAGGCTCATGTTTTCTCTATTAAACTGACAGCATGTAATAGTTCACAATTGGGCGCGTCTCTTGAATGTTAGTATGACCGAGGTCCCCTTACCCGGCGCGCTTTTTGCGGAGACGCTTCCTTCAAACGCTTCCATGATGCTTTTTACAATGTAAAGGCCGAGGCCGCTGTCGCCCGCCATCCCGCCGCGGGCGCCGGACGCTTTGTAAAAGCGTTCGAAGATGTGCGGTAAATCCGCGGGCGCGACGCCGGAGCCAGTATCGCGAATGATGACGGTCGCGTTTGCGCCGTCCTCCGCGGCTGTGATGGATATTCCGCCTTTTGCCGTGTATCGTACGGCGTTGTAGATGACGTTGTCGAAGACGGACCAGATTTTCTGTTCGTCGAGCCAGAGAGACATATCTTTTCCGTAGGCCGTGTTGAGGTACAGGGCTTTGTCCTCCAGGTAGTCTTCGTATCTGTCCTGCACTTTCAGCATGAGTTCGGAGACGGAGAGCCAGTCCGGGTTGTAGATGCTGCGTCCGGTTTCGATGCGGCTGACTTCGAGCAGGTTTTGCGTGATTCGCTGGAGGTCGAGGTTTTTTCGCCACGCGGCGCCCACTTTGCCGATAAGTTCTTCGCCGCCGCCGTATGCGCGCACCAGGTTGGAAAGCTCTTCGAGGTTCACGCTCATAACCGTGAGCGGCGTTTTGAGGTCGTGGGAGATGTTCGCGATCAGTTCTTTCATCGCGGCGTTGATGGTTTCCAGTTCTTCTTTCGCGCGGATGACGTCCGTGATGTCGATCAGCAAAAGAATCGCGCCGTCCGGTTCGCCGCGTTCAAACATTTTGGTGATGTGGATTTCGTAATGGCGCGGACGGCCGTTTTTTCCGATGTCAAGGACTTCCCCCATGATGACGGTATCGTTCGTTTCGCACAGCCCTTCGAGCGCGGTTCGCATTTTTGCGGCGGTATCGGGCGCGAAAGCGCTGAATACGTCAAAGACGGTGAGGTTCTTTATGAGTCCGAAGTCCGCGATTCCGGCGCTGCGCAGGAATACGTCCGTGCAGTTGACAAAGCGGTATTGGCGGTCCAGCGTCAGGATGATGTCGGGGCTGTTTTCCAGAAGCCTGCCCATGAATTTTTCCTGTTTTGTTTTTTCGGCGGTCACGACTTCGATCAGTCTGTCTTTCGTTAGGTTGTAAAGAGAGGATCGCTCCATGGCCATTTTCATCTGCGTGTTTTCGAGGCGCAGCATACGGTTTTCTTTTTCCAGAGCGGCAAGGTGCGATTCCAGGGATCCTGCCCCTCCCGCGTTTTTTTCTTCGATCACAGCAGGCAGCCGATCAGAGAGTAATTGTGGAAGCGGTTCACGGTTTTCCCCGCGTCGTCGTACATTGGGCAAAGTTCGCCGCCGGAGTATATGAACGAGTAGGGTGCCGTTCCGCCGGGCATGGCGGCGTTAACCGCTTCCATTTCGGCGGAACGGTCGGCAAGCACGATGTTGCGGCTAAAGCAGGAAAAGAGGATCACGCCGCCGTATTCGCCCTCCGCCAGTGCGAGCGCTTCGCTCGCAAGGTGCGCCGCCGTGGAGACCACGTCGCTGTGGCCGAGGGAAGCGATGGAGAAGGTCGCGCCGACGGGGATATCTCCGCCGCACCGCACGAAACCTTCGGGCGTTATGTCGTAGAAGGAGCAGGCTTTCGGCTTTTCTCCGTCCTGATAGTCGAGGAGCACGGGGAGCGAGAGCTGCGCGCCGTTGAACGCGCCGTCTTCCGCGAGTCCCAGTTTTTCCATGTAGTCGTACGCAGGCGCGTTGTTGACGGAGGTCAGGATGTTGTCGCGCGCGCCGGTCACGACGTCGTGCTGGCTGATGGTTGCGCGCCCTTCCGGCAGCGATTCCGCGAAGAATAGTGGCTTCGCCGCGGATGAGAGCAGGAGGAGCGGCAATCTGTCGCCATATGCCGCGCCGTTCAGGATGGTCATGGGCGTGCGGAATGTCGTGGTGAAGTCGAGCGCGATTGTACCGAAGACGGGCACGCCGCCAGACGCGGCGTCAAGCGCCTGCAGCACGGTGTCGCCGCGAATATCCTGCACATAGGGCTGGAACGCGAACAGCATGGACGGCGTGCCGTCCAATTTCGCGGCGGCGTTCCGATATGCCGCGGCGATGCACGCAGCCGGGTCGCCCGCGAGCGGTTCGGTGATCGCGGTGAAAAACGCTGCGGCGGCACTCGACAATACGGTTACGGTGAGCATGATGTGCCCAGCAGCGCCGCGTACTGCTGCGCCCTGCGTGGTGCAGCCGATCGTCTCGAACGGCAGCGCGGCGCAGACGGCCTCAAGCACGCCGTTTTCTATAAATTCGAGGTTGCAGAAAACGAGTCCGACAGAATGTGCCGGCAGAGCGCCCCGGGCGAGCTGCCCGAGGATATCCCGTTTCGCAGCTTCCGCATCGTAAACTTCCATTGTATATGCGGTCGTCATTTTTATCATGTTTTGCCCTCCGGCTTCGCTTTTTATCGTTTCGCGCCGGCCGCGGCAGGCGGCGTCAGACGATATCCGTTGCCGTACGCACTCTCGATGCGCCCGATTTTGTCTTCGGCAAACGCGATTTTTTTGCGCAGCCGCGTGATATAGACCGTTACGGTGTGCGGCGCGGCGTCTTTTGTCTTCCAGATTTTCTCGAGGATCGCCTCCAGCGGAAAGAGGACGCCGGGGTTGTCGTAGAAGAGCAGAAACAGTTCGAACTCTTTTCTGGAGAGAACCATGCTCTGGTGCTCGGTGTGAATCAGCCTCTGGCTGCGCATCACGTAAAAATCGGCGTTCGCGCCATTCGCGCCCTCACTTGTTCTTACGCTGCGCCGGATGAGCGCCTGGATGCGGGCGGAGAGTTCGCGCAGGCTGTATGGTTTTGTCATATAGTCGTCGCCGCCGAGCATGAGACCGCGCGTTTTTTCATCGATGTCGTCCAGGCAGGAGAGAAAAAGGATCGGCGCGTCTGTCACCGTGCGGGCTGCTTTGCATATGGCATAGCCGTCCAGGTCCGGGAGCAGAATGTCCAGGACGATGCAGTCGAAGCTCCGGGAAGATATGAGCGACGCCGCTTTGAGGCCGGAATCCGCGACCGTCACAGCAAAGCCGTTCTTGGACAGGTACGAGGCGTTCGCTTCGAGTATTTCTTCGTTGTCGTCGATCAAAAGAATCTCCGGCATTATCCACCCTCCGTAAAAAACCACGCGTCTTCTGTAAAAATTTTAGCACAAAACAGGGCAGGCAAAGAAAACATATCCGCACGTATCCGCCGTAAGACAAATAGGACCAGCGGACCATTTACGTTTAGCACTTTCGATTATTCCGCCTGACAAACGGCTTCCCCAATCCACTCTTGCTTAAATAGAGACTTATCATCACATATTTTATGAATTTTAAAGTTCGAAAAGAGGAAGATTATATGAAGCCGGAAATCATCAGAGAGAAAAACCGCCTTGTACTCAAATATCAGGACGGCCTCACCAAGCGGGGCAAACCGAAAATAAAGCGCATGTATCTTCCCTGCATGAGCACCGAGGTGCAGCGAGAGGCGGTGCGCACCCTGGCCGACGCAATGCAGGCGGTAACGGGATATACGATCACGGGCGCAGATATGGTCCACGAGGACGTCACGGGCATTTTGGGCCCCGAGGTGCGCGTGCGCAAGAACGAGGCGGAAGAGACGCTTTCGGGAGCTGCGCGCAAACGCCGCATGCAGAACGACATGCAGATGAACGCCTTCGCCGCGCAAACTGGCGTGCAGGCGCAGACGTCGGTCGCTTCGAGCGTATCCGCGCAGCAGCTGCCTATGGGATCGGTCGTTTTGTATTCCCGCGAAGCAACCGGGATGAGTTTTGAGGAATTTTTAGCGGCGCGTGAGGCGGCAAATGAAGCGTGCAGGGCGAAAGCGGAGGCACTTGCTGCTATTAAAATGAGCGAGCCCGCAAACGCGGCACCGGTTGAAACGCTGATTGCGGCGCCGCAGAAAGAAGTAAAAAAATCGCTGTTTTCCAAACTCCGTGATTTTTTCATTGACGACAGCTATTTAAAAAAACCGGAAACAGGCGCACAAATCCCCGCCGTTTACGTACCGAGACCGGAATTGCAGGATATGTCGCACGTCGACTGGAGCAAGGTCTCCCCCGTCGCAAAACTTCAGGCGAAATTCGACGCGGAGCGCGAACAGAAAGCGGCGTTCGCGGCAACAGAGGCCGCCAAGGCAGGCGATGAAAGCGCAACGAGCGCGGAAGCTGCCTCCGAATCGGAACCGGATCTCTCGCACCTTGTAAAAGACTGGGACTGGAGCAAGCCGAGGCCGTGGTCGACGAAAGAAGACGAGAAAAACTCCCCGGATTTCCTCACGCGCATGCGCGCAAACGACTACAAGATCACTGCGGCGGAACTCGATCAGTTGCTCAGTGAGTCTCCCTATGACAATGTTGAGCGATGTGAAAGTTCGCTCACGCCATTCGCCAACCTTGATCCTGCGATTTACGACAATGCTGTTATAAACGCAGCGCCGTAGGCGTGTTTATGATGCTTTGTTTTTGTGAATTTGTTAGAACAAAAAAGTTTTTTGAGGTTTTTGACTCCCAAACTATCCTGAGAACGCGGCGATAACGTGTGAAGAGCGAAGTAACATGAAGCCCGAGAACTACAGGCGTACTGTTTCCGTACGCCGAGGATTCTCGGGCGAATGTTACAAAGCTATTCGCGCGTTATCGCCGCGTTCTCAGCGAACCATTTCGTCAACTTCGACGGACGGCATATACTTGGCGAAAAGCGTTTTGAGCTCAGTAATTTGCTCCAAGCCAAACAACACCTTCCAGCCGAGCGTATCCCGCTCAAGAAAAACCATCGACTCTTTTCTTTTGTGCATGATCGTGACAAATTTGATCTCGCTCCACTTCAGGACTTCTCGGTGGTGCGAGAACCATGTGTGCGTCTCTTTCACTATGCCGACGGGCGAGACGTAGACGAGCTTTTCGTATTTGAGCACGAAAAAGCACATCACACCAATGATGATGTTGTAGAGTGCGTTCGTCGCGATACCCTGCGCAAAGTAACGCCACGCGGTGAAGCCGAGCGTGTAGACGCCGATCAGCGCGAAGACGATCGTTTTAAAATTGCCGGCTGCATGTCCCGATTTCGAGACAAGCAGCCGGTCTAGTTCAGGTAATTTCACAGACGACAAATGTTCTTTCTACGCAAGTTCTGCCGGCTTCGTTTTGCCGCCCATCACCGGTTCGCCGTCCTTGCCCATCCAGGAAATACCGATGCCCATGTAGGTCATGATAATCGCCACGATGGGGTTCAGGTAGTTCAGGAACGCAAAGGGCGCGTACGCAACCGTGGATACGCCCAGAACGGTCTGATGGTATGCACCGCAGGTGTTCCACGGGATCAGGACGGAGACGAGCGTACCCGCGTCTTCGAGTGAACGGGAGAGCATTCTCGGATGCAGGCCCTCTTCGTCGAACGCGGATTTGAACATGCGTCCAGGCATCGCGATCGAGAGGTACTGGTCGCCGAGGAAGATGTTGCAGACGACGCAGGAAACGATGACCGAGGTCACCATGCCGCCGACTGATTTGACCGGTTTCATGATCGCTTCGAGCATGACTTTTAGGCAGCCGAGCGTCTCAAGCACGGAACCGAAGGTGAACGCGCAGAGGATCAGCGAAACGGTCCAGTTCATAGACTGGAGGCCGCCGCGCTCCATGAGCGAGACGATGTCGTTCGCGGCTTCCTGCGCAATTTCCGGCACGATTGAAAGGCCGTTATCCGCAAGCAGCGTAAGCAGTGCCGCTTCATCGGCGCCAGCAAGTTCCGCGGAAAGCGCCGGTGCGTATCCGTAGTTCATAATGTCGAGCAGGTCGCCAATGCCGATGCCCTGGACAACGCCGAACGCAAATGCGACGAAGACGCCAGCCCAAAGACTCGGCAGCGCGGGTTTGCGCATCGCGGAGAGTCCGATGACGACGAGCGGCGCGATGAATGTGACCGGGCTGATCCAGAATTCCGCACCCATGAGCGTCTGAAGGGCCTGAATTTTCCCCGTGTCAAGTTCGCCGCCCGCATATTTGAAGCCTAGGAAGACGGTAATCGCCGCGACGATGAGGTAGGTCGGGCCGGTTGTCCAGACCATCGCGCGGATGTGCTGGAAGAGGTCCGTCCCCGCCACGGCGGGCGCCAGGTTCGTGGTGTCGGAAAGCGGCGACATCTTGTCTCCGAAGTAAGCGCCGGAGATGATGATACCGGCGGTCAGCGGAGCGGGAACGCCAAGGCCGAGCGCGATTCCCATCAGCGCGATGCCAACCGTGCCGGACGTTCCCCAAGACGAACCGGTCGCGAGTGCGACGACGGAACAAATGAAGAGCGTCGCAAAGAGGAAGATCGAGGGGCTCAGGATCGACAGCCCGTAGTAGATCATGCTCGGAACGATGCCTGTGGTAATCCAGGTACCGACCAGCGAGCCGACCGTGAAGAGGATCAGGCACGCCTGCATACCCGTCATAATTCCGTCAATAACGCCTTTTTCAATCGTTGGATAATCGAATTTCAAGACAACGACGCCGTAAAGCCCAGCGATAATGGCGCCCAGGATGAGCGTGATATGAATGTCGATTCCCCATTTAAGAACCGTAAGTCCAATCAAGGCCGCTACAATAACAAAGATTCCAATCGATGCCATCAAAGAAGGTTTTTTATACTCTCGTTTCTGTTCCATAAAGAAATACTCCCCTTTCATAATGCAAAATGCATAATGTCCTAAAAACGCCGCAGAAAATCAGGTACTGTTTTTTGTGGAAAGCAGAAAGTGCTGTTGCGAAGTCACCTCCCTTTTGAATGTTTTGTTTCTTGATGCGGATGCTTTGGTTTCTGTTGCAGACACCATATGGAAAAAAGGAAAACAAACGGGTTCCCAATCGTTTTTATCCCGTTTCGTCTATTGTACTCCCTGTTTCTGCAATTTGTCTATAAACCTTTAATACAGCGCTAACGTGTGGAAATGTAAAACTTGACATCTGGAAATGCTATGGTAAAACTATTGCAGCCGTGGGACAGACCGTGCGCCCATGCGGCAAAACGGAAAAATAAATCCGATCTTATGGACTAAAAATGGGAGGACCTGTGTTGAAAATACCTCTTAAAATATTAGTAGAAGGTGCAATTTGTACTGCAATGTCGGTCGCCCTTTCGTTTATAAAACTTTTCAGCATGCCGCAGGGCGGCTCCGTCAGCCTGGCGGCCCTGCCCCTTTTGATTTTCGCGCTCCGGCGCGGCGCGGGCCCGGGCTTCACGGCCGGGTTCGTCACGGGCGTGCTGCGGCTCTTTCTCGGCGCTTACATCATCCACCCCGCACAGGCGCTGCTGGACTATCCGCTCGCATACGCGGCGCTTGGGTTTGCGGGCTTTTTCCCTCATAAAAAATATTTTGGCGTCGTCTGCGCCCTGCTGCTGAATATGGCGGCGGCGGTGCTTTCGGGCGTCGTCTTCTTCAGCAGTTACGCACCGCAGGGGACAAATGTCTGGCTTTATTCGACGGTTTACAACGGAACGACGGTCGTTCCGGAGATTGCAATTTCTTGTTTTTTGATTTATTTTCTCTGGCCCAGACTGGAAAAAATCGATCCCTGAAGATTGCACTTTCTATGAAAATTTGCTTTTTTAATAAAAAAGGTTGAATCGCGACGCTTTTAGAGATAGAATATGCGGGAGCGCAGGGGCGGCCCTGCGGTTAAAACTTGGGAGATTCAAAACCATAAGGAGGACTTTTGATATGGCAAAAGCAGTAGTCGATCAGGATACCTGTGTAGGTTGCGAAGCGTGCGTCGGCGTTTGCCCGACATCGGCGATCAGCATGGCGGATGCGAAAGCCGCGGTTGATGCGGATGCGTGCGTCGAGTGCGGCGCGTGCGTTGCTACCTGCCCTGTAAGCGCAATTTCGCAGTAAGTTTTTACTGGCAGAAAAGCAATAAAACAGCGGAGGCCTAACGGCCTCCGCTTTTTTGTTTGCGTTCGTGCGCGAAAATTTATCCGCGCTGACCGTAACGTTCTTTCAGGTCGAGGTATTCGCGGCGCGCGTCTTCTTTTTCGATGGCGACGCATCCGCCTGCCATCTGCGCATAGATGAAGATACGCGAGAAGGATTCCAGCATTTCGCACCGCAGGAACGCTTCCTCAAGCGTCGCGCCCACGCAGACCGCGCCGTGGTTTGCGAGCAGCACCGCGCATCCGTCCCCCAGCGCGCGCGCGGCGTTTTTCGCTAGCGTTTCGGTGCCGATCGGGGCGTAATCCGCGACAGGGACTTCGCCGCCGAAGTAGGCAACCTGATTATCCGTCGCCGCGGGCAGGGCTTTTCTGCATGCGGCGACCGCCGTGCAGCATTCCGAGTGCGTGTGGATCACGGCGCGTACGTCGGGCCGTGCCGCCAGGATCGCGGCGTGGAGATTTTTTTCGATCGAAGGTTTGCGATCCCCGTCCAGGACGCGGCATTCAAGGTCAAGCGCCACGAGGTCGCCGGGGCGAAGCATGAAATAATCCATCCCGCTCGGCGTCACGAGGAATCCCTTTTCCGTCCGGATGCTGATGTTGCCGCCCGTTCCGAGAACAAGTCCCTTTGTGACGAGCGCGCGTCCGATTTCAATTACTTTTCTTTTCAGTTCCTGTTCCAGCATTTCAATCCACCCTCGCAAGTTTTGATAGGAACGGGGTCATCGCCAGATTCAGGACCCCCATAACCAGGAAAATATTAACGACCGAAAAATGCATCAGAAGAAGCAGCGCGGTAAAAACGGCCCCGAGGACCATTGCGAACGAGTCTAGTATATTCGAACATGCGATGGTGCGGGCACGGTGATCACGCGGACTGTACGTCTGCATAATCGCATAGAGCGGAACGCTGAATATACCGCCGCACGCGGCAAGGGCGACGAGCGAAACGATGACGCCCCAGGAGGACGGCGCGGCGGCAAACGCCAGCGCGCCCCGCAGTTCCGGCCCCGGCTCCGCTGAAAGGCAGAAAAAGTAAAGCAGCGCCGTCGCGGCGCTCATGCCGACCAGACCGTACGGCACCAGTTTGCCGGAGACCCGGCCGCGCAGCAGCCTGTTGCAGAAGATAGAACCGATGCCGATGCCAACCGAGAAAAGGACGAGGAAGAGGGTCGAAACTTCTTCGTTGCCGCCCAGGATGTCTTTCGCAAACGTCGGGAACTGCGAGAGGAAAACGGAGCCGAGCATCCAGAACCAGCTTTTGCCGAGCATCGCCTGAAAGACCGTTTTATTTGGCAGGGCGAAGCGGACGATTTCGCGCGTCGACGAGAAGATGTTCCAGTTGATAGCGATGTCGGGCGAAGGCGAGGGCGCTTTGGGGATGAAACGGCTTGCGATATAACCCAGCACCGCCACGCCGACAATCCCCGCCGAGACGTAAAGCCTGCCGCGTTCGTGCAGGATCAGGAGGCCGCCGCACATCGTACCCCCAAGAATCGCGACGTAGGTCGCCGCGCTCACGAGGCCGTTGCCCGCGACCAGTTCGCTTTCCGCCAGGTGCTGCGGCAGGATGCTGTATTTAAGCGGGCCGAAAAAGGCGGACTGCGCACCCATGAAAAAGAGCAGGATAATAAGAAGCCAGAGGCTCATCGTCAGGAAAGAGAACGCGGTCAGTACCATGAGTACGATCTCCACGAACTTGATGATGCGAATCAGAAACGATTTTTCATATTTGTCCGCAAGCTGCCCCGCCGTGGCGGAGAAGAGGAAAAAGGGCAGCACGAAGAGTCCCGCGACGACCGTGATGAGCACCTGCGCGTTGAGGTCGTACACGACGGCCAGGTGAAACGTGATGAGGATGACCAGCGCGTTTTTAAATAGGTTATCGTTGAACGCGCCGCAAAACTGCGTCAAAAAAAGCGGCAGAAACCGTTCCGTAAATAGGAGTGTAAATTGATTTTTCGTCTTCTCCACCCGCTTTTCCGCTACCGCAATCTGATCAGGATGTTTTCCATTAGATTTTTATCCAAAATGGCGTCGTTGTAAAGAAGCTGCCGCTCCACTTCGTCCGTGAGCTGGTCGTAGTACGCGCTTTCGATCTCCTGACGCACTTCGAGCACGCTCGCGCGTTTTACGCCCGGTTCGACGTACACGCCTTCCGTAACGTAGGAGCCGTTCCGGAATATGACGGGCGATTCTTTATTCCCGGCAAGCAGATCTCTGCCGAAAACGGTCTTGATCTCTAGCCCCATAAGCCCTGAAATCGTCGGCAGCACGTCCATTTGCCCGGCGTCCGCCGTGTCTTCCCCGCGCGCCTGCAACTCCCCCGGAACGCGAAACATGAGCGGGATTTTTTTCGTTTCCCGCCACGTCATGGGCGTGTGCAGCGGCTCGTTCAGGAGCAGCTCAAGCTCTTTCTGGTACGCGATCGGAATTGCGGGGTGATCGCCGTATACGACGACGAGGCTTTTTTCAAGCATGCCGTTCGCACGCAGCGCGTCGATGAACCGCCCGAACTCCCTGTCGTAGTAGTGGATCGCAATCAGGTAATGGCCGATGAGCGTGTCTTTGAGCTCGTCGGGAAGTATGAAGCTGCCGTCGTCCAGGCCTTCAAAGTCGAAGGGATGGTGGCTCGACAGCGTGACGACGAACGCGTAAAACGGTTCGCGCAGGGAATCGAAAATTTCAAGCGAACGGTCGAATATCGCGCGGTCCGAGAGGCCGAGTCCGATGACTTCGTCGTTTGGATATGTGTTTCTGCTGTACTGCGCGTGGAAACCGAGCTGCGGGTACATACGATGGCAGTTCCAAAACGCGCGTTCCGTCCCCTGGATCGCGACGTTTGTGTAGCCCCGTGCGCGCAGCACGCGGCCAAGCGAGTTGAAGTCGTTGTCCGCGTAAAGCGTATAGGCGACGCCGTTCGCAGCGGGGAAAAGGCCCGTGTTGGTCATAAACTCCGCGTCGGCGCTGTGACCGCCCGCGGTCTGTCCCCACGTGTTCGGGAAATAAAGGCATTCGTTTTTGAAGCGGTTCAGATTCGGCGTGACTTCCTGCCCCAGGATCGTGAGGCCGACGACAAACTGCTGCAATGCTTCACTCTGGATGATGATCAGGTTTTTTCCGGCGGCGACCGGGTTGGGGTTCGGGTCGTAATGCGCGAGGAACCAGTCGCCGATCTCTGCGATCAGCGCGCCGGGCTTCTCGCCCGCGTTCGCGATCCGCGCCACGCCGGAGAGCACGTCGCCCCAGTGGAACGAGGATACGCTGACCCACGCGCAGATGGAAAGGCGGTCGTACATTGCGTTCACGACGTTAGGCCGCTGCTGTACCAGACGCCAGGCCGCGCCGCCCTGCACGGAGATCGAGATTATGAGGATGAGCACAGAGACGAGCAGGCGCTTTTTCGCCACGGGACGAAACGTCACGAGCAGCTTATCGCCGTGAAAAAACCAGAGCATGACGGGGATATCGATGAACAGCAACAGATCGTAGGGTTTGAGGAGCGACCAGATTGATTTTGCGATAAGCCCGGTCTGCGGCAGCAGCATGATGTCGCGGAAGACAAAAACGTCTGTGTAATACCGAATAAAAAGGCTGTCTGTAAGCGCGAGCAGCGAAAGCAGGAAGTTCAGCAGCACCAGCGCGCGGCCGCGCAGGCCAGGGCCGAGCAGGGAGAACGGCACGACAAAGCACAAAATCGCTCCCAGCGAGGGCACGGAAACGGCGAGCGCGCGAGAAGCGTGCCGCAGGACGTGGTGCCGGAACGAGCCGAAGGTCGGCCAGTCCAGGACGTCCGCTATGATGTAATCGAGCATAAAAAACTTCGCCCATATCAGGAGCGTCAGGACGATCAGAAAACGAAGCTCGTTTTCACCGTACATCCGCTCCCTGTTGTCACGCAAGAAGACTGAACGCATTAAGTCTTTCCTTTCGACAGCAATAATCGCTAGCGAGCTATATATTACACGATATCGTCAACCCTGTAACAGGGTCAGTGAGATAAAATCCTGCCGTACTGTAAATTTTCCCCGAACATTTCTTCTGCGCGGGCAAAGAGCGCAGCAAACTGTTCCTCGTCCATGCGCCACTCCCAGCAGCCGGAACTTTGCCCCGGCACGTTCATGCGCGCTTCGCTGCCGAGCCGCAATAAATCCTGCGCGGGGGCCACGGCGAGATCCGCGACGGAGGCAAGCGCCAGGCGCACCATCTCACGCGCGGCTTCGGACGCGGAGCCGACCTGTCCGGCGTAACGGGCAAAAGCCTGCCGTTCCCGCTCCGATACGCTGCCCGCCCACCAGCCCGAGGAGGTATCGTTGTCATGCGTCCCCGTGTAGCAGACACAGTTTCTTTCGTAGTTGTGCGGCGCGTATGCGTTCGCGCCGACGTCCCCTTCAAAGGCAAAGTGGAGCACCTTCATACCGGGGAAACCGAATTTTCGCATCAGGACGCGCACGTCGTCCGTGATCACGCCCAGATCTTCTGCAATGACCGGCAGCGCGCCGCCGTCGTGCGACAGTTCCGCACGCAGAGCGTCGAACAGCTTTTCGCCGGGCGCGCCGTGCCACGTTCCGCCCACGGCGGTCTCATCGCCGGCGGGGATGGCCCAGTAACCGCAAAAACCGCGGAAGTGGTCGACCCGCACCGCGTCAAAACGTTGGAACGCCGCGCGCAGGCGGCTTTTCCACCATAAAAATCCGTCTTCTTCCATCCGGTCCCAGCGATAGAGCGGATTGCCCCATCGCTGTCCCGTCTCGCTGAAATAGTCCGGCGGAACGCCCGCAACGGAACGGGGGCAACCGTTTTCATCCAGGTCGAAATAATGCGGCCGGGCCCAAACGTCCGCGCTGTCATACGCCACGTAGATCGGCAGGTCGCCTGCAACGCGGATGCCCTTTGCCGCACAGTAGCCGTGCAAAGCCTCGCATTGCCGGAAAAATAGAAACTGCGCAAAAGAAGCGAAGCGCATAAACGCCCGCGTACCCTCTTCCGAAAGGAACGCGCCGATCGCATCTGCATCGCGCATCCGGTATTCCGCAGGCCACGCGCTCCACGCCGCGCCGCCGAACTTTGCCTTGAGCGCACAATAGAGTGTGTAGTCATCCAGCCATTCGCTTTCGCGCGCACAAAACGCCGCGAACGCGTCGGAAAGCGGTCCGTATTCCGCGGGGCATTCGCAGAAACGACTCCACGCCGTTCGCAGGATCGCGCCGCGGCACTCCAGCGCATACGTATAGTCGGTTCCGGAAACGCTTTTTCGGTAGGGGGCGATCTCCGCCTCCGTCACGAGCGCGTCTTCCGTGAGTTTTTCGGGGCTGATATAGCGCATATCCCCGGCAAACGCCGAACAGCCGCTGTAGGGCGAATTGCCGGACTCCGGCGTAACCGGGCCGAGCGGAAGCGTCTGCCACACAGTAAAACCGGCCTGCGCGAGAAAATCCGCAAACCGGTACGCACACGGGCCGAAATCGCCGATTCCGAACGCGCCGGGCAGCGACGAAACGTGCATCAGCACGCCCGAACCGCGTCTTTCTATTGCAGCCCTCATCGACTCACCGATAAAGCGCCGGACGTTTTTTTGTTCATTCTTCCTCCGGTTTCAGAACGAGGCACGCGAGCGGCGGCAGCGTCAGCTCCAGAGAGCATGGCCGCCCGTGGTACGGTTTTTCTTCCGCAGCAACCAGACCGAGGTTCCCCAGGTTCGAGCCGCCGTAGCACGACGCGTCGCTGTTGAGCAGCTCGACCCATTTTTTGCTGTGCGGGACGCCAATTCTATAACGGTAGCGCGGCACGGGCGTGAAGTTGCCCACGAAGACGATTTCGTTTCCGTCTTTATCGCGGCGCAGGAATGACACGACGCAGGAGGCCATATCGCTGCAGTCGATCCATTCGAATCCGCGCGTATCGTAGTCATATTCCCAGAGCGCGGGTGTATCGCGGTAGAGCTTGTTCAAGTCGCGCAGCCACAACTGCACGCCCGCGTGTTTCGACTCCGTCAGCAGGTGCCAGTCGAGGCTCTGGTCGTGGTTCCACTCGCGTTCCTGTCCAAATTCCGCGCCCATGAAAAGCAGTTTTTTGCCCGGATGTCCAAACATCCATCCGAAAAGCAGCCGCAGGTTCGCGGCCTTCTGCCAGCGGTCACCGGGCATTTTGCCCCACAGGGAGCCTTTGCCGTGCACAACTTCGTCGTGCGACAGCGGCAGTACAAAATTTTCCGCGTGCGCGTACCACATGCCGAAGGTCAGATTGTTCTGGTGATACTGCCGGAAGACAGGGTCTTTCGCCATGTAGGACAGGATGTCGTGCATCCAGCCCATGTTCCATTTATATCCGAACCCGAGGCCGCCCGCCCAGACCGGCGCGGTCACCATCGGCCACGCGGTGGATTCTTCGGCGGTCATCTGGATGCCGGGGAAATCGAGGTACATCGTCTCGTTGAGGCGTTTCAGGAAATCGATCGCCTCGATGTTTTCGCGTCCCCCGAACGCGTTCGGAATCCATTCGCCCTCTTTGCGCGAATAGTCCAGATAGAGCATTGAGGCGACCGCGTCGACGCGAATGCCGTCCGCATGGTAGCGGTCAAGCCAGAAATGGGCGGAGGAGAGCAGGAAGCTGCGCACTTCGTTTCTGCCGTAGTTAAAAATGCAGCTTTTCCAGTCGGGATGAAATCCTTTTTGAGGGTCGGCGTGCTCATACAGGCTTGTGCCGTCAAAACGCTCCAGCCCGTGCGGGTCGTTCGGAAAGTGCGACGGCACCCAGTCGAGAATCACCGCGATTCCCGCCTTGTGGAGCGCGTCGATAAGGATCATAAACTCTTCCGGCGTGCCGTAGCGCGCGGTCGGCGCAAAATAGCCGATTGTCTGGTATCCCCACGAGCCGTAAAAAGGATGCTCCATAACCGGCAGGAATTCCACGTGCGTGAAGCCGTTTTCCGTCAAATACGCGGGCAATTCTTCGGCAAGACCGAGCCACCCAAGCGGTTCGTTCGTCTCTGTCCTGCGCCACGACCCGGCGTGCAATTCGTAAATCGACTGCGGCCCGTCCGACGCGCTTTTTTGCTTTCGTTCGGCCATCCATTTCCCGTCGCGCCATTCATAGTGGTCGGGAGGGCATATTTTGGATGCCGTTTTGGGAGGCGCCTCGCAGAAAAATGCGACCGGATCGGCCTTTTCCAGCCTGTCGCCGCCCGAGGTGAGGATGCTGTATTTGTAACAGGCGTAGTGCTGCAAGTTTGGTATGAAGCCTTCCCAGATACCGGAACCGTCCCAGCGCGGCGCAAGCGGATGCGCCTGCGCGTCCCAGGCGTTGAAATCGCCCGTCACGGAGACCTCTTTCGCGTTCGGCGCCCAAACGGCAAAAAGCACGCCAGCCTTGCCTTCGCGCTCCATCACATGCGCGCCAAGAAAGTCGTAGATACGCGGGTGACTGCCCTCGCGGAAAAGATGCATATCGATCTCTCCGATTAGGGACACGCCGTGTATAACTGCGTTCGCTCCATCCATCGCATTCACCTCCATGCTTATTATACCGAAGAACTCTTACACGGCGTTACAGCAACAATACAATATCCTGTACAAGAACGTGCACGCAAAAAATCCCCCTGCGCGCGTACGTGCACAGGAGGATTCGATGTGGCGGAATCGGCGACGCGCCGGAACGCGCCTATTGGATCTTTTGTTTGCGAAGTTCGCGGCGGAGAATCTTGCCTGCAGGCGAAATCGGGTATTCATCCACAAAGCCGATCTTACGCGGCACTTTAAAGTGCGCGAGTTTTTCGCGACAATGCTGCATGAGTTCCTTCGCGGAAACGTCCATGCCCTCTTTTTTGATGATGAACGCCTTCACGAGTTCGCCCGCGATGCTATTCTTCTCGCCCACCGCAACCGCGGCCTGCACGGCCGGGTGCTCGCAGAGAACGGCCTCCACTTCCTGCGGATAAACGTTGAAACCGCTGACGATGATGATGTCGGTGGCTCTGTCGACGATCTTGATATAGCCGTCTTCATCGACCTGTACGACATCGCCCGTGTTGAACCAGCCGTCCTTGAAGCGCTCGGCCGTTGTCTTTTCGTCGCGGAAATACCCGGGGACGACTGAGGGACCTTTGACCCACAGAACGCCTTCTTCGTGCAGGTCGATCAGGTTGCCGTCGCGGTCATGGATCTCTATCTCATAATTGCAGAAAGGCTGGCCGACCGTGCCGAGTTTCCGCGCCTCTTCACTGCGGTTGACGGCGACGACGGGGCTGCATTCCGTCAGGCCGTAACCTTCCACAATGCCGCAGCCCAGGTGTTTTTTGCTTCTTTCGTCGAGCGATATATTTAATTTATCTCCGCCCGTAATGACGAATTTCATTCCTTCGATCCGCTCGTCCGTCTTCACCAGCGCGCCAATCAGGAACGTCATAACGGTTGGCACCGCAACGATCACGTTGACTTTCGCGGCGCGAATCGCGTCGATCGTGTTGTTGACGGGCACGAATGAAGGCAGCACCGCCTGCCTGATGCCGGAGAGCATCGGCAGCAGCCCCGCCGTGTTATATCCGAAGGTGTGGAAGTTCGGCAGCACGTTCAGGAAAATGGAGTCTGCATCAAGCAGGCCGGGCACGTGCTCCGCGATCACGTCGACGTTTCCCATGATGTTGGTGTGAAGACAGGTGACGGCCTTGGGGTTGCCGGAGGTCCCGGACGTGGAGAAAATGATTGCGATGTCTTCCGTCTCCGGTTTTCCGATGCGTCCTTTCCACTGCGGCAGCGGGCTGTCCGTCTTTGCCGGAACGATCGGAATCGGAATCGCCTGTCCGGTTTCTTCGACTTTCTCGTATAGTTCTTCGAGCATGATGACCGCGTTGACGTCCAGCAGGTGGATCGTATCAAGCAGGTTCGGGATTCCCGTGCGCGCGTTAAGCGGCGCAACCGCGCCGCCGAGACGCCAGGCAGCGACCGAAAGCGCAAAGACCATCGGAGAATTGGGGAGCAGAATCGCGATCCGCTGCCCTCTCGCAAAGCCGGCGTCTTTCAGTTTCTGTTCGCAGTCCTTCGCGAGGTCGTTGAGGCGGTTCCAGGACCACCACACGCCATCCCACCAGACGCAGTCGGCGTTCTCCCTGCCCTTCCATACGGCGAGGAATACTTCTTCAAGTCTTTGTTTTTTTTCTTCGCTCATATCGGATCATTCCCATCCAAATAAATTTATTGAATAAAGTTTCCTGTGCTTCTATTCCGGTTTTTCAGTTCTGACTCTCTTCTGAAAAATCCCCCGTTCCGTATCGCAGTAGATGACCGCCATCGCTTTATTATAAGGGCCATGCGTGCGCGGGTCGAGTGTTAAAGTTGCGTGCGTCATCGGAAAATTGAGCGTCGAGAGCAGCGCATGCCGAATCGCCTCGCCGCGGTAACCCGGCGCGTTGTAAAGCGCGCCCGCTATCCAGCGGACCGCGTCGTATGCCAGAATGGCGCGTTTCACGTCTTCTTCCGGACAATTTTCATTGTATAAAGTCCTGTAATCTTTCAGTACAGAGCGAATCTGCGGATCCTGCGCGGACACTTCGTTGATCCACCAGGTGCCCGCCATTGATTTCCCCGCAATCGAGGGCAGAACCGCCGTGTAGTCCTCACCTAAAATGGCGTTCGTAAAACCGGCTGCGCGCGCGTCGGCCACGATCTGTGCCGACGCAATGTCGCCGCCCGGCAGGATCAGCACGTCCGCGCCGCTCTGTTTTATGGCCTCCATCGCGGCTCTGTGGTCCGCGGCAAAGCGCTTCAGGTAACCGATGTCGGCCACAACTTCCCCGCCGTATTGCCGCACCCATGCAATCGCGTTGTCACGGTCTTTCCGCGCGAACACGCTTTCGGAGTCATAAAAGAACGCCGCCTTTTTTTTCATCAATCCCTGTGTCGCAAAATAGGCGAGCATTTTTGAACGGTCATCCGCGTCGTTTACGATGCGAAACGTGTACAGGTACGGTTTTCCGTCCTCCCGCAGTCCGGTCAGCTCCGGCGCGGTTATGATGATCGGCACGTTCTGTTCGTCCGCCTTTGCGAGCAGGGCTTCGCCCGTCTCGCCGCCCACCGTGCTCAGGAGCGCAAGGATATTCTGATCACTGATAATCCGGTCCAGCGCCGTTTTTGCAGCCTCCGGCCCAACGGGGACGTCAAATCCGACAATCTTCAGTTTGTACCCGCGTACGCCGTCCTGTTTGTTGATCGCTTCCACCGCAAGCTGCGCCGCCCGCAGCTGATTCAGGGAATGCTGCGAGTTCGGTCCCGTCATCTTGGCGAGGAACGCAATGCGGAACTCGTCGCCGACGGGACTCCGCTCTCTGCCGATCTGAAAGAAAAGGACGATGATCGCGAGCAGCGCGGCTACAAGTACGAGGCCGTTGCGCATCGATTTTTTCCGGAGCCACATCGTGCGCGGTTTGTTGGAGATCCCGCCCGCGATGCGGCGAAGATTCCCGGGGCTTGCGACGATTTTTTCTTCGTCCTCCGTGTTTTGCGGCTCGGGTTCGGACGTGATGTCCCGGAGCGTACCGACCACGTCTTTCGCCGCGGACGCCGTGTAGCCGAGATTTTTTATCAGCATGTCCGCGTAGTACGCGTCGTTGCGGTCCGAGATTTTGACCTGAGGCGTCCATCCCGCCTTGAGCAGATAGCGCAGCGCGAAGGTCAGACGGAAGTTGTCGCTGCGCTCTCCCGCGCAGCGGTTCTCAAGGAATTGCGACAGGCGGTCGGAATCTTCCAGGATCGCAATGCCATATTCTTCTATAAGTTCTTTCAACACCTGTTTGACTCTGTCTTCCATGCCGCACGCTCCAAACTTTGTAGAAAGTATATCAAAAAAAGAGGCAAGAAAAAACGGCGGCGCATGCCGCCGTTCTATATTCAGTCCGTTTCTTTGTGTTCTTCGATGTATTGCCGGATTGGCGTACCGTTGATCTCCAGGTCTTTTATGGCGTAATTGCCGTCCTTGTATATGTTTACGACAATCATACAGGTCCCGTCGTTTCTGCGAAGCGCCTCGTCAACGGCACGTTCCGCCGCGGGCGCAAGTTTCTCGTTCATGTAAAAACGCGTGAAGGGCAGTCGAATCCGGTACGAGTACTTTCCAGCCTCTTCGTCCGTGGGGTCCTGTATGACGCGCGGCCAGTAATACGGAACGAGAACCGCGTCTTTGCCCGACTCCGGTTTTTCAATCAGGTCGACGACCTGTGCGATTCCGCGCCCGTCGTTCTCCAGCACTGCGTAAACATTCTCGTAATCATCAAAGTCTTTCTCTTCTTCCAGAATCACTTCGGTCGGCAGCGGGCTCAGTGTCACATACCTTCCGCGGAACGGATCGTACGGATCGACGATCCCAGCCTCAAAACGATAAACCGCCGGGCGCGTCCCAAAATCATAGCGAATAATCTTTATGACCGGATAAGAAACCCCCGCCGCAACAGAAAGCAGAAAGAGCGCGAGTAAAATCCACTTTTTATTTTTAAGTTCAAGCATTGTCCGCCGCCTCGCTTTCTTTCCACGCTTCACGCTTGAATTTTCGGCTCAAATAAACGTTCATGGCGATGAAGAAAAGACCGATAACGATGAACGCGACGGCGCGCTCGATGATCCCGATCCGGGAGTCGAAAAAGCGGAACGAGAAAAGGAGAGCGAGCTGCAACATCCCGCCGTTGATCTCCATGAGCGCCTTGTTTCGTATCCCATGAATGAGCATCGTCAGCGCAAAAAGCGCGAAATATGCGTTCGAAAGCCAGAACATCGTCTCACGGTCCAGGATCTCCCAATAGCTGAACAGCGCGATCAGCGGGAAAGCCATCACCATGAGCTTGACCGGTGTGAAGCGCCGTATCGCGAAAAATAAACCGGCCGCAAGCGGGATCACCCAAAATCCGAAAGCCATGCGGGCGAGTTCCACTTCGCGCCAGAAATAACGCGACGCGCTCCCAATCGAGAGCAACAGCGTAAAGAATATCCAGCCGAAAACCAGCCACGGATTTTTCCAGCCCCGTTCGCCCTGGTCGCGATAGACAAGCCCGGCGGTAAACAACATCGCGTTGATTGCAATCCCGTTCATCACCACAGAGTCGTTATCGAAGGCGAACAGCAGATTTGCAATCGGCACCAGCACTGCGTAACGCGCCCATACCGTCGCTCCGTCCTGCGGCTTTCGGAAGAGGAACCACACATAAAATGGCACAATTGCGGCGAGATAGAGCAAATGTATCGTGTCATCCATGCGATAGAAGTCATAGAAGGAAAACAGTCCAAAGGAATAAACGATGGCGAGCGTCTGGCTGCCGAAGATGTAGATGAGCGGAAGGCAAAGCAGCAGGACAAGGCGAATGTACTCTTCAAGCGTACCGCCCGTGTGGTATATCTGAGAAATAAGGGCGATCAGGACCGCAAAAGCCGCCGCCGTAAAAAAAGCGGAAAACTCGCGCCAGCGTGCGTCCTTTTCTTTTACAATCGTCCAGACACCACTCGCCGTTCCAATCACGACAGGAATGAACGCCGCCGCCACGCGCTGCCATTTTGCAAGCATGTCCCAGTTGTGCGCGAAGAGAAGGACAACGCCGCCGCTCACGAGCAGCGCGCCCAGAATCACGAGCGCCAGCAGCGAATAGCTCTGCTTTTCCGGCTTCACACGGTCTTCGTAATAACCGCGAAGGCGAGACGCGGTCTGTTCATCTACAATCCCGTTCTGCAACAGTTCGGGGATTTCTTCCGTAAACCACTTCGCATAATTACTTCCCGCTTTTTTTCGCATCAATATATACCCCGTTTCCGAATACATACTTGTAGGCGTGTTCATTTAAGCCTATATCCCGAAACATTTCAAGTGTAATCATTACAAAAAAGCGCCCCGAAACTTCGGAGCGCTTTGCCTGCATCTTTTTAACCCTTGACTTTCGTGATCTCCCGCGGGAATTTATTCAGCGCCTCTCCGTATCCGTCCTGTTTTACGGCAACGAGGTTTTCAATGCGAATGCCAAACTTGCCCGGGATGTAGATTCCAGGTTCCACGCTGAAAACGTTCCCCGGCTCCAGCGGCGCGTTGTTGCCTTCTATCATATAGGGATCTTCGTGTACCGCAACGCCGATGCCATGCCCGACGCGGTTGAAGAAATATTCGCCGTATCCCGCGTCTACGATAACGCGCCGCGCCGCGCGGTCCACGTCCTGGCCAGTTGCGCCGGGCTTCACAGCCGCCTCGCCCGCCATCTGCGACTCACGCACGATCTCGTAAGCCTTCCGCTGCTCCCCGGTCGGCTCTCCGACGAAAAGCGTGCGCGTCGTGTCCGAGCAGTAGCTCTTATATCTGCCGCCCAGGTCGAGGATGATGATATCCTGCGGCTGGATGACGCGCTGGTCTCCGCCGTAGTGCGGCATCGAACCGTTCGGGCCGCTTGCGACGATCGGGTTGAAGGAAACGTTGTCGGCTCCCAGTTCTTCAAAGAAATCGGGAATCACTTTCGCAATGTCGCGTTCTTTCATGCCGGGTTTGATAAATTCCACGAGGCGCTCCACAACGCCGTCCGCCATTTTGGACGCCTTGCGCATCAGTTCGAGTTCTTCCGCGTCTTTGCGCGCGCGAAGCGGCGAGAGTACGCCGAGCCCGTTTTCAAGTTTGATGTCCATCGCATCGCGGATCGCAAGCATGTCGACCGCGCGCACGCCGTCGTTGAAGGCGATTTTTTTGCCCAGTACGCCGAGCCTTTCGCAGCCGCGACGGAACGCATCGGTAAAGCCCTCATGGTCGGTCCATTCTTCATAGATCGGAACGTCGCCGAACGCGTTTACCATCTCTTCTTTATAGAGCAAAGGCACCAGCGCGAAGCATTTTCCCTCTCTGGTCACCATCAGGCCGCGAACGCGCTCGTCGGGGTGCGTGTCGAGCTCCCCGATGTATTCCAGATCCGTGGAAGGTCCCAAATAAATTGCCTCGAGATCACGTTTTGTAAGTTCCTCTGCCAGCGCCGCTACTCTTTTTTGTTTAATCACTGTGATTCCTCCTGTTTATGCTATACAGCTGTTTTCTGCATACGTCGTTCAAAAATGGACAGTAGCACGGATTCGAGCGAAATTGCGGCGCTCAGGCGATACGGCCACTCGCGCAGCCCGTCCCGGTCGCGGCAGGAAAGGGTCGTTTCTCCCGCGGCACCCGCCTGATACACACCGATTTCGCCAAGATTCCGTAGCCACGTTTCTTCCAGTTTCCCGCCGCACGAAGGGCACGGCAGCCCTTCGTGGAAGAGCGCAAGGTCCGCGAGCGGCGGCTCAAAATCCCTGCCCCAGCAGCATCCGGTCCTGTGATAATCTGGCCGGTTTCCACCCACCACAAAATTTTTTCCGTCCTTCAGCGATACGTCGGCCACCATTTGTACGTTGTCCGGTACGCCGACAGGACCGCAGAATCCGGCGACCTCGCCGAACGACTCCACGATCTCGGCGGTCTCCGCCCGTCGGAACGTCGCGCCCGGATCATTCGCTTCCAGCCATGCGGACAGTTTGGAAACGCTGATGTCGCGGTCGCCGCGAATCATCGCGAAAAGAAGTTTTTTACCGCCGCCGGGCGATTCTACCGTGTAGAGCATCGCTTTCAACGTCGTCTCAATTGGAATATTCAGATATTCGCACAGAAGCTGTATCGTGTGCGTGCCGGGCGTATGAACGTCCGTGACCGGTTCCGCCGCCGCACCTGCGTTTACGGGCGCTTCTTTCGATTCGAAGCGCGAATCGGCGCAAAAAATCTCGCCGCACGAAGCACAGCGATAGCCGGCCTCCGCACGCTCCGCGCCCTTTTCCGTTTCCGCCGCTATCATCCACGTGCGCTCTTTTTTCGGCACGATCTTCGTGACAAACGAAACGTCCTTCAATTGCGCGGACAACGCGTTTTTCAGGGCCGCCATCGACTCCGCCGCGCTCCCGCCGGCCGCTTTGAAATCGGAGAACCAGCCATGCATGCGGAACAAACGATTCTGTGACTGCGACCACAAAAGCGCCCGATCACCACATTCGCGCACATAACGTTCCGCGAGCGAGTAAACGGCGGTCTCAGAGTCCATACAATCGGACGGCTGAAATCCGGGGCCGCTGAGCAAAGACGCAAAAAACGATTCTCGAAGTTGCGAAAGCAACGAGCGTCCTTCCGGCAGAAGAAGAAGTTCGGCATTCTTGGCGTTATAGACGCCCGCACCAGCCATCACAAGCGCGATGATCCCCGGGTCTTTCACCTTCGCGGGCGGGTTTTTGGTTACAGGAACAAACGTATCGGACATCGGACAAGCCCCCTTGTGCTTTATCATATATAATCATACAATAAAATGAGGACGAAACAACAGTACATTTAAGTGCCATAGGAGGGCAAACGCATCGCGCCCCCATATTTCGGCATAAAGGAGACAAAAAAGTGAAACCCGTTTTACGTCTCATGCTCTTTTTCGCATTCATGTCGGCTCTTTTTCTGGTCGCTCTGGCCGGATGGCGCATCGACAGTTTTCAAATACTGGACAACGACGGAAACACGCTGTTCGTGGCGCCGGCGCGCGTTGGGAATGTCTTTACCACGCGCTATATTCATTCTGTTGAAAAAACCCCCGTTGAAGACGAGTACCGGATCGTGAGCGGAAGACTGTGGATGTGGGAAGAGCGTGTGCGCTCCTCCAACGCGGGCTTGCCGTCGATCCGACCGGTAAACGGCAGATTCATAGAGACGCAGGAATGGTTCATCTATCAGGGCGGAAGGACATCCGTCGAAGAATACTATTACCGTGTGGGAGACAGTCGTTTCGGGCTGAACCAGGCCGATTACGAACCCTTCGGACGGCGCAACTTCTACGATGTTTTCAAGGGGGAGCGGTTGCTTGTACGCGTGCGGAAGGTACCGTTTCTGTTCTCAAGGCTGTATGTCTCCGACAAACTTGCTATAGCGCCGACAGGCGTGCCGCCGATCACACAGGAAACGTTCCGCTAAACGTAGAGATCCATCATCAGACCGCAAACGCCTAACGCCGCAAGCGTCACGATGATTGCGTGGTCATAGCGCTCCGGCAGCAGGGATTTGGCTCTCTGGTAGCATCTCCAAATCAAAGGGAATATAAAAATCTGCATCATAAAGACCTGAAACCAGTAATAGGCAAACCCTACCATAAACATTCTCCATCCATACAGCCCAAAATAAACCGCCGGGTTATAGGAAAGGAAAACCGCTGTGGCAATTGCCGGACAGAGCGTTGAACGCAGCGCGTCGAACATTTCGGGCAGCGGAACGTTGTAATACACAGTAATGCTCTCCGTTCTCCTGCAGGGAGAACAAATCGCAAGCAGGATAAAAAGACACGCAAAGCCAATGCAGCCCGACGTTCCCATAACGCTCCCAAGAGGCGTTGCGGTCAGCGCGTCAAAGCTGAAAATATTGCCCGGAATCCCCCGCGACAGCACATACCACGCAACCGTCCCGCCCGTCAGGATGTAAGCCGTAATAAAACGCGAGAGTGCGGAAACCTCATTTTTATCAAGCGTCTGGTAAATTTCCTCCGAAAAACTGCGCATACCGCGAATAAAAAAACTTTGGGCCGTTGCGAAAAGAAAGATAATCACCAGCACGTCGAAATCCGTTGAGAAAAACTGCGGCAGCGTGCCCATGGGGATAAACAAAAAGGTCAGCAGAAGGCAAACGCAAGCCAGATAAAGCTTGAGCGGGGGTGTATTGCCAAAATTTCTGCCGGATAAAAACCTGTTGACCAAATCCAGCGTAAACGAAATGCCCTTTTTTTCATAAACAACCCGTTCCATGCCGCAAAGAAACAAGGAAAAGAAAAGCACAAAAGATAAAAGAGCTATCGTAGATATAGCCGTAATCAATACAGACAGGACCAACGCACTCCCCCGGGACATATTTGTCCATAGTTAGGTACTAAAGTATTATACTACATAATCCGCAAGCGTCTTTATGTGGAATATTTTGGGGTTCACACGCGCCGGCATCTATTTTCAAAAAAACGGCAAAAAAACGCGTTCTGTGTGAGTGGAAAAGCGAAACGCGGTACATAAAAGAGACGCCCCGCGCAATTTGCGCGGGGCACCGTTTTTTGTTTAATGTCGAGATAGCAGTGTTTTGCTTACTTAATCATACCGATTTCTTTGAAGTATTTCTCCGCACCGATGTGCAGCGGAGCTGTAAGGCCGCTCAGAGCGCCTTCCAGTGTGATCTCTTTGCCTTTTGCGTGTGCAGCGTGCACGTCAGCGATATTGTCGAACATCGCCTTCGTGAAGTTGTAGACGTCTGCTTCGGGGACTTCATCATAGGTGATGAGGATCGCCATGACTGCCGGAGTCGCGGTGTCGGTGTCGATGCCGCGGTATGTCTTTCCAGGGATGATGCTCTTCACGAGGAAGGGATACGTCTTGTTCAGCTTCGCGAGGAAATCATCGCTGAAGTTAAGAAGGGCGACGTCTTTCGTCGTGGTGAGGTCCATGATCGCTGCAACGGGGTATCCGGCAACGACGAAACCTGCGTCGATCTGGTTGTCCTTGAAGCGGCTCGCGGTCGCTGCAAAGTCGAGGAAGTCAGCCTTGCGCAGGTCGTTGTAGGTCAGGCCGGCAACTTTGAAGATTGCCTGCACGTCGCCTTCAACACCCGAACCCGGTGCGCCTACGCCTACGCGTTTGCCTTTGAGGTCATCGATTGACTTGACGCCGGATTCTTTCGTGATAACAACGTGGACGTGCTCCGGATAAAGAGCTGCGACCGTACGGACATTGCGCAGGGGTTTGCCCTGGAACATCAGTTCGCCGTTGACTGCCCAGTAGGTAATGTCGTTCTGAACCATTGCAATCTCGATACCCTTCGTTGCAATCAAGTTCGTGTTTGCAACAGAAGCATTTCCGGTTTCAGCAGTGCACTGGATCTTGCCTGCTTTTGTAACTGCGCTTGCGATTGCGCCGCCGATCGGATAGTACGTCCCAGAGGTTCCGCCCGTAGCGATCGACATATAGGACGCTGCCGACGCCAATCCCGCGAATGAAAACGCGAACAGTACTGCTGCAAGAGTTACGATAACGACTTTCTTCATACTACTACCTCCCGATATTTTATGTTAGTCAAGCAAATTACGTTGTAATTTGCTTAAACTCTGATTTGATTGTGCCGCAAAACTATTTTATACTACCGTTGATTATACAACAAACACTCGTTAAATCGAACTAATTTACCGCCGTTTTCATCTTTTTCGCTTTCGCGGTCTGAATAACGAAAATCAGCGCCAATACCCCCAAACCAAAGAGGTCTGTGAGCGTGCCCGGTATCAGAAGCGCGAGTGCGCCAGCCAGGGCCGCGATACGCAGATACCACGCAAGCGATGCCTTGAAGTACCCGATCGTGCACATGGCAAGCAGGAAAACACCGATCAACGCTGTGATAATCGCTTGTGCCATCGGCAACGGTGTTGCGTCAATAAAGAGCAGCATGGGATTATAGACATAGACATACGGCACAAGGAATCCTGCCAGAGCGAGTTTGAAGGCAGTAACACCGGTCTTCATTGGATCCGACCCGGCTATACCGGCTCCCGCATAGGCCGCAAGCGCAACAGGCGGAGTAAGGTCCGCCGCGATTCCGAAGTAGAAGACAAACATATAGGCGGCTTTCGCAGGAACGCCTAGCTGGAACAGGGCGGGTGCCGCCATCGTGCTTGTGACGATAAAGTTTGCAGTCGTCGGAAGTCCGGTGCCGAGGATGATGCTTGCGCACATGGTGAAGAACAGCGTGAGAATCTTGCTGCCGCCCGCCAGGGTGACGATCGCGCCCGCAATGCGAAGCGCAAGGCCCGTGAGCGTACCTGTGCCGACGACCATACCGACCGTCGCACATGCGCATGCAACGCCGATCGCGCCGCGTGCGCCAGCTTCGAACGCCTCCAAGATTCTGGGCGGCGTGAGGCGGGTTTCTTTATTCAGCCAGGAAAGCACAAAGCTGACAAGGATACCGTTGAATGCTGCCTTGAGCGGCGTATAGCCGGCAAGAAGCAGATAGATGATCGCGATAAGCGGAATGAGAAGGAACCCCTTCTCCCTTATGAGCGGCCAAAGGCGCGGCAGCTGCGCGCGAGGAATGCCTGTGAGACCCAGGCGATTCGCTTCGAAGTGAACCTGCACCATAACCGCGAAGTAGTAGAGCAACGCAGGGACGACTGCCGCAAGCGCAACTTCAATGTACGGAACGCCCAGAAACTGCGCCATGATGAACGCGCCGGCCCCCATAACAGGCGGCATAATTTGGCCCCCCGTCGAAGCAACCGCTTCCACCGCCCCGGAGAAATGGGGTTCGTACCCAACGCTTTTCATAAGCGGGATTGTAAACATACCTGTTGTACAGACGTTCGCAACGGAGGAACCAGAAACGGTTCCCATGAGTCCTGAGCTGACAACCGCAACTTTTGCGGGGCCGCCCGTTGACCAACCGGCGAGTGCCATGGAAAGGTCGATGATGAACTTGCCCATGCCGGTCTTTTCCAAAACGGAGCCAAAGAGGATGAACATGAAGACAAACGTCGAAGAAACCTCAAGCGGCGTACCGAAAATTCCTTCCGTACCCAGGAACATGTGGTTAATGATTCGCGGAACGGAAAAACCGCGGTGACCGATTGCCGCTGGCATTGAACGCCCAAAATAACAGTACAGAAGCGCTATGACCGCCAAACAGGGGAGAACCGGATTCGATATTCTGCGTGTCGCTTCAAGCAGCGTTGCGATCAGGATGAATCCCATAATCAGGTCCGTCTGCGTTGGCAGACCGGAGCGCGTAACCAGCTCGTTAAAGAACACGACGAGATACATCGTGGACGCTACGCCAAGTCCCGCTAAAATCCAGTCGTAAAATGGAACGCCCGATGTTTTAGAGTGCTTGGAACTTGCCGGATAAAGCAAAAAGACCAGCGCGAGCGTAAAAGCAAGGTGCACAGCCCCCTGTTTTTGCGCCAAAAGCAACCCGAATCCTGACGTGTAGAAATGGAAACATGACATCGCGACAGCAAGCAGCGATACAAACTTCCCAACAGACCCTGACAGCGCACGAAACCTGGCTTCGGTATCGTACTTGCGCATTAGTTCATCGAAGTCGATCTGACTGTTTTCCTCCTCTACTGCCTGCAAATTTTTTTCTTCTGATTCAATCAAAATGAGTCCTCCTTCTAGGTGATAAGATTCACGAAAGGTACAACAAAACAACAGAATATATCATCTGATATTTGATATTATCCGCAAAGCGTATCTTTGCTCTTTACAAAAACACAAAAAGATGTTGCACAAGAACACGCCTTACATTTTCAAGACACATGGCAATGATATACCGTCTGCCTAACATATGTCCTCGGTATATTTGCATATTGCAACGGAATTTGAAGTTCCAAGCCGATTGGCGCCGGCTTGAATCATTGCGGCGGCTGTCTCATAGTCCCTGATCCCTCCGGAGGCCTTTACTCCGAAATCCGGACCTAGCGCATCCCGCATTAATTTTATATCCTCAACAGTGGCTCCTGTACTGGAGAAACCTGTGGAAGTTTTGGCAAAGTGCGCACCGGCGGATTTTATTATCGCGCACCCCTGTCGCTTCTGAACATCATCAAGCAGACACGTTTCTAAAATTACTTTTACAGTGCAATCCGGAACCGCGCGCACCAGAGACCTGATCTCTTTTTCGACCCAGTCGCAGTACCCCTGTTTCAGCCATGCGATATTCAAGACCATATCGATCTCCGACGCGCCCGCGTCATGTGCCTTCACGGCCTCATATATTTTCGCCTCGCTGAGCGAAGCGCCAAGTGGAAACCCTACAACACTGCATACGCCCACGCCAGTGCCGGAGAGCAGTTTAGACGCAATCTGCACGTTCGCGGAGTTGACGCAAACGGTTCGAAATCGCCATTCGACCGCTTCCCTGCATAACGCTTCGATATCCTGAACGGTGGCGGCAGGTTTCAGATTCGTGTGGTCTATGAACCCTGCAATTTTTATCATGACTTAAAGCTGCCGAATCCGAGTTTCCTCGCCTCTTCTTCAAATATTTCGAGCCCCGGTATCGCGCTTGCCTTGGGATAGCGGTGCGTGATTTTATAATAAAGAAGATCCGGTGGCGGATCGGCGATGTTCTGGAAAATAATTTTATCGTTTTCCGAATGCAGGCGTGGTATCGCGGAACGCGGCACCATACACCACTGTTCCGGCTCAGTCATGATCGTACTGACCAGTGCAGCAGAGTCGAGCCTGAGCTTCACGGAACGCGATGGATCCCACAAGTGGTCGTGCCAAAGACGGTAGCCGCTCGCCCATTCGATGTAGAACTCGTCCTCTGGGCGGAGCGTAGAGGGAGAAACTTCGTCCATCTGCTTTTCGCCCTCGCCGGGGATACGTGCCACAACAAGGTCTTCTTGATAGAAAGGTTCCATCTGCACATAGCGTGTCGTTTCCTCGTGCAGTACGATCGCGAGGTCGAACGCCCTGCTTTCCACCGCCTGGTACATCTGGTCGGACGGATCCATGGAGATCTTCAGATAAATTGGCGGTTCGTGCCGCAGCAGGTTCGAATAGAGAGGCGGCAGGAGACGACAGTTCACGTTCTCGGAACCGCCGATCGCCAGCGAATACGCTGACCCGGGGTTCCTTGCGTTCGATATTTCTCGGCTTACTTCCTGCCATTTGAGGGCAATCGGCAAAAAGCTCTCCCCCGCGGGCGTCAGATGCACTGACTTCATGCCCTTTTGCCGGTCGACAAGGATCATCCCCATGTCGTTTTCCAGTTCTTTCAAGTTATAGCTTACCGTCGACTGTGTAACGTTCAGAAGCTCGGCAGCGCGACCCAGCGTTCTGGACATTGCGACAGCGAGAAAAGCCTCGATGCCCTTTTCATGCATGAAGATGACCTCCAATAAAAGTTCGCATATTCATCGCCATTATACAGTAAATTATATGACTTTTTCGATATTCGTAAAACCCTCGTGTAACACAAAACCGGGTTGTTGAAAAACACAGCGCCCAACAGCCCGGATCGCCTTTTCGCGTCAAACGGCGAAATACCTTGCAAGCGTCAATATTAAACGGACGACTTTGCAGTGTTCTTTTTCCCTTCCGCTTTGAGCGTACGCCAAATTGCCCATATGAAAGAACCAAAAGCGATGCCGATACAAACGATCATGTTCACTACCCACATATTCAGTCCTCCTTCAATTATCGGTGCGTTCGTTGTTTGAAAAAGCTACTCCGTATGCACCTTCCATATTGCCCACAACATAGCGCAGGCAGCTACAACTACACTAAGCAGAATATTTGAAAACATGTTCTGCACCTCATTTCGTCAATAGCGTAAGCATTGCTCCCGCGGCGACCGCAGTTCCGATAACACCCGCTACGTTCGGGCCCATCGCGTGCATCAGAATATAGGAACCGGGGAATTCTTTCTGGACGACTTTCTGGCAAACGCGCGCCGCCATCGGCACGGCGGATACGCCCGCCGCTCCTATGATCGGATTCACCTTGCCTCTTGTCGCAATCTTCAGCATCTGGCCGAAAATAACCCCGCCCGCCGTACTGAATATGAACGCAGCCAGCCCGAGCGTGATGATTTTTATCGTTTCGATGCGCAGGAACGATTCCGCGTTCATCGTGGCACCTACGGAAATTCCCAAAAAGATCGTCGTCGCGTTCAAAACTTCGTTCTGTGCGGCGAGACTCAGCCTCTCCGTACAACCGGACTCGCGAAGCAGGTTTCCAAACATGAGCATACCGATCAGCGGCACCGCCGCGGGCAGAATAAGGCCACACGCCAGCGTCGATATGATCGGGAACAAGACACGCTCAATGCGGGAAACCGGGCGCAGTTGTTCCATTTTGATCGCTCGGTCGGCCTTCGTGGTGAGAAGATTGATAACGGGCGGCTGAATCAACGGAACGAGCGACATATAGCTATACGCCGCGACTGCGACCGCAGGCAGAATATCACGCGCTAGTTTCGCGCAGAGATAGATTGCCGTCGGCCCATCCGCCCCGCCGATAATACCGATTCCGGCGGCCTGCTGGATCGTGAATCCCATCAGCATCGCACCGATTACCGCTACGAAAACGCCAAGCTGCGCAGCTGCGCCCAGAAGAAACGTAATCGGGTTCGCCAGCAGCGGGCCGAAATCCGTTAGCGCGCCAATCCCCATGAAAATGATGATTGGATAAATTTCGTGGTCGATGCCGAACTTCACGAAGTAGAGGAATCCGCCGGGATCCAGTATTCCGGAGAGCGGCAGATTGACAAGCAGACACCCGAACGCGATCGGCAAAAGCAGCAGAGGCTCAAAACCCTTCACAATGGCTAGATACAGCAGAACAAACGATACAAGCAGCATAATAAGATTGCCGCCTGTAAGGGCGATGAACCCGGACTGTTCAATAACACCGCGCAGAGCGGTAATATAAAGTTCCATGTTATTTGCCGACCTCCCGCGTTTTATCCTTCTTCTCTATTGCGCTCACAACTTTATGTGTCGAGAGCATCACGAACATCAACCCGATAATGACCAGAAAAACGATGCTCATGGCGATCAAGGACATCACAAGCGCCCCGGAGGGGCCTGCAAAGTTAGAAGCGACCGAACCAAACGACATACCAATTTCCTCCTCATTCATAGAACAGCAAACATAGGACACGCTCCGCGCGCGGAGGCGAATGCCCATAACACGAACGCCGCATGGCTATGCACTCGGCAAAGCATGCGAAAAGGCAGGTTTAAGATTTAGGTGGTAAGTCTTTGGTAAGGATTATTCCCGCTTATGTGTCGTTTTGACGTATGTAGTTGGTGAAAAAGCCAGGTTCTCGTCTCTCCGCAGGAACGACGAGCGCTGCATTTCCTTGGAAGTGACATCGCCGTTTGCAACAAAAGAGAGACATTCGAGATTTGTGGAAACAGAGCCCCTGAAACGGGTGCGCTGTGTATTGAGATTCGCCTGAAAAGGCGGGAACTGGCGAGGCTGTATTGCGTCCGGGGAATTATCGTCCGTTACGGGTTTCTGGGGCGTTTGATGGCCATCCTGCCGGAGTGCGCCGGAAGCACCCAACTCGTTGTTGTAGAAATAACAGGTCGTATCGTACGTATAGAGCTGCTGCGCGGAAGACACGCAGACCAGAACCGTCACAAGGAGGAGGGTCAAAACAGCGACGGAGAGAATTTTTCTCTTATTCGGGAGCAGGGTTTCCAATCTGTAATGCATTGCAACATCCCCATACGATACCGATTGCCCGAATGATAGCATAGTTTACTTTTTTTTGAAAGCGAGCCGGGCTTTGCCGTATAAAACACGCGAAGCGCTATATACTCTCACGAACCGAAACGCGTCTTATTTTAGGTATTCTAATAACGGACTTCTCTTCGTATATAAGGACGCAGGCTGTCGATTTATATCGGCAGCCTGTGTCTTGCAAAACGATTTTTAATTGTTTCGGTTTACCGCCGGGTTAAATAAACGCCGGCTCGAAGAAGAGATCGCCTTCGGCAAACCGCGCGAGACGGAAGCGGTGAAGGTCGACAAAAGCCTGCTCGCCGACAAGCATTTCTTTGCAGACGCGTCCTCCCGATGGCCCGAACTGCAGACCATGTCCGCTCCAGCCGCAATTGACCATGAGCCCTTCAAGCGGTGTCCAGTCGATAATCGCGTTATGGTCTTCCGTGACGTCATAAGGGCCTGACCACTGGCGCACGACGCGCACGCCGGAAAGCGCCGGAATTCTCTTCAATACGCTCGCCGTGACGCCTGCCAGGAACTTCACGCTATTGCCCTCGTTGCCAAGGTCTCGCGGTTCGTCCTGGTCGTCGCGGCCAAACATAAAGGTCCCGTTTGGGCACTGCTTAAAATACGCGCCATCGTCAAGGCAAAGCACCATAGGACAGTTAAAAACTTCGACTGGTTCGGAAATCAGAATATTGTGACGTTCCGGATAGACCGGAATATCTACGCCAACCGTTGCGGCGAGCGGTCTTGTATGCGGTCCTGCGGCAAGCAGAACCCGCGGCGCGTGCCACTCTTCGCCGCTCTCCGTCACGACGCCTTTGATCTTCCCGTTTTCCGCAAGCAGCTTCTGAACGGGTGTGTAGGTTTTCACAACCGCACCGTAACGCGCGGCGGCCTCACCGTACGCCATCGTGAGCGTCTGCGGGTTGATATGGCCGTCTTCGCCGCAGAACGCCGCACCGATGATTCCGTCAAGGCGCAGATAGGGCCATCTCTCATGGATTTCGTCCGGCGTGAAGATGACGGACGGAATATCCATGCTCTTTTGAAGCGCTACGTTCTTCTTAAGCTGATCCAGGCAGGAGTCCGTGTAGGCTACCCACATATATCCCCACTGCCTGAATTCGAGATCCATCCCCGTGTCCAGCTCTTCTTCGAGCGTCGGGAAAACTTTCAGATTGTACTTCGCCATATGCAGGTTGACTTCCGTACCGAAGTGCTGACGAAGTCCTGCAGCCGAACGCCCGGAACCACCCGATGAAAGGTAACGCGACTCAAACAGCGTTACTTTATATCCTGCTTTTGCAAGTTCGTAAGCGGTGGCACAGCCGTGAACGCCGCCGCCGACAATGATAAAATCGGTTGTTTTAACAGTCATTGCATGCCACCTCCTAGTTGTCTTCTGCCAGCAGGCTGAACTTGATGGGTTTCACCGGAGGACGGATCACGCCCGTGTTCAATTCGCTGATGGGCTTGCCCGTTGCCATGGAAATTTCGCGCAGGATGATATCCCGGCAGCCGCGTCCCTGACATGGGCCCATGGTAATGCGAAGAATACGTTTGAGTTCTTCGAGATTTGTATAGCCTTTATTGATCCAGTGGCGAATTTCTTCGATCTGAATTTCTTCACATCTGCAGATGATGTTGACTTTCTCACTCATGTCTAGCCCACCGCCTTTATCGCTCTGATCTCGTGCACTTTGTCTTTCGGAATGACTACGCTCACGACGATCGTCTGGTCTTTTAAGGGTTCCGATACCATGCTGACTTCCCCTTCCGATACGACGTTGCCGGTACGGTCAAGGCATTTGACTGTGTCGCCTTTCGCCGGTACGGGAACGAGTTCGTACGGAAGTTTGATGACCGCTTTGTCCGCCGAATAGGTCAGGTCGATGACGAAGCACGCAAGACCCGGGCATTTCGCCACGCAGAGCGCGCAGCCCGTGCATTTGCTGTAGTCGATCGTCGGCACGTCGTTGATGTCCGTGAAGGGAACCACCGCGCCCGTGGGGCAGCTCGTCGCGCAGGGGTTGCACGGAATCCGCTGGGGGCATTCGATGACAACGTACCCGTTCTTTTTGGCTTCCCATTCCGCCTGCGGCGGCAGGATCGCACCGGGCATTCTGTCTACTAGTACGCCGCTGTTGAAGAGTTTGGTTTTATCGCATCCGCAGCTCATCTCTTACGCCTCCCATCCCGCTGATAATACCTGGCAGATTCCGCCGCGAATCTTTTCTCCCACTTCGCCGGCGCGCAGGTGTTCCAGTCGTTTCCAGTATTCGTCGAATTTGGTCTGTTCCATGTTTTTGCCGAGCGCTTTGGCTGCGCTGAAGCCCGCGATGCGGCCTTCTACCATTGCCGCCGACGCTTCTTCGATGCCCGATGCGTCGCCCGCTACCCAGATGTCGGGGTTGGAGGTGCGCATGGTGTTGTCGCGGAAGGGTACGTGTCCGCAGAGCTGCGGGACAAATAGCATTTTGCAGCCCGCCTGCCAGAAGAGTTCGGTGGTGGGGGTGAGCCCGACTGCCATGCAGATGACGTCGCAGTCGATTTTCTGCGGTTCGCCGACGCGTTCGAATTTGTCGTTGAGGGGCTGGATGACTGCGCCGGTTATGGTCTGGTCGCCAAGCGCCTCGGTGATGGTGTGCTGGAGGAGGATGGGAATCCCAAGCCGTCTGATTTTGGCTGCGTGGACCCAGTAGCCGCCTACGCGCGGCATGGCTTCTACGACGGCCGCGACTTCTACGCCGGCCTGCGTCAGCTGGTAGCTGACGATGAGTCCGATGTTCCCGGCGCCTACCATGACAACTTTTTTACCGGGGACGACGCCGTAGACGTTCATGAGGGTCTGGACTGCACCCGCTCCGTATACGCCCGGAAGGTCGTTGTTGGGGAAGGGGATGAGTCTTTCCTGGGCCCCGGTCGCGACGATCGTCTTTTTCGCTTTGATCCGGTAGTATTCGTCTTCCCCTTTCATGGCGGTGTAGATGCCTTCTTCGGGGTAGTAGGCCGTGACTGTGGTGTTGGTTTTGATTTCGACTTTGTCGCCCAATCCTTTGATTTCGTCGAGCAGGATGTCGGAGATCTTGTAGCCGCGTGTGCCTGCGTATTCGTCTTTGCTGCCGAAGAATTTATGGGTCTGTTTGACGAGCTGGCCGCCGGGGTGGAGGTCGCTCTCTATGACGGTCGTCTTAACGCCCGCGCCTGCCGCTTCCGCCGCCGCGCAGAGGCCTGCCGCGCCGCCGCCGATTACGAGAAGTTCTGTCTCAAGGGTTTTTCTCATCTCTCTATGTACCCCCTTATTGCGCTTCCAGGGGGACGAGCCCCTTGCCGTGCTGCGTCTCGACTTTCATGCCCGCTTCCAGCGGCGTGACGCATGTACGTACGTTCGGTACTCCGTCTACTACCATGAAGCAGGAGCTGCATTTGCCGATTGCGCAGAAGAATCCCCGCGGACGTTTCATCTCCGGGGTGATGCGGTAGATATGCACGCCGTTTGCATGCAATGCCATCGCGATCGGTTCGCCTGCGTACCCCTTCAGCTCTTTCCCGTCGAGCGTGAAGACTACTTCTTTCCCGTGCTTGTACTCGAGTATTGGATGTTCCTTAATCAATTCCATGTACCCGGCACTCCCCTTTCTGCGGACAGTTTTATCCGTCTTTTAATTTTGATAACAAAAACTACACAAAAAAATAATCCCATCCCAACAATCGCCAGACTAGCCACTACTTCAGCGAGGTAAAATACCTGAACATCCATATAATACTACCCCGTTAGTTGTATGAAAAATGATAATTCTTCCTATATATTATTCATAATATGAATATATTCCAGGATGGTTTGTTACAACAGGTTTACGAGTGAAATGACGGCTATGTCAGCATTTACAGATTAAATTTCTTTTATGTCCCGTTTATTCCAGACCGTCAGCCGTACTTTTGATTTTTTTGCCATTGTCGAAAAATAGGCGACAATTTTGTGTTTTTTCACTATAAAAACACAAAAAACAGGCTGAAGATATGCGTCAAATATCTCCAGCCTTTATTTTCAAAGCATCAATAATTATTTTTGTTTATTTTATTCAGTCGTCGCTTGTTTTTATTTCCCAGCTATCTTCCGTCGTTTTAATCTGCTCGATCTTTTCCTCAAAGCCAAACACTGTGGAATCCATTTGGTTCACCGTCAGGTCGATTTGATCCATGTGCGCAAATTTATAGTCTTCCGGTAGGCGGTTCGCGAAGCGTTTGACTTTTAGGAGAGCCTGCAGATAATTTCGCTCTGATTTACGCAGTATGTTTGCCGCGTCCATCGCATCAGGCGTGCCGTGCGCATCAAAAAGTTTCGCGATCGCGATGTTCGCATCCACATCCATTTCATCGCTCCAAATATCCGCCAGAATTTTCCGTACTCTTTTCCTTCGCTTCTGGTCTTTAATCGTACCGAGCGAGCGTGTGATTTTCTGCAGAATTTCTTCCACCCGCACCAGCACCTCGCCGTATCTTCGCCTGGGCAGTGAGCAGTCGGAGATCATTCGTGCCTCCACTTCGATGGAGACCTCTTTTTTGAGCAGACGACCAACCGCCGGCTGTAGTTCAATCTTCGCGGATTCTTGCGGGCTGTCCAGAATCTCACGGTAGAGCGATTCCGTATCATACCCGTGGTGCTCGCATTTGCTGTGCGGGATGAAAGTCACATACCCCGGGTTAAAATACCCCTTGCGTCCTGCCCGGCCCCCCATTTGGAGAAATTCGTTTTTCGTCAGCGGACCGTCGATAAACTTTGCCATCTGACCGAACACCACAGTCTGCGCTGGAAGGTTCACGCCGAGCGAAAGCGCGTCCGTACCGACAACGACGTCCAAAATACGCTCGCGAAAAGCCATTTCGACCAGCAGTTTCTCTTTTGGCAGAAGAGAGCCAAAGTACATGCCGACGCCGCGCAGCATCGTCTCCGGCACATACGCCACTTCAAGAATCTCCGCGATCTCGCGCAGACGGGCACGGTGCTCCCGTTCTATTTTGCGGCGCGTTTTTGAAATCTGCTGCGCCAGCCATTCCGCTCCTTTTTTTGAGAAAACGAAGACAAGCGCGTCGTGTATTTTCTGAAAACGAATGCCGCCGCGCCGAAAGACGAGATCCGTCACGCGCGCAGCCGTTTCGAACAGCACGAATTCACGGTACGCCATCTCTTCAAGGTATTCCCGTACCCCGTCGGAATTTCCAAAAGTCGCCGACATGACGAGGATATCACTGTCCGGCGACGTGGCGCGCAGCCCGTCGATATAGGAACGCGCGCGGTCGGAGTCATTGAAGATGTAGTGAAACTCGTCTACGATGACCTTTTGATACGGAATGTGGGCATATTTGAGAGTATAGATTTCCTGCGTGCAACAAAGGACGGTCGCGCCGGCGTTCTTTTTAAAGTCGCCCGTTTCCAGCCCGACGTCGAAACCCATTGCTTTGAGGTCCAGATAACGTTCGTTGGAAAGCGCCTTAATGGGCGCTGTGAAAATCACGCGCCCCGGCGGCATCCCGACATTGCCGTCCGCGTCCATGAGCCCCGCCCAGACATACGCGACCCATGTTTTGCCGCTGCCGGTCGGGGCGGAGAGGATCGCACTGCCGCCGCGAATTTTTTCTACAGCGTCAAGCTGCCACGCATAAAACATAGACAATTTTACGGGACAAGCCTCGCCAGTTCGTGAATCGCGGTTCGCAATATCTCCGGCAGGATCTCAAGCGAGTAGTGCAGGTGGAGGCGCTCTGTTCCCTTATGCGCATCTTCTCCGCTCGGGCCGATGTTCAAGACCGGCATGCCAAGCTGCCGCATTTCATCGAGCGGGATGTGGTATATATCGCCGAACCCCGGCATATTGTGCTCCAAAGCTTTTAAATCTTCCTTCGATGCCTTTGCTCCGACGTAGCTCAGATCGCAGAGTCCCGCGAAAAGTTCGATTTCGCGCATTTCGACGCCGAATCCCTCAAGCGCAGCTTTTTTTACGCCCTGCACCGCCTCCATAACGCCCTTGTCCTTCGGGTCGTCCGAGATGTCGGTCCGAACGGGAAGCCAGGGAGGCAGGAAGAAGCAAACGACATAGGGTCCTTCTTCTCCCGCCATATCGGCAATCTTGTCGACCAGCGAAACGCCCCGCGAACGGATGTCGCCAAGCGGAATCGTCTCTATATATGATTTGATATACGTTTCAAAATCGCCCTGATATTTGACGCGGGCCATGGCGGTCAATTGCTCCAGCGTCAGGACGCGGACAGGCGGTTTCACAAACTCGCCGCCGCGATAGCCGTTTTTCGAGAGCAGACGATAGGACTCGTCCAACTGCAGCGTCGTTTTTTCAAGCGCCCTTCGCGCAATATTCTGCATCTGGTCCATGACTTTTGCCGGCGTATGCGTCGTCGTGAAACAGTTAAAATACGCGAACGCGCGATCCGGCACGGTAACGCTATAGGTGTCTTTCATGATGTGCATATCGAGGCATATCCAGGAGGGCTGGCTCACGCCGTGCAGCGGGTCCGCCAACCATGAAGCGCCTTCCGCATCGCTCACGATGTGGGATACCGCCAGTGCCGCGGAATAGCCGTAGTAGCAGTTCCCAACGTGCGCGGCCTTGCCTCTCACGTAGAAACTCGGGAGCAGTTTGCCCAGCGTTCCGGTGAAGATCATCGGGCCAATTTCCCCCGCCTGACCGGCTTCGCCCGGCTCCATATTGATTGCGGCAAGGAATTCCAATCCCTCGGCCTGCATCGCCGCAAGCGCCGGCAGAACGCCCCGCATGCCAGCAGACGAGTTTTCCTCATCGCCGACAAAGGCGACAACAAGGTTCACGTCGAACATACTTCTGAGGTCGGCAAATTCTTCAATGACGTCCAGTTCGATGGCAAGACCGCACTTCATATCCATAGTGCCCCTGCCCCACATCACGTTTTCGCTGCCATTTTCCGTCCCAAGGCGTTTTTTCAGCTCCGCGGGATTAAAAGCATATTCCTTGAGATCGCCGAAGCTTTTTACATCTACGACGTCGAAGTGCGAAATCAGCAGAACGGTGCGCTTCGTCGGGGTCGCAGCATCCACGCGCGCGAGCACTGCATAAAGTTTTTGCGGCGCGCCTTCCAGCGGCGTTTCAATCAACTGGAGGTTTTCCGGCGTTTCACGGAAATAACGCAGTTTGCTTAACCGGTCGCGAAGCCAGAAAGCGGGATCGCTCTCCTGCGCGCTTTCAGTGACGCTCGGCATTTTGACGAGTTCTTCGATCAATTTATATAAATATTCTTTTTTACCCACGCATATCCCTCCGACGGCACAGCTGGATTCATTCCTCACCAATGATAGCTTTTCGCTGAGAACTCCGCAACAAATAAATACGTACGCACCTGAGGACTAAAGCGCCAAAATTTTCCGCATGCCTTCAAGCTGTGAGAAAACGTCGCGCATAGAACCGTCGAGCATTTTCTCCCGTTCTTCTATGATTCGGGCATAAATCTGACTGCTCTTCGGATCGGGATCAAAGCGCCCCCTGAACGTGACCCAGTCACGCATCGTTTCTTTTAAATCCGCGATATCGCCAACGCCGTATGCGGCAACCGCGGCGTCCGCCATCAGGCCGCCCTCGCTGCGCGCCGGCACTTTGTAGGACGCATTTAAAACGTCGGCTTTGATCTGCGTCCAAAGGGGACTTTTACTGCCGCCCTCCGTGCCGATCACTTCCGTGAGCGGGATTCCGTTCGCACGATAGACCGCGACCATCTGCGCATATTCATAAGCGATCGCTTCGAGGATAGCGCGCCACATCGCTACGCGATCCGCTGAACCGTAGAGCCCCGCGAAAATCCCGCAGGCCCCCGGCAGATCCGGTCCGGCTCCTTGTATGTAGGGGAAGAACAGCACACCCTTCGCGCCCGCGGGGATCTCCCCGGCCAGCGCGTCCATCTCCGCATAGAAAGAGGCGTCGCCGCGGCGGTTCGCAATATTATCGCGGAACCAGCGCAGAGACAAACCGCCCGCGCGGATCATGCTCCAATAAAAATAGGAATTTTCAAGCGTACCCGTCGCGAACATCATTCCCGGCGTTTTCGAAATCGCCTCGGAAACATCCGGCACCGCGACCGCGAAGATCGATGCGGTTCCCGCCACGTCCGTGCTCAGCCCCGGCTCCAGAAGACCCGACGCAAGAGCCGACTGCATCGTGTCGCCCGCTCCGGCTACAATCGGGATGCCAGCTCTCAGGCCCATCTTCTCGGCCTCTTCCGGGTCGAGGTACCCCACAACATCCCACGGTTTTACGATCCTTGGCAGAATATCATGCGGGATTCCGAGCGCGGACAACTGTTTTTGCGACCAGTCCCGTTTTTTCGCGTCATAACCGATCAGCCAGCCGGACATCGTCGCCCAGTCCAGAAAGGCGTCTTTCGCTTTTAATCCCGCAAGCCTGCCGAGAACAAAGGGGCCGTTATTCACAACCCGGACTGCCTGCTTGCGAAAACCGGAATAATGGTTCAAAAACCACCGCAGGATCATCGGCGGCATAAATTCATCGACCGTAGTATTTCCGCTCTCAGCGGCCCAGACCGGATCCACGTTCTTTTTAACCCAGTCCGCCTCGCCGCGCGCACGGTTATCCAGGTAGGGGACGAAAGGCGTCACCGGATTCCAGTCGTCGTCGATCCCAACAATGCCGCAAATGATTCCGCTCGCGGATATCGCGCGCACTTCGGCGGGATTTACGCCGGATTTCGCCATACACTCCCTCGCACCCTCCTGCGCGGCCCGCACAAAACCCATCGCGTCCATTTCCGCCCAACCAGGCTGCGGGTACGCGATTTTGTTTTCGCGATACGCTTCCGCCACTTTCGTGGAGTCGATCCTGTAAATCGCCGTTTTCGTTCCCATCGTTCCGCAATCGAAAGCCATGTAATACATTCCGTTACCCCGCCTTCCTAGAAAAAAAGGCCCTGCTGAAAAAATTCAGCCAAGCCTCTTAAATTCCATCATATTGCAGCTTCACGCATAGAACAGTACGCTCATTCCCTTGGCCGCAGAAGCGGCTTCATGTCGATTTCCGTCCAATCCTGCACGCCGGGGATCTTGAACCAAAGCTCGAAACGCTCCGGGACGACGACCATCTGATAGACCGTCATGTCCGTCGTTGCGCCGAGGTCCTCAATGCGCGTATCCATCATTTTCATCATCGTTT
>JAJDJB010000010.1 GCA_030266985.1 Synergistaceae bacterium OttesenSCG-928-D05
AGACGGCGAAGGAGACGGGATTGAAATCGACGCCGTACTCTCCCGGCTCGGTTTCAGCAGCCGCGCTGATTTGAAGCTGATGCATGACACAGAGCGAAAGGAACTGAAGAAACGCCTGCATTCGGTTCTGACCCCGGAACAGCGCGTGATTGTCGATTTGCTGATGGACGGCTGTCATTGCTTTGAAATCTGCGCGATGCTGGACATAAAACGCCAGGCGCTGGAGTCACGATTGAAAAAGATCGGCAAACGTATACGGCCGGTTATGAAAGAATGGAGAAAGAGCAGCATGTAAGACGTACCGTCGTATATAAGAACGTACAGCAAAAATCCAGGGCGCGCATATCGCACGCCCCGGATTTTAGAAGATTACAAATGTTTTTGCGCGTTTATTGTTTTTTCACGGATTCGAGGGACATAAGATCCGACACGCGCCCCGCACGCAGTACGGCGCTGTCCGTCGGATGCTCGACCCATTCCTGGAGCTGTTTTGCGAGCGCGATCATTTTTTCAAGATCGACACCCGTTTCGATGCCCATTTCATGGAGCATGTGAATCACGTCTTCCGAGGCGACGTTGCCCGACGCGCCGGATTTAAAAATAAGCTTTCCCACTCGCTTTTCGTTATTATGAAAATGTCGCACATGCTGACCGCGTCGTTTTTTTGCGGCATGATCACAGGTTTGCATCCAAGGTACCGCATGCCGCATTTTTTCATAACGCGCCCGGAAGCCGGGTTTTCGACGTCGTGCCTTGCTATAACGCTCTCAAAGCCGACCTCACGGAAGCAGAATTCCATTACGGCGGTCAGCGCTTCCGTTACAATTCCCTTGTTCCAATATTTTTTGCCGATGCAATATCCCACCTCGGCAATGGTGGAGTTTTCCTCCAACCTGGGCAGTCCGATGCTGCCGATCAGTTCGCCGCTTTCTTTCAGTTCGATGCCCCATTCATATGAATGCGGCAGAACATAGGCTTCGGTCCATTTTTTGAGAACCTCGCGCGTGATTTCTATGCTTGTGTGCTCTGACCAGGAAAGATAGCGCGCAACATCCGCGTCTTTTGCCCAATTGTGAAAAACGCTTTCCGCGTCATCGCGGGCAAATTTCCGTAGTTTGAGACGTGTCGTTTCAATCGTTTTTGTACCCCTATGCTTGAGCTGCATACGCGCATCCCCTTGAAAAAAGAACCTTCGCTGGCCCTTAGTCGTCTTTTGGCGTCCCGATGCTTACGCCTTCCATCCGTTCTACGGCTTCCCGAAAGAGCGGTCCTGTCTCAGAGGGAGATTTGTACGGGATCTTCTCTCCTTCGGCGGCGACCCTCTTTAGTGTTGCCAGGTCGTTGTTCATGAATAAATTGCAGATGAAACTTTTGAGTCTGCCGTTATTATAGCGCGTAAGCATTTGTTCTATCATGTCCGATTTTTCCGCATATTCGCGATACCACGCGTCCAATCCCTTGCTCCGTATCATTTCGCAGGTTTGAAGCCATGTGTCCTGCGAATAAATTCCTTTGAAATTTTTCCGATGTGTCAGGCGTGTGCATGGGTACTCGCCGCACTCCCAGCAGCCATTCAGTTTTTTCTTAGTACAACATGCGAAAATCATACAAATCTGGGAGAAGAAGCTTTCGCTGTTGCAGCCCTCGCAGCAACTTCTTCCTTTTGTGTAGTGTCTTGGACACAGCGTGCATGTCATGCCGCATTTTCCAATCGGTTTTTTCTGCATCATCATTCCCTCCAGTTGCCCCGAGGTTGCTTTGTTTCTGTTTCTCCTCGCTCTGCAAAACATCACGCCGTAATAAAGGCCAGAATGCAGGCCTTTGTTATTTAATTATATAGATTTTTGATTAATTTATTGTTAAGAAAGGGTTAAATGATGCATAGATTAAACATATATCGAAAGTTAAACATATTTTATACGTAGTTTAATATTATGTACTGGTAATTTATTTAGTTATAAGAAAGATGCAAGAAATGCGCCTGCAATCCCTCCCGCAAGAACGACCAAAGGCCCTTGCCCCAGCCATCCGAGCGCAAATGCTACGATAGCGCCGCTTAAGGAAGATTTCAGGTCGCCGGTTGCGGCAAGTACATCCGGAAAAATGAGCGCGCCCAAAACGGCAAAGGGAATGTAGTGGAGCAATGACTCGACAAAGGGGGGCAGTTTTCTGTCGCCCAGGAAAAAAAGCGGCAGAATGCGCGAGGGCGCTGTGACAAGCATCATGCAGACGAATAAAATAAACATCGTATTCATGCCGGTTTATCCGCCTTTTTGTGCAAGGGGAAAAGGAATGCGCCGAGCGAAGCGGCCAACCCCGTTGCGAACATGATTTTGAGCCCGATATTCATCGAAGCGAAAATCGGCGTCCATTTAAAAAATGTGCTGAGTGCCATTGCGGCGGCTGCTACGATGAGCGCGGGGCGGTTTTTGCGTACGGAAGGTACAAGCAAACCGATGAAGAGCGCGTAAATCGCGATTCCCATGCTGTCCTGTATTTTTTGCGGTAATACCTGCGCGCCGAGAAAACCGAGCCAGGTGCCAAATACCCACGTACAGTGCCCAACGATATTCAGTCCCATAAGAAATTCCGGCGCTAAAAAACGCTCTTTTTGCATTGATGCGATACTGAAACTTTCGTCCGTGATCTCAAAGCCGATCCAGGCTTTTTTGATCCAACTCAAGCCGGGCTCAAGCCGTCTTGTAATAGAAGAAGACATCATGATGTGGCGCATATTGAGAACTGCGGTTGCCAGGAGGATTTCGGGGAAGGTTGCGCCAAGCATCAGGAGATTTAACGCAACGAACTGACTTGCGCCGGCGAAAACGATGAGCGACATGAAAATGCCTTCGGCAACGGAGAGGCCAGCGGAATTCGCAAGAATTCCGCACGCAATCGCACTCGGCAGATAGCCGATCGCGATTGGAGTACCTGTTTTCACTCCGTTCCTGAAACCGCGTGCGGTGGAAAAATTATGATTATCGTGTACATCACTCATGAACAAAAACCCCAAGCAAAAAATGCAATATTCGGCATGATAGTGAATTTCCGGCATCCTGTCAATGAAAATAGGAAAAAATTTTAATAGAATCAATCAAAGCAAAAATGAACACAACTATCCTTTTATGCACTATAAGTTGTGAAGAGTTCCTTCTGCCGTTATCATATATTATGCTTGAATTGTGTAGAAAATTCTATACAATTTTGCAACAAAGTTGCAATACCCCGAGTCCTGTCGCCTAAGGAGCCCATCTATGGTGCAGGACCAGAGAGCCCGAAAGGGCTCCAAGGGCTTCGCAGGAAACTGCGCAGCCTCCCGGGACGCAGGGCGTGCGTCCGTTGGAAAGGGGATTTTTATACGGCACCTCTGTGCATGTATATGCTTATCATATTCCCTTTTCTAAAAAATTATGAGAGTTGCCCTTTTTACGAAGGGCTCTATTGGTTTTCTAATATCCATTAATCTAAACAGGGCGAAGGGAGAAGAAAACATGTCAGACGAAAAAAACTATGTGGTAAAAAATCTGACGATCAACGGCGTGCCGAAAAGGGTAATTGGCAAACCCGACACGACGTTGCTCACAGTCATCAGAGACCAGCTCAAGATGACCGGAACGAAGCGGGGGTGCGATCACGGCCAGTGCGGCGTGTGTAACCTTATTCTCAATGGTAAAGTTGTGCGTTCCTGTATCACGCGTTGGAAAAACGTACCGGATCTTGCCGAGATCGTTACGGTTGAAGGAATTGGAACCCCGGACAATCTCCATGCGCTGCAGTGGGCATTTATCGTTACCGGTGCAATCCAGTGCGGTTTCTGTACGCCCGGATTTGTCACGGCGGGAAAAGCGCTCCTCGACGCAAATCCCAACCCGACGCGCGAAGAAGTCCGCGACTGGTACGGAAAAAATTGGATGGCGTGCCGCTGTACCGGATATAAGCAGATCGTAGACGCCGTCATGAAGGCTGCGGCGATTTTGCGCGGCGAAGAAAAAATGGAAGACCTGGCCAAGATGTACAAACCGGGCGATTCCATTTGGAATTCACGCTATCCGCGCCCGAGCGCAGTCTACAAGGCGACCGGTACGTTCGACTACGGCGATGACGACCGTCTCAAGCTGCCCGAAGAGTTCCTATTCATGTATCCCTACGCGCTCGAGGGTGTTCGCCATGCGAAGGTCAACAAGATCGATACGAGCGAAGCGGAGAAAATGCCGGGCGTCTTTAAGGTTCTGACGTACAAAGACGTCAAAGGCACGAACCGTATTCGCGGCCAGGTTGGCTGCCCCTCCGTTACGACGGATGGCTGGGAGCGCCGCATCATGGTCGAAGAAGGCGACAAAATTCGCCAGTGGGGCGAGCCCGTGGCATTGGTTTGCGCAGACACCGAGAGCAACGCGCGCGCTGCAGCGGAGAAGATTAAAGTCGACTACGAACAGCTTCCCGAGCTGATCGATATCTATCAGGCGATGAAGCCCGATGCAATCAAAGTTTATGACGATATCGAAGGCATCGACGGAATGCCCAACGCATTCAACAAACGCTGTTTCACAAAGGGCGACGATCCGAAGGAACTGATCGACAAAGCGCCGTACGTTGTCGACGACGAATTCTACAGCTCGCGTCAGCCGCACATGGTGCTCGAAACAGACTGCGGATATGCGTACTATGACGAAGAGGGCAAAGTTACGATCGCCAGCAAATCGATCTGCGTTTATCGTCACCAGATGATGATTGCGCGCGGCATCGGCGTTCCGCCTTCCAAGATTCGCGTTATCCAGAACAATATGGGCGCGTCCTTCGGCTACAAAGTTGCGCCGACGAACGAGCAGTACCTCGGAATCGCATTGCTTGCATGTGATCGCCCGGTCTACATGCGCCTGAATATGAAGGAGCACAACACGAGGACGCCGAAACGCTCGCCGTTCCTTATGAAGATTAGAGTCGCCGCGGACGAAAAAGGCAAATTGATCGGCGCTGAACAGAAGTGGTACGTCGATCACGGCCCGTACAGTGAATCTTCGAACGACCTTACCAACAAGGGCGGTCAGTTCTTCTTCGCCCCGTATGCGTACAAACACATGCGCGCGACCGGCTATACATGCTGGAGCAACCATCGCTGGAGCGCTGCGTTCCGTGCGTATGGCGCGCCGCAGACCTATTGGGGCTGCGAAACCGCAATGGACATGCTCGCCGAAAAATGCGGCATAGATCCGTTCGATTTCCGCGAAATGAACCTGCTCCAGTGGGAGCCGCAGTCGACCAACCCGATGTCGACCTTCCCGTCCGGCTATTCGCCTGAAGTGTTCCCGCTGCCGGAAATGATGAAGAAGGCGCGTCCGTACTATGAAGAAATGAAAAAGATCGCAGCCGAGAAGAGCACGGCGGGTGTTAAATGGGGCGTTGGCGTATCGCTTGGTATCTACAACTCGAACGACGACGGCGCGGACGAAGCCGGCAGCAACATTGAGCTCACGAAGGACGGCGTCACGATCTACAACACGTGGGAAGACCACGGTCAGGGTGCAGACATCGGTACGCTCGGTACCGCGCACGAAGCGCTGAAACCGCTTGGCCTCAGCCCGGATCAGTTCCGCCTGATTCTCTCCGACACCGCGAAGGCGCCGAACAGCGGCGCAGCGGCAGCAAGCCGTTCACAGGTCATGGTCGGAAACGCGATTCTCGACAGCTGTAAGAAACTGCTTGATGCGATGCGCAAACCGGATGGCACCTACCGCACGTACGATGAGATGATTGCTGAGAACATTCCGACCTTCTACGAAGGCCAGTCGCAGGCGCAGGTCATCAACGAAAAGGGCGAGATTGAAGTCTGCTCAGGCAACGACAAAGACACCGGCCTTGGCAAACCGTTCGGTTACCACATGTTCGCGGTCAACCTTGCGCTCGTTTCTGTCAACATGGAAACCGGCAAGGCACATTGCGAGAAGTTCGTGCTCGTGGGCGACGTAGGCGTCATCAACAACTACCTTGTCGTTGACGGTCAGCAGATGGGTGGTATCGCGCAGGGCATCGGCCTCGCGCTTACGGAAGATTTCCTTGACGAAAATAAATACAACAACTTCGTCACGATGGGACTGCCCTACATTAAGGATATTCCGGACGATCTCACGCTTGTTCAGGTCGAAACGCCGCGTCCGCTCGGGCCGTTCGGCGCTTCCGGAACTGGTGAAATGCCGCTCGCATCGCCGCATATCGCGGTCTGCAACGCTGTCAACAATGCATGCGGCGTAAGAATCAAGTCGCTCCCGGCAACACCGGATAAGATTCTGGCAGGCCTGCAGAGCAAATAAGTTTGCCGGAACCATTTTTGGATGTGTAACGAGAGGGACGCGTTAAGCGTCCCTCTTTTAAAAACTTCGCTTTTATTATCGGAAAAAAGAGCGCCCGAACCGATGCAACAGAGTTACAATATAGTTGCATTTTTCTATCGCAAGGAGGTTTTCGCAATGTCAGAAAAAGATGGGAAAAACTGGGGGAAGATCGAGGATATCGAAACGCTGAACGCGTCCGCGCTTGCGCCGAATATCACGAAACGCAATATTTACGGGCCTGGCAGTTTTTGGGACGACTGGGTCATGCGGCATTTCATTTTGCCCGCTGGTGAGGCGATACCGGTTCATACCCACGACTGGGATCACCTGGCGCTTTCGCTTTCCGGTCATGGTGCGGTAGAGGTCGAAGGCGAGCCCGATTACGATATGGAGAAAGGCAACTGGGCGCGCGTGCCTGCCGGCAAGGCGCACAGTTTTAAAAATATCGGAAAAGAGGACTTTGTCTTCTTGTGCATCGTGCCGACACACGGCGATCCGCACGCGAAGAAGACCTCCATGCGCGCCGAACGTGTGAAACGAAAAGCAGGAAAGGAATAGCGTCTTGAGCAAATTTCTTGCCGAGAGGTATAAAAAAATAGAGCCCTCGCCGATGATGCGTATGGCTGCTGCCGCGCAAAATGTGGAGAACTGTATTGATTTGACGCTCGGCGAGCCGGACGCTCCTACGCCGCCCGAAATATGCGAGGCGCTTTTTCAGGCTGCGATCGAAGGCTGCACGCACTATGCGCCGGGATTGGGTTTGATCGGATTGCGGGACGCGATTTCCGAATACTGGGCAAAGAAATATAATCTAAGATACGGCGCGAACGAGATTTTCGTTACGACGGGAGGCAGCCAGGCTTCGCTTCTTGCGATGCAGGCGATTTTGAATCCCGGGGAAGAAGTCATTCTGCTCGAACCGTTCTTTACCTTTTATGAGCAGCACATCACACAGGCAGGCGGCGTTCCGCTCTTTTCGATGACCGGCCTTGAAAAACACTTTCTGCCGGGTGCGGATGAAGTCGAGGCAATCGTCACCGACAAAACAAAAGCGATCATCGTCAATTCTCCATGCAATCCAACCGGCGCCGTGTATCCGCGCGAGACGCTGGAAGGGCTGGCCCGCATTGCGGAAAAGCACGATTTGCTCGTAATTTCGGACGAATTATATGAAGCGTTTGTCTATGGTGCGAAACATATTCCGTTTGCGACGCTTCCGGGGATGCAAGAGCGAACGATAACGATCGGCGGCATGTCAAAGGCTTATGCGATGACCGGTTGGCGAATCGGTTATGCAATGGGGCCTGCTGAAATCATAAAGACGATGCAGGTGGTTGGTGCGCCGCAGACGATTTGCGTCAACACGATGGTGCAGGAAGCGTCGGAGTTCGCGATCCGCAATTGCGATAAGCGGATCGAATCGATGGTTTCTCTCTTCGAAAAACGTGTGCAGTTTGCATCTGAACTTTTTGCTTCCATTCCGGGACTTAAAATTACGAAACCATCCGGCAGCTTTTATCTGTTCATCGACGTTGCAGGTACCGGTATGAACGGGGAAGAATTTGCGGTGAAAATGCTGGAAGAAGCTGGTGTCGTTACAGTTCCGGGGCTTTCTTTCGGTCCGCACTGCACCAACTATATCCGCGTTGCCTGTACCGTTTCGAATGAGACAATGCGGGAAGCGGTGGAGCGGATAAAGGCTGTCCTTTAATCTGGATTCAAAGTTACTGTTACATTTGCGATAAAAAACAAAAGCCGCGGTCGGTATTTATCAGGCCGCGGTTTCTTGATTGATTTTCACTTTTTCGTAGTGTCTCAGTTTTCCCGGTACAGTTCCGGGCGTCTTGCGTCGAACACTTTGATAAATTCCCGCGCTTTTGTTACTTTAGCGGAATCGATCTCGACGAATTTGAACTCTTCATTGTCTCCGCCCTGATAGAGAACCTCGCCCCATGGATCGATTACCATGGATGCGCCGCCGAACGGCGTGTTTCCTGTCGTACCTACGCGATTACATCCCGCCACGTAGCAGGTATTTTCCACCGCGCGGGATTGCAGCATGATTTTCCAGTGCTCGATGCGGCTTGTTGGCCACTCGGCAGAAAAAACGAGAAGCTCTGAGCCTTCGACAGAGTAAAGCCGCTGCCATTCCGGAAAACGCAAGTCGTAACAGATAGAAAGGCCGAGATCGACGCCGTCCACTTTTATATGTGTTCTGCCGTTCCCGCCCACAAGATATTTGTCCTCATCCATCAGAGCAATCAAATGCGCCTTGTCGTAATACGCGATATATTCGCCGCTTGGATTTACGACCATCGCACGGTTTGCCGCGCCTTGATCCGTCAGTGCCAGCACGGAGCCGCCGACAAACCAGCATTTATATTTTTTTGCCAGTCCGCCGAGAAAGGAAGCAGCTTCTGCTGCGTCACGATCGCCGTATGTTTCAGCTTTTTCAATGATATATCCAACGTCCCAGATTTCAGGCAGGATAACGACGGTGCTATATTCGGAATCCGTCCAGTTATCGGCGAGCATTTTTTCAAGTTTTGCAAAATTTGTTTTTCTATCGCCGATTTCGAGCGGCATCTGTATAATCGCAAGTCGCAACACAGGCATAATAAGCACCCCTTTTTCGAGTTCTTGCGTCGATTATACATGAGAGTAAGTATGGAGTTAAGCGGAAAAGAAGTATTTATTATGAAGATATTTTTTGTGCCCCGTGCACCGGACCAGCGGATTTTTGATCGTTTCGATAGTAATAAAACCAGCCGGACCCGTGCTTATCAAATTTTCCCAATGTTTCTTCAAGAATCAAGTGGTACGAAATAAAAAATTACGGGGCATATGCGCCCTTAGCGGTTATCCGCCGTGATCGTTTCGCGAACGATGATGTTCTCGACGGGCATGCCGTCCTCCATCACTGCGTTCTCGAAAGTGCCGTCCGGCGTCTTCCAAAAGGGCTCACCGGAAATATATACGAGCTTCTTGTTCATATGTCCACCTCCTCACTTGTGATTTTGGCTGACAATGGTTCCTACCAGCCATCATCACATTTTACCTGTTTCCGCGAAAGTGTCAATGGGCAGATACGTATGCGGTGGATAGACAAGAAAAGCTTCGGCGGGTACAATTCTGGAATAAAATCAGCAAAATTTCACAGTAGAATGCCAATCTTCGGAGGTATGTTCAATGTCGACAGCGTCGCGATACAATAAAAATTACCCTGTTTCCTGGGAACAGATACAAAGAGATTGCAGGGCACTTGCATGGAAGCTTCTTGATGTACGAAAAGACTGGACGCGCCTGATCGCCGTCGCGCGCGGCGGTCTTGTGCCCGCAGCGATCATCGCGCGCGAGCTCGACATCCACCATGTCGATACTGTCTGCGTTTCCAGCTATACGATTCGGGATCAGGGGATGATGAATATTTTAAAGCGCCCCGATTTGGAGGGCGCCGACGATACTTGGCTGATTGTGGACGATCTTGTCGATACCGGCAAAACGGCAAAAATCGTACGCGATATGTTTCAGGTTGCGCACTTTGCGACGGTCTACGCAAAACCGGAAGGCAGGCCGCTTGTCGACACATTTGTGACGGAAGTCAGCCAGGATACCTGGGTGCTCTTTCCGTGGGACACCGCGCCGACAACGGCGTTTGTTCCGCCGATTATCGATATGGGAAAAGAAAGCTAAAAACACAAATAAAAAAGATCCTGCCGAAGGCGGGATCTTTTTTATGCTTACTCAAAAATCTTGATGTTCTGCTCCATTTGGCGCTCAAAATCGAAGAACGCCTTCCAGAGTTTTTGTTGCATAACGGCTTTCTGCGAATGTGCGGGGAACTCTCCGCCCCGTTTCGGGCGGTTATAATCGCCTTCTTTGAACATGCTCTCTCCCGGAATGAAAGAATATTCCAGGTTGTTGAACGCAATCCATTTGAGCTCCCCGTAGCTCAGGTTGAACCACTGCGCAGCCTTCGCGAACTCTGCAGTCAGGTTTGAACGTGATATTCCCTCGTCGTCCGTGCACAGCGTTACCGGAACGCCCGCGTCCCAGTAGAGCCGGAAGGGATGTGTGTCCGCTCCCGCAACTTTCAGTATGCCTTCATGGCTTGTGAGGCAGATTTCAACCGCAATCTTCTCGTCGCGCATTTTCTTGAGCAGTTCATAGACGTTGTCTTCCCACATGACGCTGACGCCGTGTCCGATTCGTGTTGCGTGGCCGAGGCGAATCGTTTCGCTGATGCGGTTGCGCATTATTTCGTAGGGTGAATATTCGAGCGTCAATTCACCCGCATGGAGGTTGAGCCTCACAACTTTACGCTGTGCGGGGGAGAGTTTGCGCCACTCTTCGTCGATAATTTTCATTTGAAGTTCGAAGTAATTACGTGAAAACCAAGCGTCCTCCGGCGACAGAATGGTGATGCCGCGGACTTGTGAATCCTGCATCGACGCCACCAGCTGCATTGCGTTCGACGTAAGGCGTCTGAAATAATTCGCATACGCGCTTTCGTCGAACGGTTCCTGCATTTCCTGCGGAACGAAACCGCGATTCAACGCGACGACATAAGCCACTTCGACGTCCACGGGCGTTCCTTTCTTTGCGTATTCCGCCAGGATTTTTTGTTTTGCGTGCTCCAGAGATTTAATTTTTTCTTCCATCTTGCCGAGATCGTAAGCTGCGGAAGGCGTCATGAGCTCAAGATAAGAAATATTTTGCGCCGCCGCCCGCGCAATAATTTCGGAAAGCATACCTTCGTTATCCGGCATCACGGAGTCAAAACGTTCGAAAGAACGGAAGAAGCGAGTGTGTCCGCTCTCGCTGTCTTTGTCGTTGTTGCGCATGCTGAGCGCGTCCAATACTTCCGCGGTCTTCCAGAATTCGTATTTTAGTTCCGTCGCGGTGTAACTGGGATTTGAGGTCGCGCGTACAAAAGTTTGCTCTACGCGGTCGAAAACAAGATTGTTTCGGATCGCGTTATCGAGCAGGGATTCCGTATAAACCGTTCCGCTCGGATGATTGTGCAAGTCCGCGCCCTTCGGCATTTTGTGGAGAAACGCAATCAGCGCCGCTTCATTTTGCTTTGCGCGCTCAAAGTATTGGGCGACCGTGGCGTTTGTGTCCAGCGTCAGCGTGCCGCAGAAGGCGGGAAGAGCGGAAAACAACAATATATAAATCACGAGCGTCATACGAAAATAATTTATTTTGAAAGATGAACGATTCATTTCAGGTTCCTCCTTTTGTTCAATGCAAAAATTATATCGCGAAACAAGGCTCGTTGCAGTTATAGATTGTATGCAAATGTACTTTCATGTAGCAAATAAAGTGAATCTGTGCTACTCTTTACAGAGAAGGGCGGGTGAGGGGATGCATTTCCATTTAACAGTGAAAAAGCGCGTTTGCGCGTATGTTTTGATGGCCTCGCTGCTTGCCCTGCAGATATACCTTGCCTTTGCCGCACACCAGCAGATCCGGGTCGGAACGCTGCACTCCGGTGACTATTCGATTATTCAGGCGATGGAACGGACGTGCGACAACGCGCTGATGCCGTCGAAGAACGACCGTATGCGCGTGCGTATCATGGCGCTCTTCGAGATGGTTTCCGCGCAGGAGAATTTTTTTGAACGAACCCGCGACAAGACCGACTTTGCAGCCGAACGACATCTCTACGGTATTTGGAACGTGCTGGTCGGTCATGCTCTTACCTCAGAACCCCATTCAGATATGGTCTTAAGAATTTAAGACCGCCTTCTAACCGTTCTCATACACATACAATTGTAGTTTTTTGATTGTTCGCTGCAGGTGTTGTTGATGCCTGCGCAGCTTTGACTGTATGGTTAGGAGGGCTTCCATGTCCTTACTGCATTTGGGTCTCGATATCGGTTCGACAACGGCGAAGGCTGTTGTTTTGGACGGAGACGACCGACTTATATTTAGTCGCTATTACAGGCATTTCGCGGATATTCGTTCGGCCGCATCACAATTGGTTGAAGAAATCCGGGAAAAATATCTCGATTCCAGTTTTACTGTTTCTCTCGCAGGGTCCGGCGCTTTGGATCTTGCGAAAGGGATGGATGTCCCGTTCACGCAGGAGCTCATCGCCTGCTCGACAAGCATCGGACGTTACCTTCCGCACGTCGATGTCTGTATCGAGCTGGGCGGAGAAGACGCAAAACTGACTTTCTTCGATTCCGCTGGGGCCGATCAGCGCATGAACGAGACGTGTGCCGGCGGAACGGGCGCGTTTATCGATCAAATGGCCGCTCTGCTTGGAACTGATGCAGCGGGTTTGAACGAGCTTGCAAAAAATCATAAGACGATCTATCCGATCGCGTCCCGCTGCGGCGTTTTTGCGAAGACGGATATCCAGCCGCTGCTGAACGACGGCGCGGATCGCGCGGATATCGCGGCGTCTATCTTTCAGGCGATCGTCAACCAGACAATCAGCGGACTTGCCTGCGGCAGAAAGATCGCGGGCAATGTCGCGTTCCTGGGTGGGCCGCTCTATTTTCTGTCGGAACTGCGCGCCCGTTTTGCGGAAACGCTCGCGCTTACGCCCGAAGAGTGTATCTTTCCGGAAAATCCGCATCTTTTTGTCGCAATTGGCGCGGCCATCAGCGGCAAAAAAAGCGCGGCAATGGAAATGGTTGTCCTCCAGGAACGCGCGGCGCGATTTTTCAGTTCGCCGAAAAACGATTCCGTCAACATCCTTCCGGCGCTTTTCCTGACGGAAGAAGAACGGAACGCATTCAAAAACCGGCACGGCGCATGCAAAATTACGCGCAGAACGCTCGATGACTACAAAGGAGACGCATACCTCGGAATCGACGTTGGATCTACGACGACAAAGGTTGTTCTGATCGGTTCGAACGGCGAACTCCTGTTTTCGCGTTATCAGCCCTCCGGCGTTGGCGCACCGCTTTCGACGGTTCGCTCTATTTTGTCGGAACTTTATGCCGCTATGCCTGCGGACGTCAAAATAAAAAACAGCGGCGTAACGGGATACGGAGAAAAACTTGTTCAGTCTGCGCTTGGCGTGGACATTGGAGAAGTTGAGACCGTCGCGCATGCGCGGGCTGCGGAATTTGTTCTGCCGGGCGTAGAATTCATCATTGATATCGGCGGGCAGGACATGAAATGTCTTGGTGTCGAAAAAGGCGTGGTCAAGCGCGTCGTGCTTAACGAAGCGTGTTCCTCCGGCTGCGGGTCGTTCCTCCAGAGCTTTGCGGAATCGCTTGACATGAGCGTGCAGGACTTTGCGCTTGAAGCTGAAAAATCGATGATGCCGGTCGACCTCGGATCGCGCTGCACGGTTTTTATGAACTCGCGAGTACGGCAGGCACAGAAGGAAGGCGCAAGTATCCGCGATATCTCCGCGGGGCTTGTTTATTCCGTCGTGCGCAACGCGCTTTACAAGGTGCTGAAAATAAAGAACCTTGACGAACTGGGCAGCAGAATCGTCGTGCAAGGCGGCTCGTTCAAAAACGACGCGCTGCTGCGGGCATTTGAGATTGTCACGGGACGCGAAGTCGTTCGTCCGGAAATCTCCGAGCTCATGGGCGCGTTTGGCGTCGCATTGCTTGCGCGCGACCATTCTGACAATGCCCACACTGGCCTCGTTTCGCAGGAAGAACTGAAAACGTTCAGCGCCGAAACCAGCACTTCCAGATGCGGCGGCTGTGGCAACAGGTGTATTTTGACCGTCACGAAGTTTGAAGACGGACGGCGTTACATCTCCGGCAACCGTTGCGAGCACGGCAATCCCTCCGGCAGGAAAGAGGCGCTGCCCCCCAACCTCTTTGAAACGAAATACCGCAGGCTCTTTGAATATGAACCACTCGACGCCGCATGTGCGGTACGCGGTACGATCGGGATTCCGCGCGTGCTCAATATGTTCGAAAACTATCCGTTCTGGTTTACGCTGCTCACGGAACTTGGTTTCCGCGTCGAACTTTCGGGCGAGACGCCGGATGAAAATCTGGGCATTGACACGATACCGTCGCAGACGGTCTGCTATCCGGCAAAACTTGCGCACCGACATGTTGCCGACCTTCTGCAACGCGGCATAAAGCGCATTTTCTACCCGATCCTGCAGAGAGAACAAAGCGAATTTGCCGACGCCCATCAGAATTTTAACTGTCCCGTCGTTGCCGGTTATCCGGACGTCGTAAACTTGAATATGGACGACTTGAAAGCGCCGGACGTAGAGTTTCTGCATCCCGCCGTACCCATCGACAACAGGAAAAACGCAGAGAACGCTCTCCACGATACGCTCTCCGCGTATGGCGTAAGGCGGGCTGAAATCAGGCGGGCGCTTGGAGCCGCCTATGCGGAACAGGAGAAGTACAAGTCGGATATCGAAACGTATGGACGCGACGCGCTGAAATATATCCGTGAAAAAGGCGTTTTGGGCATCGTGCTGACGGGGCATCCGTACCATCTGGACCCGCAAGTGAACCACGGCATACCGGAACTGATCAACGGCTACAACGTTGCCGTTTTCACAGAGGACTCCGTCTGCACCAGGGCGTCGGAGTTGGAAGATATTTCGGACGTGGACGTCGTCGACCAATGGGTCTATCATTCGCGGCTCTATCGCACGGCCATGGTTCTGGCGAAGCACCCTGAATTCAAGAATGTTGAGATGGTGCAGCTCAACTCGTTTGGGTGCGGGCTCGACGCAATCAGCGCGGATCAGACCGCTTCGCTCCTCGAACGCAGCGGCAGGCTTCATACGCTGATTAAGATCGACGAGGGAAAGAACAACGGCGCTGTGCGTATTCGCGTGCGCTCATTGCTGGCGGCGGTAAAAATGCAAAAGGAACGGTTTGAAAAAATAGAGAGCCGTGCGGCATCAGACGCCCCAAAAATCAAAGGAGTGGTCGCAAACCGGACAATCCTCTGCCCACCGCTCTCCTCGCACCATTTCCAGTTCATGGAGACAGCGATGGAAAGTGCCGGCATCAATATGAAAGTCTTGCCGGAGGGGTCGCGTTCCGCAATCGAGCTCGGTCTTAAGTATGTTAACAACGACGCGTGTTATCCCGCAATTCTTGTCGTCGGACAGTTTTTGCAGGCGCTCCAAAGCGGCGAGTACGACCCCGACCGGACGGATTGTCTCTATGCGCAAACGGGAGGCGCCTGCCGCGCGAGTAATTACGTCCCGCTTTTGCGCAAAGCGCTTGACGCAGCGGGATTCAAGCAGGTTCGTATCCTGGCAGCAAATGCGCAGGCGAACAAGGGCGCGGAAAAATTCACCGTACCGTACAAAACCTATTGGCGCGTGCTGCTCGGCCTGCAATACGGAGATCTGATGATGCGCCTCGCACTTCGTACGCGTCCGTACGAACGGGCTGTAGGCGCGACAGATGCGCTTTATGACGTATGGCGCGAGCGCGCCAGGGAAAATATCCGACTCGGAAGTTGGTCTGTATTCAAGGACCACGTGAAAAACATGGTTGCCGATTTTTCGGTGCTTCCAATTATTGATGTACCCAAACCGCGAATCGGAATCGTCGGAGAAATTCTGGTCAAATATCACGCGAACGCAAACGAACAGCTCGTGGAAATCATCGAAAGCGAGGGCGGCGAAGCGGTTGTTCCCGATCTTTCGAACTTCCTGCTTTACTGCCTGGTCGATCCGATTTATGCGAATAAGAAGCTTTCAGGCGGGCTGCTCGGGAGATTGTGCGGGGAGGCCGGAGTCCGGTCGCTGCAGTATCTAAGACGGCCGATCGAAGCGGCGATCCGGAATACACGTTTTGGTGAGATCCATGCGATTGAGCATCTCGCGCAGCAGGCGAGTTCGATGGTTTCCGTCGCGAACCAGGCCGGGGAGGGCTGGTTGCTCACTGCGGAGATGATGAATCTGATCGAAAGCGGCGTTAAAAATGTGCTATGTATCCAGCCCTTTGCATGTCTGCCGAACCACGTGACGGGCAAGGGCGTAATCAAGGAACTGAAAAAACGGTATCAGGGTGCGAATATATTGGCGCTCGACTATGACTCAAGCGTGAGCACGGTAAACCAGCTGAACAGGATCAAGCTTTTAATGGCCACCGCTCGTTAAGAACACGGCGCTGACGCACGATAAACTTTGAAACATTAGAGAACGGCTTCATCGACGTAACCCATACGCCTTTGAAGCCGTTCTCTGCATATCCTTCGTTTCCCGCACGTTATCGCCGCGTTCTTAGTATATTTATTTGTAAAAAAGAGGGACCGTGATTGCTGCGTTTTTTTGGGTTATTTTGGGAAAATTTTTCACGTCGTATAACGCGCGTGCAATTACGTTTGCATTACGGACGGCAAAAAAGTACGTGTAAAATTCAAACCCCGGATCAGAGTCCGGGGCAGGCTAGTGTGAATTTGACCGCGCGCCGCAAAATCCGTTGAAAAAAACATTTTTTGCGACGGATCGCTTTTTAAAATTTTTCAAAATGCAAAAAATTCACACAAACGTTTGAATTTTGTGTGTTCAAGAAATTTTTTTGCGAAGCGTTCTAGGACTTCCGGCGGTATTTTTTGCTATACTTGCCTGACTATTCTTGACGAAGGAAGGGGGCGTCGATATGTCGTCAGTTCCGTTTTGTACCTGCGTGGATCACACGTGCGTCCGTCACCCCATGAATCATGACAAGGGCTGTACGCCCTGTGTTGCGAAGTGTTTGGCAGAAAATGAAATACCGAGCTGTTTCTTTAGAAAGATCGAGCCGGATATGGACAGAAAACAAGATTACACGTTCCAGGGATTTGCGAAATTTGTGGAAGACCGGCAGAAATAAAAAGCGTGAAGAAACGAAAAAAATAGGAGTTCCAGCTTTTGCCCGGAACTCCTTCTCTTTTTTACAACGGTGATTTTGATATGTCGGTGTTGTTTCCCATTTCTTCCAGCATTTTTTGTACTTTTTTGATTTTCTGCTCCCGCATTTCAGGCAGCAGCTCAAAACCTACTTTCAGCCAGTCGCCCTCCGCGGCTTTTTTCGGCAGGCATGTGCGCGGCAGTTCGACCGGCGTACTTTTTCCGCCGATCATGACACGGCACATGTCTCCTTCTATTGCGTCTATAAATGCAATTTCCGTTCTTTTGTTCATTTAGTATTGATCGCCCTCTCACCGGGATATGTCAGTTGCTTTCCGTCAGTGCGGAACTTGAGCGTTCCGCCGACTGTATCGAACCGCTTTATTTTCGGCATTTTTCTTAAAATGTCAAGCACTTCTTTGTGGGGATGCCCGTAAGAATTGCCTTGCGCATAGCTGAATACGACGGCGAAGGGTGATACGTCCCGCATCATTCGCATGTCCGTTCCCTTTGCGCTGCCGTGATGGGGCATTTTCAGCAGCGTGGCTTTTGGCAACGGTGAGAGCGAAGCGCGCTGTTCCGCATCCATGTCGGCCGTCATAAGGAAGCTAACGTCTTTGTAAGTTACGAGCAGGATGATCGAATTATTGTTCGCATCGCCCTTTGTTCCTTTTATTTCTATTTTCGGCCCGATGACCTCTACGCAGACATCTCCAAACATGCGTCGATAACCTGCCTTTGGTTTGCCGAACGGGATGTTTTTCTTCTTGATGGCATTATAAAAAGCGATTTGCTCCGGCGAGCCGTGCGCGAAACCGGAGTCCCAGATTTCACCGACCGCAAAACGCCGAAGAATTTGCGGCATGCCGCCGATATGGTCTGAGTGCGGGTGCGTCGCAACGACAACGTCGATCTTCTTGACCGCCGCGTCCCGCAGGAAACGCACGACATTCTTTACACCGCTTTCCGGCCCTGCATCGATTAGCATCGTTTGCCCGTTTGGGAAAACGAAAAAGAAGCTGTCGCCCTGGCCGACGTCGAACGCGTAAAAACGAAGATCGGGGATTTTTTCTTCCGCCATAACCGGAGAAAAATGCAGGAGTGTGAGCAGCAGCGCCAAAGTAATCGCGGCGCTGCAAAAAAATCTGCGGCGTAATTTCATGCCAAATTGCCGCCTGTGCCGAAACAAAATAAAATATGTACAGGAGTTTTCAAAAAAAGACCTCCGAAAATGGGATTGGCGTTATAATCAAACGCAGAACGAAACGAAGGGGTGCTTTTCGTGTACGGATTTTTCCTCGTGATACCGCTCATGCTCATTATTATAACGGGCAATCTGCTGCGCGTAAAAGGTTTTTACACGCGGGGCGATATCGATGTCCTGACGAAAACGCTCTATTGGGTGATATTGCCGCCATTGCTTTTTCGGACGACCTATCTTTCCGGCCGCGAAGTCCTGTCCCACGCCAACCTTTTTTGGGCGTCGACGCTCTGCTATCTGCTCACCGTCGTGCTCGCGTGGATTGGAGCGAGATTTTTTGCGCACAAAGGCGACATTAAGCGGATAGCGCTCTCCACGATGGGATCGATTCGCGCGAACAATATATACCTTGGTTTTCCCGTTATTTATCTGGCGCTCGGCGACGCGGGGCTGCACGAGGCCGCGATCTATATTGCGGTTTCCACCGTTTCGTTCCAGCTGATTTCTCTGATTAGCGGGGAACTGGCGCTGAACGGAAATTTTCGACTTGCATCCCTGAAGGACGCAATCATAAAAATCACAAAAAACCCGATGGTCATATCCTGCCTGGCAGGCGTGCTTTTTGCGCTGACAGGGCTTGAAATGCCGATGCCGATCGACGAAGCGATGAAATTGATGGGAGGCGCCGCAACAGCGATAGCGTTGCTTGCACTTGGAGGGGCGCTTGATTTTTCGCAGATGAGCCGCGTCGTGCGTATCCTGACAGAAACTTGGTATGACACGATTTTTCGGCTTGTGATACACCCCCTTATTATGTGGGGCTGCCTTTTAATGTTGCCGGTTGAACAGAAGCAACTGCAAGTTACGGTCATGCTTGCCTCCATGCCGACTGCGATCAACGTTTTCATCCTTTCGAAAGAGATGGGGATGGATGAAGAATATGGCGCGAATATGGTAGCCGCAACCATGGTGCTGAGCGTCGTATCTATTCCTCTGTGGGCGAACATCCTGAGTATCGTTTGATTCTTTGAGAAGTCTTTAGCAAAATAAAAGGGGCCGTGGAATAATGTTCCACGGCCCCTTTCCTGTTTTTTGTTTGCCTGGGCTTACGCCATTGTTATGACGGTGCCCTCTTTGCCTTCGAGCGCGTCGACCGCTTTGTAGAGCGATGTGATAATCGCTTTTTTACCGGGGAAGCGGCGCGCGAATTTGACAGCCGCGAAAACTTTCGGATACATGCTGCCGGGTGCGAAGTGCCCCTCTTCCATATATTGGATTGCTTCGGCGACCGTAATGTGCTCCAGGGCTTTCTGGTTTGGTTTGCCCCAGTTGATCGCGACTTTATCGACTTCCGTCAGAATCAGGAGTACGTCGGTCTCCATGTCTTCCGCCAGACGCTCCGCAGCCAGGTCCTTGTCGATGACTGCCGCAACGCCGGTCAGAGAGCCGTCCATGTTTTCGATTACCGGAATGCCGCCTCCGCCCGCTGTGATTACGATCGTGGAATCCCACAAGCGTTTGACGGAGTCAATCTCCGTAATGCGCTTCGGCGTCGGGGACGCAACGACGCGGCGCCAGCCGCGGCCGGCGTCTTCTTTCATTGTGTAGCCCTTTTCCTCGGCAATCTTTTTTGCTTCATCTTCCGAGTAGAAGGGGCCGATTGGCTTAGTCGGGTTCTTAAATGCCGGATCGTCCTCACCGACGACGACCTGTGTGAGAAGCGTTACGACCGGAATGTTACGGTTTCTGTTCCGGAGCGCGTCGCGCAGGCACTGCTGGATCTGATAGCCGATATATCCCTGGCTCATTGCGCCGCATACGTCGAACGGCATTGCAGGCAGATTTGAATCTTGTTTTGCAGCAATTTCCTGTCCCAGAACGATCCTTCCAACCTGCGGTCCGTTGCCGTGAACAACTGCCATCTCGTAGCCTCTGGCATTTATATCGGCGAGATATTCACAAGTTTTTTTGATTACTTCAAGCTGCGCTTCCGCCGTCGGGGGGGTGCCCGCTTCTTGCAGTGCATTTCCGCCCAGGGCGACAACTACTTTTGCCATACCCATCATTACACTCTCCCTTATTTTCTTTTAGGTCTTCAGAAGGATTATAAACCCAAACAGGGGCAAAGTTCAATAGTTTTTATAAAAAAATTTTAGTATATATAAAAATTTTTTAGAAAATAGAGGTTAAATTGCCAAAAAACTCTGTCATACTAAAGATTTTCGAAAAATTCAAATTTGCTATAGAAAAGGAACATTTTCGGCGAATTCTTCGCTCAAAATCCACAACGGGCGGTTTACGTTATTTTTTGGGGAATTATTCCGGATTGCATACAGAAGCGGCAAAAATATTATTCATTGCGGAAGAATCTACACTATTGCTATTTTTACCACGATTTTTCAGATACGTTCTTCGAAACAAAAAGGAACTGATTTTTTGAATGAGTTTCTTCCAAATCGGCCCGGACTCCTTTGTTGCGAATAGACAAAAATACGGCGCAGCCTTAATCGCCGCGCCGTATCGTGTTTCTTTCGATTCGTAAAATTTATTTTGCCAGCAGCGTTTCCATTTCGTCGAGCGTTTTTTTGAAAATCTTGATCACTTCTTCGACGGGGGCGGGCGTGCTCATGTCTACACCGGCTTTTTTGAGCAGGTTGATCGGATAGTCCGAGCCGCCCATCGTCAGGAATTTTAGATATTTGTCGCGCGCGGGTTTGCCCTTTTCGAGAATGCCGTTTGCGAGCGCAGTGGCGGCGGAATAGCCCGTCGCATACTGGTAGACGTAGAACGGATTGTAGAAGTGCGGGATGCGCGCCCATTCCATCTCGAGCTCTTTATCGACCACGATCGCAGAGCCGTAATATTTTTCGTTGAGCGTGCGCCACAAAATTTGCAGGCCGTCCGGCGTCGTGTCTTCGCCGGTTGCCGCACGGCGGTGCACCTCGCGTTCGAACGACGCGAACATCGTTTGGCGATAGACGGTCGTCCTGATGTTTTCAAGCCGCCGGTTGAGCAGGTAGATGCGCTCGTTTTTCTTTTTCGTGCTGTCAATGAGGTGGTTTAAAAAGAGCACTTCGTTTGTCGTCGACGCAACCTCCGCCGTGAAGATCGAATAGCCCGCGGTGGCGTATGGCTGGTGTTTGCGCGAATAGAAACTGTGCATCGAATGTCCCATTTCGTGTACGAGCGTGGAGACGTCGTTCAGGCTATTCGTATAGTTCATGAAAATGTAGGGGTGCGTTTCGTACGTTCCCCACGAATAGGCGCCGCTGCGTTTGCCCTGGTTCGCGAAGACGTCGATCCAGCCTTTCTCGAGCCCTTCTTTCACGTTTTCGAGATATTCCGTGCCCAGCGGCGCAAGCGAATCGAGCATCATCTCTTTCGCGCGGCTCCATGAAATATCTTTGAAGGGATCGTTCACGAGCGGCGTGTAGATATCGTACATGTGCAGCTCTTTCACGCCGAGGATTTTTTTGCGCAGTGCGACGTAGCGGTGCAGCGGTTTCAGGTTTTTCTCGAGCGTGTCGACGAGATTGTGATAAACGCTTGCCGGGATATTGTCACCGTCAAGCGCCGAGGCAAGCGGCGAGGCGTATTTGCGCACGTCCGCGTAGAACTTCGAACTCTTGAGCATACCGTCGAAGGTCGCGCCCAGCGTGTTGCGCATTTCGTTGTAAGGTTTGTAGAGCGATTCGAAGGCCGCCTTGCGCACTTCGCGTTTGCGAGAGCGCAGGTAGGAAACGGCGCGCTCTTCGGACATTTCGACGTGTTCGCCCGATTCGTTTTTGATCGCCGGAAACTTCATATCCGCATTCGTGAGCATCGAAAACGCGTTGTCCGCCACACCCGCCATATCGCCGCTCTTGGCGAGGATGGTCTCCTCCTCGAGCGAGAGCACGTGCTTGCGCTGCCGAAGGAGTTCTTTCAGCCCGAAGCTGTATTCTTCCAACTTCGGATCTTTGATGTAATTTTTTAGCGTTTCTTCCGGGATCGCCAGTATTTCCGGCGTGATGAAGCTTCCAATCGCGGAAAACTCAACGGAAAGCGTCGCGACGCGGTTGGAAAGTCCCTGGTATTTGGACTCCGCAGTGTCTTCGTGGCTTTTCATGTTCGCGTAGACGTAGAGTTTGCCGAGCGCGATGCCGATTGCGTCGCGTGTTTTGAAACAATCGAGGAGCGTCTCCGCTGATTCTCCGAGTTTGCCCTGGAACTTCGCGACGGCGCCCATCTCTTTTTTTAATTTTTTAAAATCCGTTTCCCACTTTGCATTGCTCGCATAAATATCCGAGAGACGCCATTTGTATGTATCGGGTACGTCCGAGCGCTTTGGCAAAACGCTGCCGCCGCCCAGACCCAGCTCGATGGTTTCATTGGATACGTTCGTTTTTTTCTTCATATCTACCACCCTTTCTGTTCAAATATATTTTCCAGCGTATTGCGTAACTTTGCAAGGCGTAATTACTTGCACTGCGCATGAAAATAGCGCAAAATAGGGATGTGCGAAATATTGAAAAATTCGGACAGGCGGAGGAAGAAAATGAAATACGATTTTGACCGTTATGTGGAAAGAAGAAATACAGGGTCCATGAAATGGGATACGTTGAAGGAGCGCTTCGGAACGGACGACGTGTTGCCCTTCTGGGTCGCGGACATGGATTTCAAATCGCCGCCCGCGGTAATCGAGGCGCTGCAGAAAAAGCTGGAACAGGGCGTGCTCGGCTATCCGGCTGTGCAGGATTCGCTGCTGGAAGCGGTCGCCGCGTGGCAGAGAACGCGGCACAGCTGGGACGTGGACAAATCCTGGATTGCGTGGGCGCCCGGGATCGTGGCGGGGCTCTCTTTCTCGATGATCGCGTTCACGGAACCGGACGAAGAAGTCATTATTCAAACGCCTGTCTATCATCCATTTTTTAGCGTCGTGAAGTCTTCGGGCAGAACACTCGTCGCAAATCCTCTGAAACGTGAAAACGGACGCTACGTTATGGATCTGGAACACCTGGAATCCCTGATTACGCCGAAATGCAGAACGCTGATCTTATGCAGCCCGCACAATCCGATTATGCGCGTCTGGTCGAAAGACGAGCTGGAGGCGTTTGCAGCGCTCGCTAAGAAAAAGAATCTGCTCGTGCTCGCCGATGAAATCCATCAGGATCTGGTCTACAGCGACGCAAAACATACCTGCTTCGCGTCGCTTTCGGCGGATGCGGCAAACCGCACCGTGATGTTCGCCGCGCCGAGCAAGACCTTCAACATCGCGGGGCTGGCCTCGTCCGCCGCGATCATCCCGAACGAAACGCTGCGCGCAAAATATGAAGAAACGCTCGAACGCTTTGACCTCGATGGGCTGAACCTGATGGGGCAGGCCGCGATGGAGGCGGCTTACGCGAAGTGTGCGGACTGGGCGGATCAGGTGGTGGCCTATATGGAAGGCAACCGCAGCTTTGTTGAAAAATTCCTGAAAGAGCGTATGCCGAAGGCGAAAATGGACCACCCCGAAGGCACGTATATTTTCTGGATCGACTTCCGCGGCTACGGATTGTCGGGAGACGCGCTGCAGGAGTTCCTCTTAAAAAAAGCGAAAGTCGCGCTGAACGACGGACGCGCTTTCGGCCCGGACGGCGACGGTTTTGCCCGCCTCAATATCGGCACGACGCGCAAACAGCTCGAGGAAGGGTTGACGCGCATCGCGGAGGCGCTGGAACGCCACTGATCCCTGCATTTTTCTGGAGCGGAACACCGCTTCTGTGATATGATTTCTGCGTTGGAACGAGTAAGGAGGGGAAGCGGTGATGAAGTACGATTTTGACCGCTATATAGAGCGGCATGATACGAATTCGATGAAATGGGACCTGCTTGAGGAGCGCTTTGGCGCTTCTGACGTGATGCCGCTCTGGGTTGCGGACATGGACTTCGAGTCCCCGCCGGAAGTGCTGGACGCGCTGCGCGAGAAAATTAGCCACGGTATCCTGGGCTATCCGAAAGTAACGGACTCACTCTACGAAGCGATCTTAAACTGGGAAAAAACCAGACACGGCTGGACGTTCGACAAAAGCGCGATTACGTGGGCGCCGGGCGTCGTCGCGGGGCTTGCGTTCTGTCTTCTGGCTTATACGAAGCCAGGCGACGGCGTGATTTTACAGACGCCCGTCTATCCGCCTTTCCACGAAACCATCGAAACAGCAGGCAGACACATTGTAAAAAACCCGCTGAAGCGCGAAAACGGGCGTTACGTAATGGATTTGGAACACCTCGAAAAAATCATTACGCCGAACTGCCGTACGATCATCCTGTGCAGCCCGCACAATCCGGTCACGCGCGTCTGGTCGAAAGACGAGCTGGAGGCGTTTGCAGCGCTCGCTAAGAAAAAGAATCTGCTCGTGCTCGCCGATGAAATCCATCAGGACCTGATCTACAGCGACGCAAAACACATCTGCTTCGCCTCGCTTTCGGAAGACGCCGCCGCGCGTTCCGTGACGTTTATTGCGCCGAGCAAAACGTTCAACCTTGCGGGGCTCTCTTCTTCCGTCGCAATCATTCCGGACGAAACGCTGCGCGGGCAATATCAGTCGGCTCTTACGCGTTTTCATCTGGGGCGCCTCAATATGATGGGTCTGATTGCGATGGAAACGGCCTATAAAGAGTGCGCGCAGTGGGCGGACGAAGTCATGGCCTATCTCGAGGGCAACCGCGATTTTGTGGAAAAATTCGTGAAAGAACGCATGCCGAAAGCCGTGATGGACCATCCGGAGGGCACGTATATCTTCTGGATCGATTTCCGCGGTTACGGTTTCGACGATAAATCTTTGCAGGAATTTCTCGTGAAAAAAGCGAAAGTTGCGATGAACAACGGGCTCGCCTTTGGCGCTGAGGGCGACGGTTTCGCGCGTCTCAATATCGGCACGACGCGCGCGAGACTCGAAGAGGGGCTTACGCGCATCGCGGAGGCGCTGGAAAATAAATAGGAGGCAGATCTCGCTATGGCAAAGAAAGAAAAACCTGTTTTGTACTGCCGTTTTTCCGTTGACGGAAGGGCCTTTTCGGGGCAGATACGCGACCAGTCCGTCGACATTGTGGAAGGCGATCCTTTTACGGGGATGTCTCCTATCCGGCTGAGCTACCCCATCGACCGCGTAAAATTCCTGCCGCCGTTCGCGCCGAAGAAAATCTGGTGCGTCGGACGCAATTACCTGAACCACGTCAAGGAACTTAACAACGATGTGCCGAAGGAGCCGCTGATCTTTACGAAACCGACGACCGCAATCATCGGATCGGGCGACTTCATCCGCATCCCTTCGTGGGCGGGACGCATTGACTACGAGGGCGAGCTTGCCGTCGTGATCGGTAAAAACGGGCGCAATATCCCGGAAGAAAGAGCGTTTGAACACGTCAAAGGCTATTCGATTATGAACGACGTGACGGCGCGCGATTTGCAGAAAAACGACGGGCAGTGGACGCGTGCGAAGGGCTTCGACACGTTCGCGCCATTTGGTCCGGCGTTGCTGCTGACGCAGGAAATCCCGTTGGACGCCTCGATCCGCACGATCCACAACGGTAAAATCGTGCAGGAAAGCACGTTTGACATGATGATCTTCTCGATTCCGCGCATCATCTCGCACATCAGCCGTTTCGCGACGCTGGAAGAAGGCGACGTGATTGCGACCGGTACGCCGGGCGGGATCGGCCCGATGAAGGTCGGGGATCTTATCGAAGTAGAAATCGAAGGGATTGGGAAATTGCGCAACATCTGCTCTGAGTAGAACGCAGAGCTAACGCACCATCTGCTTTACAAAACTTGCCCCGTGATCCTCGACGTACGAAAAGAGTACGCCTGCGGTCCCGGGGCTTCGCTTTGCTTCGCACATGGCACATTATCTCTGCGTTCTGTGTGATGTGAGGGAATAGAAAAACCAAAATCTGCATTTCGCCGAGTTCTGTGTGGATGCTAGTAAATGAAGAAAAATTAAAACCATCGAAATCAAGAACAAGACAAAAAAGCGGAATAGAAACAAGCCGCTGTTTTTGCGAAGAGGCAAACAAAGACAATGGCCGGTGGTTATGTGATAAAATAACAGCCTAAGCGAATTGAATATGGAGCGCTCCCGAGGGGGAATCCGGTGAAAAACCGGAACGGCCCCGCCACTGTGATCTCACGTGAGAAAGTCAGGTGACCTGAAGGAGTTGAACGGATGTAATGCGCGGGCGTTGTTCATCCTCTTTGAAACCAAAGGAGGGCCCCACGGCTCTCTTTTTTATTTATGATTTGAGGTTTGTTTATGGCGATTGAAAAAAGCATCAAATGGATTCTGGGACTTCTAATTTTTGCCGCGTTCTGTATGTTCTGCATGGGCAGGGCGGAGGCGGCGCCGAAACGTATTATTTCCATGACCCCGGTCGGCACGGAGATTTTGTACGCGCTTGGCCAGGGAGAGAACGTCATCGGCGTGACGAAATTCTGCGACTATCCGCCGGAGGCGGCGCAAAAGCCGAATCTCGGCGACTTCGCGGCGCTCAATTTCGAAGCGCTCATCTCCATGAAAACGGACCTGCTCGTGCTGCAGGATATGCATGAGCAGTTCACGCCGCAGCTGGATGATTTGAAAATCCCCTACGTTATTTTAAAACAGGATACCATCGCGGATATTTACGATTCGATTGCGGCGGTCGGCCGGATTTGCGGTCAGGATGAAAAAGCGGCGCAGCTGGTCGCGGACATTAAGGAAGAAATCGCCGGTATTCGCGCGAAGACGGCGTCGCTGCCGAGGCGCAAGACGATGGTCTGCGTTTCCCGCGAGCTTTCGGAGCCGATGATCACGACTTTTTACGTCGCGGGCAAGGGAAATTTTTATGACGAACTGATCGACCTTGCGGGCGGCGATAACGTATGGACAAAAGGGCGCGTCGTCTATCCGCAGGTATCGCTCGAGGGGCTGATTCAGCTGAACCCGGAAGTAATCATCGACCTTGTGGGCGAGCGCACGTTTTATCATTCGAAGGACAAAATCGACCTTGACAAGGTTTTCAACGAAACGTACCTGCGGGAGCAATGGCTCAAAAGCGCGCGCGTGCGCGCCGTGGCCGACAAACACATCGGGATTTTGAACGGGACGGTGTATCTGCGCCCCGGCCCGCGGGTCGCAACAATTTTGCGCGCTTTCGCGAAGACGATTCACCCCGAGGCGTCCTGGTGAACGGGATGCGATTCTTCGACATAAAAAGCCTGTCGCTTTCCCTGGGCGGCGCGCCGATTCTGCGGGACGTGAATTTTTCTCTTGAAAAGGGAAAAATGCTCGCAATCGTCGGCCCGAACGGCGCGGGAAAAAGTTCTCTCCTGAAATGTATCGGACGGCTTTATAAAAATTTTTCCGGAACGGTTTCTTTGGAAGGAACGCCGCTTTCGGAGCTTTCCATGAAGAAAATCGCGCGCCGCATTGCGTGGGTGCATCAGACGGGAACGGACACACTGCCCTTTACGGTGCGCGAGTTCGCGCGTATGTCCCGCTACCCGTGGCATGAAGGATTCGCTCTTTCCACCAAAGAGGACGAAAAAATAATAGAAAACGCGCTTGTGACGGCGGGTGTCGTTTCGCTTGCAGAACGGCAGCTGAACAGCCTGAGCGGCGGAGAACGGCAGCGCGCACTGGTCGCGTCTGCGCTGGCGCAGGGGACGGATATCCTTTTTCTCGACGAACCCACGAATTTTCTCGACTATCGGCATCAGGTGGAAACGCTTGAGCTGATCGAACGAATCAATCAAGAACAGGGAATGACCGTCATCATCGTTACGCATGACATCAACCTCGCGCTGCACGGTGCGGACGAAATCCTTGCGCTCAAAAACGGAGAAGTCCTGTGGAGCGGCGGGCGCAGCGCCTTTCTTGAGAAAAAAATGCTCTCCCAAATTTTTGATACGTCTTTCGAAGAATTTGAAAATCCGGGGCAGGAAATCCCCTATCTCGCGCCGACGGGGTTTGTGCGATGAAGTGGGGGCGGCTGGCGCTTCTCTGCGCCTTTTCGATGGCGATTCTTTTTGCCGCGCCGTTTATCGGCGTGCCGCGCGTTCCGTTCTCGGAGCTTTTTGTGCTGCCGCAGGCGGATGACATCAGCGTGCTTTGGGATCTGCGGGTTCCGCGTGTCCTGCTTGGGTGGGTGACGGGCGCGACGCTTGCCATCTGCGGCATGGTTTTTCAGGCGCTGTTCCGGAACTCCCTCGCCTCTCCCGATTTGCTGGGCGTTTCGACGGGCGCTTCGCTCGGCGCGGTGATTTACATACGTCTGGGGCTCTCCTTCACCCTGTTCGGCGTCCTCTCCGGCCTTTCGCTTGCAGCGTTTCTCGGCGCCCTGCTTGCCACGTTTGCGATCTATATGGCGGGCAGCCTGCCGCGCGGCGGGATGTCGGAAGCCACGCTGCTTTTGACGGGCGTCGCCATGAGCTTTTTTTTCAGCAGCATGAACATGATTATCCAATACAGCGGCGGGTACATCGATACGTTTCGCATGATGCGCTGGTCGATGGGCGGCATCCGCGCCGTTAAATTCGCGCCGGTTTACGCGCCGCTTGCGGCGCTGGCGGTTATTTTCGTCACCGCAATTTTCACCGCGCCCGAATTAGACCTCTTTGTCGCGGGCGAAGACATTGCCGAGAGCCGCGGAGTTTCCGTTTCGAAGCTGCGCAGGCGGCTTTTCGTCCTTGTTTCGATCGTCGTGGGCGTCAACGTTGCCGTTTGCGGCCCGATCGGCTTTGTGGGCCTGATGGCGCCGCACATATGCCGGCGGCTTGTCGGCGCGGACCATCGTAACCTTACGATTGCGTCCCTGCTGTTTGGCGGCGCGTTTTTAGTCGTCTGCGATACCGGCGCGCGCACGCTCTGGGCGCCGGGCGAGGTTCCCGCGGGAATTTTGACTTCCTGCCTGGGTTCCCTCTTCTTCCTCTGGCTGCTTTTCAGGGGCCGGGAGCGGGGCTAGGGCAGAAAGGTGAATACGCCGCACGTCCGGTTCGGCGGGACGTCCTGGGTCGTTGCCGGGAACTTTGCGGAAAATTTAAAAAGGCTGTCGCGCGACGTCCGGGATATGGAAATCGTCCTGTTCGAAGCGCCGGGGTGGTCGAATATGCCGATGCGCTCCGAAGTGCTTGCGCTGCGGGAGCTATGCGGCGAACTTGAAATGACCTGCACAGTGCATTTCCCGGTCGACATACCGTGCCACATGGAACGCCGGGAACGCGAGAAAAGCGAAGATATCTGCCTGTACACGACAGAACTGTTTGAACCGCTGGAACCCTTCGGATGGGTGGTGCACCTGGTCGGCAGACAGGACGATCCGTTTCCGGGGTGCGACCTGGAACGCTGGCTTGAAAACGCGGAGAAATCCGCCGCGCGCATTGCGAACGCGTTGCCGGACAAAAGGTACCTCTGCGCGGAGACGCTCGGTTACGATTTTACGGTTGCGCACGACCTGGTTCGGCGCCTCGGCGTCTCGATCTGCTTCGATGCCGGACACGTCATAAAGCTGGGACTGCCCGTGCTCGAACAGCTGCGGAAGTTTGCGCCGGAAACGCGCATCGTACACCTGCACGGCGTGATGCCGGACGGCACGGACCACGCGGACCTCTCGTTCTTTGACCGGGATTGCCTGCGCGCGCTGATCGGAATACTGGAAGAAGATAAAAAAGAACGCGTTGTGACGATAGAAGTTTTCGAAGATGATTACGACCGTTCGGTCGAAGTTTTAAAAGCGGTTGAGAGGAGCTGGGTAAAATGATGAACTACATGCAGGCAGGCGGCGCCATAATGTGGGTGATCGCAGCACTTTCCGTTATGGCGCTTGCGGTGACCGTGGAGCGGCTGCTCTTTTTCCGCCGCGCGTCGACGGACCCCGAAAAACTGGAGCGGTCATTCGGAAAAGCGGTGGCGGAGGGCGACATCGAAGCGGCAAGGACGATCGTAAAATCCTCCGGCAGTTCGCTGCACAGGTTGTTCTTCGCGGCCTTTGCGCACTGGGGCATCGGACGCGAAGAAATGAAGCTGCTGATGGAGCAGCAGGTGCGCCGCGAAATTTTCCGCTGGGAAAAACACCTCTTTATCCTTGAAATCGTAGGAAAAATAGCGCCGCTCCTGGGGCTGCTCGGCACCGTGCTCGGCATGGTCGAAATGTTCAGCTCGCTGCATGCCGGCGGGCAGATCAGCGCGACGGCGGTCACGGGCGGCATTTGGAAAGCGCTCTTTACGACCGTGGCGGGACTTACGGTCGCGATTCCGACGATCTTCGCGCACGGCTGGCTGAGTTCCCGCATCGACGACGAAGAAGAAACCCTCAACCGCGGCGCGGACTACCTGATTCGCGAACATTTCGCAAGCGGAGACGAAGGAAGAAAATGAAAAAGCGCAGGTCGAGAAGAACGGCGGATATAGACATCACGCCGCTGATCGACGTCCTCTTCATGCTCATCATCTTTTTTGTGCTGACCGCGTCGTTTGTCCAGGGGCGGATCGAAGTCGATCTGCCGTCCGGCGAAGGCACGCCGATGGAAGAGCAAAGCGTGACCCTGTCGGTGCAGAAAGACGGCACGATCCTGTGGGACGGCGCGCCCGTCGCGAAGGATGAGATAGCGGACCTTGCAAAGGGCGCGGCCGGGCGTGAAATTATGATTGCGGGCGACAAAGAGGCGCCCTACGGCGTCGTTGCGGAAGTCCTCGATATTCTGCGGCGCGCGGGCGCCGGTTCGGCGGGACTCCTGATGCAGGGGGGCGCGGCAGATTGAAACACGCGGCGGAGAAACGGGATTGGACGCTCGCCGTCGCGTTTAGCCTTGCGCTGCACGCGCTGATAGTCGCGCTTATCATGACGGTTGACCTCTCGCCGCCCAAACCGGAACTCTCGATGAAACTGGTTTTGCGCACAGCGCCGAGCGCACCCGCGCCGTCGGCTTCTGTGCCTGCTGCAGTAGAACCCGCGCCGCAAAAAGTACAGCAGCCGAAGCCGATTCCAAAACCGCAGCCAAAACCGACCCCGAAACCGACGGAAATCCCGAAGCCGCAGACAACTCCAATTGCGCCGCAAAGCCCCGTTTCGCAGGCGCAGGACGCCGCGCCGGAAACGCCTCTCGACACTGCAGGCACAGAAACAGGGACCTCCGACGCTTCGGCGGGCGCCGCACAAAGCGGCGTCGGCACGGGGAATCCCGTGGACGTGAACACGCTCACGATTACGAAAAAAGTGCTTCCGGAATATCCCTCCTTCTCTCGCAAACGCAAAGAAGAAGGCACGGTGCGGGTCATCATCACGATTTACGGCGGTACGGTCACGGATGCGCGCGTGAGCGAATCAAGCGGACATGAGCGTCTGGACAACAGCGCGCTGCGCGCGGTCCGGCAATGGCGTTTCAACCAGCAGGAAGAAATCCGCGCGATCGTGCCCTTCATTTTCCGGCTTGAAAATTGATCCTGCGGATTTATAAAATACATCTGGCATTATTGATGTACATAGTGTAGAATCCTTCTACAACCAAATAACGAAAAAGGACTTCAGTGTAGGGAATCCGGTTCAAATCCGGAGCAGCCCCGCTACTGTAATCGGGACGAAACCGCAGAACGTCACTGTCGAAAGACGGGAAGACGCGGGAGTAGGATGAACGAAAGCCAGGAAACCTGCTGAACGTCGAGTTTTAATTGTGTATCGCGCGGGCGAGAGACGCAATTTTTTCATTCGATTGTGCAGGAATGGAAAGATTAAATTGTAAGGGCTCCCCTCGCGCGGGGAGTCCTTTTTTATGTCATACGGAGAGTAGGGATCTTTTGTGAAAGTGCGTGCGTTGTTGTTCCATCTTGTTGTTGTTTGTCTGATCTCAGCCCTGCCCGCCTGTGCGGCGGATGTGACGCTGCCCGGGGAAGAAGTCGTTTCCTCGGCGGAATATGAGGATTTATCGCTTCTGTCGCCCGGAACGGTCACCGTCGTGAAACCGGAAGAAATGGACGGCGAGCAGAAAAATCTTCCCGACCTGCTCAAACGCGTGCCCGGCCTCCACATCATAGAGGCGCGCGGCCGGGGCGGTTACACGGTCGCCTCCGTGCGCGGAAGCACCTCGTCGCAGGTCGCCGTTTACATCGACGGCGTGTTGGCAAACCTTGGCAGCGAAGCCGCCGTCGACCTTTCGACGATCTCCGTTTCGGATATCCAAAGAATCGAAGTCTACAGGGGCTACATCCCCGCGCGTTTCGGCAAAGCGGCCCTCGGAGGCGTCATCAATATTGTCACGAAGAAGGTCGAAAAAGCGGGCGGTTCGCTATCCGTCGGTGCGAGTTCGTATGGCCAGCGGCAGGCGTCGCTCTCCTGGTCGACGCAGCTCTTTTCCGGAGATTTCTACATGGGCTTAAACCACGATCGCAGCAATGGCGATTTTGAATACTGGAACGACAACAACACGCCTTACACGCCGGGCGATGACTATAAAGCAGGCCGTCAGCACAATGGTTATCGCAACAGCGATATTCTGCTGAAATGGGGCGACGCAAACTGGGAAGCGCGGGCAGCATGGAAAAAAAACGAGCGCGACCTTGCGGTTGCTGCGCCGGGCGCGGATAAACCCGGGGTGCCAGAGGGGGCAGACCTTGATACGGAACAAATAAGTTTGTCGCTGGGACGCAGGCAGAAAGCAGGAATCCTTGACTGGGGCTGGCAAGTGAATTACCTCGACCAGAACAAAAAATACGACGACCCCGATAACACTGTGGGCGGCTGGGGCGAATACCACAACGAATACGACACGCGGCGCTGGGATTTCACAATCGATGGTTCCATGCGGCTGGGCGATTGTCATTTCCTTGAGTTCATGGGCAACTACGCGAGAGAGCGCATGGACGTCACGGGCGACATCATAACGACTCTGGGAGGCATTGATAAATTTACGCAAGAAAGTTGGTCTCTGCAATTACAGGACTCCATCGCACTTGACGCGGCGGGTTCTTTCCTCGCCGTTCCCGTCATCCGCTGGAACGAGCAGGACGGGGAAGGAAAATTTTCGTGGGGACTTGCACTTTCCAAGGAGCTGAAAAACGGCTGGTCTCTGCACGCTTCGGGCGGTAAATACAACCGCGCGCCGAACATGTACGAACTGTACGGCGACGGGGCCACGGTCAGGCCAAACCCGGATCTCAACTGGGAAGAGGGCATGCAGTTCGACTTCGGCGTCCATAAAGAGGGCAGAATGTTTGGCGCGAACAATCGCTCCGCCTTGACCTTCTTCTGGAAAAAACCCGAAAACCTCATCGAATATGTTATGACAAGCCCGCGTTTTGGGATCTATCAGAACATAGCGGACGCGAAAATTTACGGCGTAGAACTGGAATCCTCCTTTATCTGGCAAAAATGGGAAGCCGCCCTTTCCGTCACTTGGATGGAAAGCGAAAACAAAACCGAAGATGACTACCGCCAGGGGCTCACGCTGCCAAACCGCCCAGAATGGGAAGGGCTTCTGCGCGTGACCAGAAAATTCGACAAACTTTCTGTTTTCGCGGAAGGGCATTACATCGCCGACAACTACTTCGACGACGCGGCGACGATCAAAATGGACGACCTCTTCACGCTCGGCCTGGGGTTCAAATATGCGTTTCATGAAAACCTGCGCCTCATCATGGGTGTCGATGACGTATTCGACGAGGGCCCGGACGTGAAACGCGTCCCGGTTGGGAACGGCCCGACCCGCACAATGTGGTATCCGCTGCAGGGCAGGACCTTCTATGCGACTTTGACGTGGGATTTTTAAGGGAGGGTTGAACAGTATAGAAAACGCGAGAAAAATTTTGTTAAAACGAAATGCTGCAAATACACAAGGAGGAAATATCTAATGAAAAAATTATGTTTTGCGCTATTGCTGGTTCTCTGTCTCTCTTTTGCTGCTTCCGCGAACGTCGCCTTTACGGTGGTCGATAATTTCTACACAAGCGGGACTGCGGGATTGGTAACGAGCGATGCAGAGGGTACGCTTACGACGACGAAAAATGTCGTCACCGGTTTGAACGGGGATCACAACGTTTATTCATTCAACAACGCGGCGGGAAAATCGCGCGTGATGATCTCCCAATACACAATGAATCAGCCCGACACGGTTTGGATCTACGATCCGTCGCTGGGAGACTGGGCGACCCCGATCGAGGTGCAGTGGGCTGACATGTCAAATCGAAGAGGCGTCGCAACAATTGACAGCAGCCTTTACGCGATTGCCTACGACAACCCAAAAGTCGTGAAAGTCGACATGACGAATGAAACATATACCCAGACCGCGTCGTACACGTTTACGTCGGATCTCTCGGGCGCGGGTTACAACCTGCACGGGGAAGCCATCCTTGCGGAAGGTGAATATATCTACGCGCTTTTCACGGCTGAAAAAGGGGCGTTCCCGAACTTTGAATACGCGCCAAGCAAACTGGTGAAACTAGATGCTTCCCTGAACGTCGTCGCCAGCGCAAACGTCGGCAAAAACGCGGTTAAAATGGCGGCGTATAACGGCAAAATATACGTTTCCAGCATTGGCGGCAGCCAGCTGTATGGAGACTATAACCGGGGTTCAGCGATTGAAATGGTCGACCCTGCAACGATGGCGGTCACCGAATTGTTCAAGGCTTCCGATATGCCGGCAGACTGGGCATATGACTTCAGAGAAGTTGTGTTCCGCGGCGATACCGACGCCTTTATTCTGGCCGGTGCGTATGCCAAAGATCAAATGACGTTTGGAGGCAAGATTTTTAAAACAACTGCCGCAGAAATCCAAGCCGGCAATATCGGCGAGGAATTCGCCGACACGACGGATACGTCCTATATGGGAATGGGCTGGATTTGGGAAATGAATTACGACGCTCTTCTGGACAAGTTGGTCTGCGCATCGGGATTTTTGATCGCGATCTATGACCCGGACGGAGACGGAACGGCGGAAGAAATTGACAGTAAGGCCATGGGCGGAAACTTGACGTCAGTCGGTGTTATCGTGGCTGACAAGGACGTGGAAAAGCCGGACCAAACGCCGACGCCCACACCCACCCCTACCCCGACGCCGCAGGGCTCGAGCGGCAGTTCCTCTAGCAGTTGTAATGCCGGGTTTGCGGGAATTGCTCTGCTTATGCTTCTCCCCGTAATTGCAGTTAGAAGAAAAAATAAATAGAAGAAAAAATCTTCCGCTGTCGCGCTGGTGACCGCGCGCGTGACCGCACGGCAGCACACAGGCAACAATCGCCTCTCCACAGGAAAGCCGGCCTCGGACTGCACACCGGGGCCGGCGACTCTTTTAAGTGTTGTTAAGCCAGTGTCTTAAATAAGAGCGAATCTTACCGTGCGTCGCGCAGGGCTGCGAGATTTGCGCCATGCCGTACCGCGATCAGCTCCGCCAGGACGGAGACAGCGATTTCTTCGGGGGTTTCCGCTTTGAGCGGCAGGCCGATGGGCTTGTGGATGCGGTCGAGGTGCTCCTCTGAGACGCCCTGCTCCAAAAGCTGTTTTCGTACGGTTGCGATTTTGCTGCGCGAGCCGATCATGCCGTAATAGGCGCCCGGCTGTTTGTCCGTGATCGTCACGACTTCCGAGTCGAGCGAATGGCCGCGCGTCATGATTACGACGTAGCTGCGCTCGTGCAGTTTGATCCCGTTTTCATAAATTTCTTCAATCGGGCAGGCAATCGTTTTCGCGCGGGGGATTTTTTGCAGGTTCGCAAATTCTTCACGCTCGTCCCACACGATCACGCGAAAACCACAGAACGCACCAAGCTCCGCCACGGCCTTGCCAACGTGCCCCGCTCCAAAGATCACAAGGTCATCTTCCCGGCCCAGCACTTCCATGTAAACGGTTGCCGCGCCGCCGCACGCCATGCCCTCTTTTTCCGTGAGATTTTTGCGCCACGTCGTATTGGGTTCGCCGCTTGCCAGGAGTTCCAGCGCCTGCTGAATCGCCTCGTACTCGACCAATCCGCCGCCGATCGTCCCGCTGATGCTGCCGTCCGGACGCACCCACATCGAAGCGCCGCGGCTGCGCGGCGTCGAGCCGAGCTCCTCCGTCACGGTACAGAGAACGCCGTACCCTCCTTCCGATACTTCTTCGTCGATTTGCCTCAACAGTTCCATATTCATTTCCCCAACCCCCTGGCTTAAAAGTTTCTACAAATTCTTTATTTTTATTCTTGCATTATTTCCGCATTACGGCGAGGATTGCTGAGCGCGTCTTTGCGAAGCCAGCGCCGAAAGATAAGTCGTTTCTAACTGCCGGCGGCGAAGGAACAGGAAGGATAGTGACAAACGGGACACCGTTCACAAAGCCCGCCAACGCCCCATCTTCTGACCAGATCGCCCGGTTCCATGCCGGCAAAAATAAATGGCAGCAGTTTATCCAGCGCCGTTCTTTCGTCAAACGCAACGCACGCGGGCGCGCCGATCACGGCGACATCTTCGCCGTCTACAGGCGACACGGCCCATCCGAGCATGAGCATCGCGCCGGGCAGTGCGGGCGTTCCCTGGAACGAAATTTTGCGGCAGACGCTGCGAATCGCGCCGGGCGTCCGGTCGTCTGCGTCAACGCTCATGCCTCCTGTGCAGATCACTATTTTCGCGCCGTCGTTCATGAATCCGGTGACTGCCGCCGCAATGTCTTCTACGGAGTCGGTCGAAAATCTCTGTCCGATGCACGTGCCGTTCAGACGCGCAAGTTTTTCGTCGAGTTTCGGACGAAACGCGTCCGCGATGCGCCCGTCAACGATTTCTTTGCCCGTGGTAACGAGTCCGACTTTGAGCGGACGAAAGGGAATGATGGTAAACGGTTTGGAGCCGCGCACCGCAGCGACTGCGCGCTCGACGCGATAGTCTTCCAATACGAGCGGACGGATGCGGAACCCCGCGACTGTCTGCCCCTCCAGCACCGGTCTGTGCGGTGCGAGGGCGCTTAAGACCCAGTCGGGGTCCTGATTGACGCGGTTGACCGTTTCGGCGAGATACCAGAGGATCCCGGAGCTCGTCGCCACGAGATTGCAGCGTCCTTCTTCCGGGCCAGTCACGCGAAGGTTTTCGCCCTTCAGGACATCGGCGAGCGCGAGCGCCGCATCGTCTTCATGCACGTCGCCGGGCGACATTTCCATGATCGAAAGATGTTCCTTGCCCATGTCGCGCAAAGTGGGGATATCCGCTTCGGTTATAACCTGTCCTTTTTTGAAACGGGCGGATTTTTTATGATTGACCGCGTCGATCTGCGTCAGATCGTGCGCGAGCGGTTTCCCAATCGCTTCTTCGAGCGGCATTATCGTAATTTTCATGGTAAGTGCCCCTTCCGTCGTTGTTTTGCCTGAAACATATTCGATTATATTATATTTGCAACGCAGATGCAAAAAATGGAGCCGGGATTTCCCCGACCCCGTTATCTCTTCCAATCCATCCTCAATATTGATGATAAAATGTTTGGTGAAAGAGGGTGTTATTTTTGCTCACTTACAGATTGTTTAAAAACGCAAACGTACACACGATGGACAACGCGAATCCCGCCGCGGACGCGTTTGTCGTCGAAAATAACAAATTCGCGTTTGTCGGCACGGAAGCGGACGCGCGGAAATTTCTGGGCGATAAAAAAGCGGAAGAAACAGACCTCGGGGGCAAGCTTGTCGCTCCCGGCCTCAACGATTCGCACCTGCACTTTGTCCACTTCGCAAAAAGCATGCGCAGCGTCAGCCTCTTCGGCGTAAAGAGCCTGACGGAACTCAAGAGCCGCATGAAAGAAGGTCTCGCCGCGCGAAAACCGGGCGACGCCAGCTGGCTTGAGGGCGAAGGCTGGAACAACGATTATTTTGAAGACGAAACTCGCTTCCCCAATAAAAAGGACCTCGACGAAATCAGCGCGGACGTCCCGATGATCGCCATGCGCACCTGTTTCCACGTCGCCGCGCTCAACAGCGCCGCGATGAAGGAGATCGGCCTTTCTAAAGAAACCGCCGCCTCGTTCGGCGATATGATCGAGACGGACGCGAACGGCGAACCCAACGGCGTCATAAAGGAAAAGCTGCTCGACAAAACAAAAAAAGAAATCTCTACGCTGACGCGCGAAACGCTCAAAGAAATCCTGATCGACGCGCAGGAAACGGCGCTCGCACAGGGCCTGACCTCCGTCCAGAGCGACGACTTCAGCTACGTTCCAAACTCCGATTACAAGATGCTGTTCGGCGTGTTCAAAGAGCTGGAGGACGAGGGAAAAATGCGCATCCGGCTTGCGGAGCAATGCCTGATCCAGAGCGTTCCGGCCATCGAAAAGTTCCATAAAGAAGGCTATCACGCGGGATGGGGTACGGATAAAGTTCGCGTCGCCTGCATCAAGCTGCTTTCCGACGGCTCGCTCGGCGCACGCACCGCGGCGACGCGAAAACCCTATGCGGACGACCCCGCCACGGAAGGGCTCATGCTCTTCACGCAGGAAGAATTAAACGACCTCGTCATGACATCGCACAAAAAAGGATACCCCGCGGCAATTCACGCGATCGGGGACCGCGCGATCGAAATGGCGCTGAATGCGATCGAAAACGCGCAAAAAGCGATACCCGCACCGCTGCGGCACGGCGTCGTGCATGCGCAGATCACGGACAAGACGCTCCTCGAGCGCTTCGCAAAACTGCGCGCGCTCGCATACGTACAGCCGATCTTTATCGACTACGACATGAACATCGTGACGGACCGCGTCGGCAAAGAAACGGCTTCGACCTCCTACGCGTGGAAAACGATGATCGACCTGGGCGTTCCCGTTTCCTTTGGAACGGACTGCCCCGTCGAATCCTTCAACACCATGCCCAATATCTACACGGCGGTATCGCGCAAAAACGTCACGGGCGACCGCAGGGAGTTCCTGCCGGAGCAGAAAGTGAGCATGCACGAGGCCATCCGCGCCTACACGGTCGAAGGCGCCTATGCGACAAACGAAGAAGATAAAAAAGGCGCAATCACGGCAGGCATGCTGGCGGACTTCATCGTTTTAAGCCGCGACCTGTTCCGCCGCGGGAGCGACGAAGAGATCCTCGAAACGCAGGTCCTCAAAACCTACGTGGACGGCAAACTCGAGTACGAAAGAAAATAAAAAACGAAAGGGGCCCGAACTGCGCTTCGGGCTTATTTTTTTATGAAAAATTCAATTCGTACCGCAGAAGGGAATAACAAAAGCGCCTTCGCCGTAGCGGGGCACGTCGGTGTCGGACATGTGCACAGCCACAGCGGATTTGTGCAGGACGACTCGGCCGGTTTCATCGTCGTGGCGGAAATGATGCGCGAAGCGACCGGCGCGAACACGCGCATCACGCGCGTGACGGGCGAAGCGTCGGGGAAAATCACCGTCGAAACAGCAGGCGGCGGAGTTGGAACATCTTTCGCAAGGCGCGGCCTCACCCCCTTTGAAATCGAACTGCTCGCGCGCGCAATTGGAGAAGACGCGATCTACAACCAGCGCCTTGCGGTCAAAACGTTCGGACGCATGTACGGACAGGGCGCGATGGAACCGCCCGTCGCTCTCCAGGGCGCAGCGGCGCTCGCGGCGCTCGATACCCTGCGTCACGCCGCGCCGCAGCATGTCGCAGTTACGCACGAACCCTATCCCGAACTCATCGACAAAATGGCCGCCATGCGCGTCGAATTCGCCGGGCACACCGTCTCGCTGCTGCTCGTCATAAACGGCTCCGTTGGCGGCGTCGGCCCCGCCGAAGACAACGAAGGCAACACCGCGTACGGCCCCAAGGCCGCCCTCATGCGGCAATTCGAGATCGACAAACTGCCGACCGTCATCGTCGAAAGCAAAGCGTTTAATCCCGCGAAAGCGGACATACCGGAGCCAACCTACCTCGTGCGCGCGCAAAAAGGCGTCGACAACACAGCGCTTGCAATCGCACTCACGGAAGCGGCGAAAGCAAAAAATCTACCCTGCCTGTTTCTCGACGATGCGCTGCCCGCGGTGGAAAACGCACTCACTGCGGCAACGCGGCAATTCGCGAACCGTTTGGGCGAACTCGCCAAAAAACTGCACGACGCGGACGGCGCACTTGAAAAAGTCTCCCTGACCGCCGAGATCGCAAAACTCGTCAGCGAAGACGCAGGCGGCGTCACCTTCATGTCAAACACCGTCCACAAAGAAGTAAGAAGCGCGGGAATCGTCCCCGGTAACGCGGCCGTGCTCTCCATGATCGTACCCAAATGTTACGCGGAAGAAGTTAAAATACCGTTGCTCAGCGAAAAAGAAGCCGCCGGCTACAGGAAAATCATCGAAAACGCGCTCGGAAACCAGTCCGAGCGAAAACAATAAAAACGCGCACAGGAATTTTTGCCCGCTTTTTTCATTTTCAGCCGTTTTCACACCTTGTGAAGTACCCGTCGCCGCGATATACTAAATTTGATAAAGATGCAGCAAAACAGGAGGGGTTTCTATGTATCTGAAAGACGAGAACCTGATTTGGATCGGAAAGGGCGACGAGAAAATTTACCTGCTCCCGCAGATGGCCAACCGCCACGGACTCATCACGGGCGCCACGGGAACGGGAAAAACCATCACGCTCAAGGTCCTGGCGGAAGCTTTCAGCGACATGGGGGTTCCCGTGTTCCTGGCGGACATCAAAGGCGACGTATCCGGCACCTGCATGCCCGGCGAGCCGAACAAAAACGTGGACGGCCGCGTCCAGCAGCTTGGAATCGACGGTTTTTCCTACAAAGCGTTTCCCGTCCGCTTCTTCGACATCTACGGCGAAAAAGGCATCCCCGTCCGCACCACCATCTCCGACATGGGGCCGACGCTGCTCGCGCGAATCCTGGGTCTCAACGACACACAGGAGGGCGTTCTCGGCATCGTCTTTAAAATAGCGGACGACAGCGGACTGCTCCTGATCGACATCAAAGACCTGCAGGCGATGCTCCAGTACGCCGCCGACAACAAAGACCGCTTCCAGACGGCATACGGCAACATCGCGACGCAGACCGTGGGCGCCATCCAGCGCGCGCTCGTCAATTTGCAGACGAGCGGCGGTGATATCTTCTTCGGCGAACCGGCGCTCGACATCAAAGACTGGATCGTACAGGACGACATGGGGCACGGCATCATCAATCTTCTTTACTGCGTGAAACTCATCAACTCCCCGCAGCTGTACTCCACATTCCTGCTCTGGATGCTCTCCGAACTGTACGAGACGCTGCCGGAAGCGGGCGACCTCACAAAACCGAAAATGGTCTTCTTCTTCGACGAAGCGCACCTTCTCTTCAACGAAGCGCCCAAAGCGCTCCTCCAGAAGGTCGAGCAAGTCGCGCGCCTCATCCGCTCAAAAGGAGTAGGCATCTACTTCATCACACAGTCGCCGGGAGACATCCCCGACACCGTACTTGCGCAGCTCGGCAACAAAATCCAGCACGCGCTCCGCGCATATACGCCGAAAGAACAAAAAGTGGTCCGTGCCGCCGCGCAATCCTTCCGCGCCAATCCGGCCTTTGACACCGAAACCGTCATCAGCGAACTCGGCACCGGCGAAGCCCTGATCTCCACGCTCGACGCAAAAGGCGCGCCGAACGTCGTGCAGCGCGCGTTCGTCCTGCC
>JAJDJB010000100.1 GCA_030266985.1 Synergistaceae bacterium OttesenSCG-928-D05
AGTGTCCCTGCTGCAAGACGGTGCGGATAAAAGCGCTGCTGCTTGAGCAACTGGAGTTTCTGCGGGGTGTTTGGGACAGGCCGATCGTCATCACGAGCGGCTACAGATGCGAGGCGCACAACGCTGCGGTAAACGGCGTACCGCGCAGCAGGCACCGGACAGGGAGCGCGGTGGATATCAAAATGCCCGCCGTTTTGCAGGATGAATTCTGCGTACTGGCAATAAAATGCGGGTTCACAAAGGCAATTGCATATGGCACGAGAAATTTTATTCATCTCGAGGTTTAAAAATGAGCGCACATTTTGATAGAAGAATTTTTTGGCGGCCCGCATGGGGCCGCCTTATTTTATGCGGTACTGGAGGGTCGTTCTTTACGCGTTCAAATCCGGGTGGACATAGCGCAATTTGTTTTTTGTGCCGTTACCGTATTCGATGGCCTGTACGGGGCAGCGGTTGATGCAGGCCAGGCATTTGGCGCACGCGCCGGCCTTCCATGCGGGTCCTTCCGCTCCGACCGCGATGACGCCGAGCGGGCAGATTTTTTCACACAGGCCGCATTTCGTGCATTTTTCCGTGGCGTAAAACTTTTTCGTTCCCATCGCGAACGTGTTGAAGCCCCAGCTCAGCAGGCCGGAAAAGAGTTTTGGCGGATTTTTCGCCTCTATGGAGATTTCCCGCTTCCCCGCCGCGACATTTTCCCGGATCGTTTGGAGGCGCTGGTCAGCCTTTGCCAGCATCTCGCGCTGTTTTTCTGCGGGCGGCGCTTTGAGCATGACGATGTAGTTGTCCGGCATCACGAGGTCGTATGCGGCGGCAAGCGTAATGCCTTTTTCGCGCAGGGTTTGTTTGAATTTCGCGAAGGTTTCGCCGGTATTTGCGCCGCAGGTGAAAATGGCAAAGACGTGCGCGCCGGGCTGCGTTTCAATTTCCGCCGCGCGAACGAACTCCGTCACAAGGCACGGAACGTCCCACGCATAGACGGGGAATACAAATCCTATCGGCTCGCCGGGCTGCGCGCAAAATTTCATCCGGCCTGAGCGCCGCGCGTCCGGCATGGAGATTAGTTCCGTGTTCAGTGCTTCCGCAAGCGTCTTTGCCGCATGCAGAGAATTTCCTGTTCCGCTGAAATAAAAAATCATTTTTTTCTCCCCTTCTTCATACCGCTTGTCTGTCCGAAAAATTACGGCGGGATATCCACGATTATAGTACAGAAAGTTATCCGCCTTGCACACAGGTCAAAACGGACGAAATTTTTTCATCAATTTTATGGCGGCTTTAGCAAAATAGTGATTTTTTTTGCGCAAAATAAGGTAGAATAATAGATGCAAGTTTATCTCTTCTATTCTTTGTTCCGGAGGTTTTACTTATGGTCGAGGAATTCGCGAATCCCAAACTGAAAATGCTGACCCCTGTCGTCAAGGGGCTGGCCAAGATTCTTGGCAAAGATTACGAAGTGAACCTGCACGACCTTTCAAAACCGGAAAATTCTCTCGTCCTGTGCGAAAACGGGCATGTGACGGGGCGCAAGCCCGGGGGCCCGATGACGGATTTCGGGCTTTATATGATGCAGGACGAAGATTACAAGAAAAAAGAGGGCAATTTCAACTATCTGGCGCGCAACAACCGCGGCGAGCTGATCAGGTGCAGTGCGATTTTTATAAGGGACGATGAGGATCCTGAAAAGGTGATCGGCTTCCTCTGCGTCAACTACGATCTGAAGAAGGCGATGGCAGCGCAGGAATTGCTGGGAGAGCTGCTGCATTTCAACGAGGAACCGGTAAAGGAATATCACCGCTCCGAGATCCCTTCGCTCAAGGCGGGCGGAGAGCGTTTCCCGATTCCGGTCAAGGAATGGTTTGCGCAGGATCTGGAAGAGGTCGTGACAGACTCGCTGTCGCAGATTAAAATGCGGATTGCGAAGCCGCTCAGCTATCTTTCCAAAAAGGAAAAGCAGGACGTAATCAGCGAACTGCACGACAAAGGTTTCTTCCTGCTCAAGGGCGCGGTGGATATTCTTGCCGCGGAAATGGAGAATACAAAATATACCATCTATTCTTATATTAGAGACGTTCAAAAAAAGGAAAAAGAGCCGGCAAAAAAGAAAAAGCAAAAACGGCTAAAATCTTAATATTTAAACCATTTCCTGAACATTTATTTTTTTTCGAATAACTTTTTATTT
>JAJDJB010000101.1 GCA_030266985.1 Synergistaceae bacterium OttesenSCG-928-D05
AAAGGGCTCTACTGCTTTTTCTTTTGTTGTCCCCGTCGCGGTGTAAACGCCGACAAATTCGAGTAGAAGTTCTTCGATCCGCTTTGCAAATGCTTCCTTGTCTTGCATAAATCAACACGCCCTTCATAGATTTTTGAACAAGATGCTTCTAAGATGAAGTAAAGTTTACCGATTATTTCATAACCTGTACAGTTAAAACACACGGTAATTAAGTTATTAAAACGAACATTTTAACCCTATAATAGTAAAAAGATATTTTTTTGTTCGGCGAAAATAGAAGGGGGTTTTGGATAAGATGGCGGAAAAGCAAAACGGCGGCACGGGGCCTATTGATGAGACGGGCTGGCGTATTTTGGAGGAGCTTCAGCGCAACGGGCGGATATCTTACAGAGATTTGGCCGAGAAAGTGAATCTTTCGCCAAGCGCGGCTATGGAGCGCGTGAAGCGGATGGAGCAGGAGGGCGTGATTACCGGGTACGGGATACGGATCGATCCGCGCAAGACGGGTTATATTATGACCGCGATTTTGAGTGTTTCGACAAAGCAGGAGAATACGTCGAAGATCATCGCGAATTTGATCAGCGACGTTCCGGAGGTCGTTACGTCGTGGTCCGTGACGGGTACGTTCGACCATATACTGGAGGTGCATCTGCCCTCGCTGGAATTTCTGGAGCTGCTGCTGACGCGGCTTAGCGTGCTCGGGCACGTGACGACGCAGATTGTGCTGCCGAGTTTCTCGGAACTGTCGGGGCTGCGCGTTTTGAAACAGCCGCGCGAGAAATTGTAAGATATAGACACAAAGAAGGCCCGCCGGTGCGCTGCTTGCACGGGCGGGCCTTTTGTTTTATGTGCGGGGCAAAGGGATTTAGTTCAGCATGGAGTCGATCGTGAACGCCATGAGTTCGGGCGTTCTTTCGTAGAGGTCTTTTTTGAGTACGCGTTCGGTGTATTTGTGGACGTCTCTGCCGAGCGGGCCGACGTTGAGTACGGGCATGGAGATTTCTTCCAGCGCGTCGAACGGGATGCCGTAGAGATCGTTCCAGAGCAGCATGTTTTCTTCCACGTAGGTCTGCGCGCTTTTTGCGGGGTTCTGCATAAAGTAGCTGAGGTCCGACATGCCGACGATGTAGTATTTGACGTAGTCTTCGCCGTATTGTTTTTTAGCGCGCTCGATAAAGCGGTCGGTCACTTCGTTGACTTTCGCCGCTTTTTCGCCGAGCATGGAGTTCACGACGACGGGATAGTAAGGCGGCACGAGCGCGATGACGATGCAGGGCGACTGGTCTTTTACGTGCCGCAGCGTCTGTTTGACGACAGCGAGGGATGCGTCGACGAGGTTCATTTCGCCTTTCTGGACTTTCTTTTTTAGTCCCGCGGATAGTTTTTTCATGGCTTCCGTGAAGGCCGCGCCGCTGTCGCGAAGCGCTTCCGCCTGGAGTTCGGCGTATAGTTTGACGTTCGTCTTCCACGGCAGTTTTCTGTCTTGTCCGCCGCCGACCGCCGCGTAGGCGTCGTAGCTTTTCTGTACGTTTTCAATGACGGCGTCGAACGCCTTGACGCATTCGTCCCGAACGATGCGCATCATTTCGTCGGGCGAATGGCGCAGGAACATGATGCTCATGTAGCCGCTGGCGGACAGCGGGAGCGAGACGTCGTATATCTGTTTTTCGTCTTTGTGGTAGAGGAAAGTTGCCGCGGGCGACGTTACGCCTTCGGCTTCATCGATGAACGCGGGGTTGAGATCCAGCCTGTGGACGACTTCGGCCATGATTTTGACGGGGTTCAGGCCGTCGTAGACCATGCCCGCGTGGGAAAGCGTGCCCTGGGCGTGGATGAGCGGCATGATTTTGCCGATGGAGCCGACGTGGATTTTTGGCTGCGCGCGTCCGCGTTTTGAGTCGGTGGGTTCGCCGTTCAGCGCGAGTACGTAGTCGAGGCCGAATTTTTCTTTGAGTTCTTTTAGGAGCAATGGCGCGGTGCGTCCGCCGGCGGAGAGGTTTTCTTCGTCCGCAAGGCCCAGGAGCACCAGGTTGCCTTTGAAATTTTCACGTTTCGCGTATTGCTCGATGAGCGCCATTTGGATGACGCCGCCAGCCTTCATATCCGCCGCGCCGCGCCCGAAGAGCCATTCTCCGCTTTCGAGGTCTTTTTGCGGTTCT
>JAJDJB010000102.1 GCA_030266985.1 Synergistaceae bacterium OttesenSCG-928-D05
GTTAGAGGCGTTTTTCACCGACGGGCTGCGCTCCGCCGCGTACAACGTAAAGGGGAAATATGTCGCGGAGAAAACGATGCGCTGGCCAGGCTATGTGGATAAAATCAACGTCCTGAAAGCAAGCGGTCTGCTTGATCTGGAACCCGTCGACTTCAACGGCCAGAAAATCGTGCCGAAGGACTTCGCCGCCGCGCTTCTGCGTCCGCGCTGGGAGCTGCGTCCGGACAAGGGTGAACGGGACTACACAATCATGCGCGTAATTGCGAAAGGCCCGAAGGGCCCGGACCGCGTGACGTACACCTGGAACATGGTGGACGAAATGGACGAAAAAACAATGCTGCACTCTATGGCGCGTACAACGGGTTATCCGTGTGCGGCGACGGTTCGCGCGGTGCTGAACGGGATGATCACGCAAAAAGGCTTCATCGCTCCGGAAATGCTTGCCGAAGACGACGCCTTATATTCTTTCTTGATGGACGAGCAGAAAAAGCGGGGCATCGAATACAGAGAAACCATTACGACAGAAAAGGAGATGGGGAAAAAGTAGCCGCCCCAAAGGCGGCGTGTATCTTACTGCGTGACAGGCAACAACATCTGTAAAAACAAGGAGGTTGTAAGAATGAGCACCGAGAATCCCGGCACCACAAGGAAAAAATTTAAAGTTCCGCATACTTATGTCATTCTTTTTTCAATTGTACTGTTGGCGGCGATTGGCAGCTACATCATTCCGCCCGGTGTTTACGACCGGGCAAAGGACGAACGGACAGGACGCACGCTGGTCGACCCCGCGTCTTACCACAGTGTGGAGAGAACGCCGGTAACGCCGTTCAATTTGTTTAAAGCCGTTCCGCGCGGCATGGTCGCGGGCGCACAAATTATTTTCTGCATTTTTATCTGCGGCGGCGTTTTCATGGTTCTGCGCGAGACGGGCGCCATTGACGCGGGCGTCAGCAAGGTGATTATGGCGGTTGAGGGACGAGAAAAATTGATGATCCCTCTCCTTATGCTGATTTTTGCTATCATGGGGGCAACGCTTGGTCTCTCGGAGGAGGTTATCGTTTTTATCCCAATTGGCGTTGCGATTGCCCGAGCGGTGGGTTACGATGACATTGTGGCTGTCGCCATGATGTCCACCGGCGCGGCAATCGGATTCTCCAGCGGTGTTATGAACACGTTCACGGTCGGCGTCGCGCAGAGCATCGCGGAACTGCCGCTCTTCTCCGGCATCCAGTTCAGGCTGGTCGGCTTCGCGTTGCTCTATTTCGCTGCGGTAGCCTACACGCTGCGTTATGCGAACAAGGTTAAGCAGGATCCAAAAAACAGCTACCTCTATGGCATAGAGCGCGAAGGCGCAGAAGAAGTGAAAGACCTGAAAGGGATCAAATTCACGGGGACGCATGGACTCGTTCTCCTGATTGTCCTGATCAGCTTCATCTATCTCGGCTACGGCGTTTTGTACGAAGGATTCTACATCACGGAACTCACGGCGATCTTCCTTGCGATGGGCGTCATCGGCGGACTCGTCGGCAAGGTGTCGCCAAGCAATATCGCACGCTCTTTCGTTGCAGGCTGTGCTGATATCACGTTCGGCGCGCTCGTCGTCGGACTTGCCCGCAGTATCCTCGTCGTTCTGCAGGACGGCCAAATCATCGACAGTATTATCCACTGGCTCGCAAGCCTCGTCAGCGTTCTGCCGGGCGGCCTTGCAGCGATTGGAATGTTCTGGGTGCAGTCGGTCATCAATTTCTTCATCCCGTCCGGCTCCGGGCAGGCTGCGACAACCATGCCCATCATGACGCCGCTCGCGGACATGATTGGCATCACACGCCAGACCGCGGTCATGGCGTTCCACTACGGCGACGGCTTCTCGAACTCCATCATCCCAACCTCCGCCTCTCTCATGGGCGTGCTCGCGATGGCCAAGGTTCCCTACGAGAAGTGGTTTAAGTTCATCTGGCCGCTTATGGTGATCTGGACGATCATCGGCTCCATCATGTGCTTCGCCGCGGCAGTGATGAAGATTGGGCCGTTCTAAAACAAGCATTGTTTTTCACAGCAGATATCCGATAATATGAGATGGCGTTGGAGGCTCTTGAATCTGAGGAGCCTCCAACCAATATCGTCAGTTCGTCATAAAGAGGTGTTGTTGGTTATGGA
>JAJDJB010000103.1 GCA_030266985.1 Synergistaceae bacterium OttesenSCG-928-D05
GTGAACCCCGGAAAAACGCACTTACCCTTCATATCCAGGACCGTCGTTTTCGCGTCGCACATGGCGAGGATGTCGGCGTTCGTGCCAAGCGCCTGAATGACGCCGCCTCGTGCGAAGATCGCCGATGCGCGCCCCGGAGGCGCCATTGGATAGACGACGCTGTTGATCAGGGCGATGCTATCTTTTCTCTGTTCGACAGACATGTCGTAAACCTAGCACTCCATGAGCAGTGAGGCCAGCGTTCTCGCCCCAAAACCGGAAGCGCCCTTCACATAATACCCGCGTGGTTCCTTGATGAAGTCCGCAGCTGCGATATCGAGGTGCACCCATGGAATGTCCTTCCCGACAAATTCTTCGAGGAACATCGCCGCCGTAATCGCACCGCCGTAACGGGAGCCGGAGTTGACCGTGTCCGCAAAAGGCGACTTGATCTGCTTCCGCAGGTTGGGGTCGTCCATCGGGAGCTTCCATAGCCGCTCCCCTGTCCGTTTGGAAATTTCTAGAATTTTATCTCCCAAAGCGTCGTTGTTTGTGAAGAGGCCCGCCGTGTAGGAGCCAAGCGCCACCGCGCAGGCGCCCGTAAGCGTCGCGATGTCCACAATCGCATCCGGCTGGAGCTCCGACGCGAACGCGAGCGCGTCCGCGAGCGTAAGCCGCCCTTCCGCGTCGGTATTGTTGATCTCGATCGTTTTGCCGTTTCGCGCCGTAAGGATGTCGTCCGGCCTGTAGGCCGCGCCGCCCGGCATATTCTCCGCGGCCGCGATGATCGCCGTAACTTTATGCGGAACGTTTAGAATCGCGGCGGCACGGATTGCGCCAAGAACAGCGCAGGCGCCGCTTTTGTCGCCCTTCATCGTCGTCATGTAGTCGGCCGGTTTTATGTCGAGTCCACCGCTGTCGAATGTGATCCCCTTGCCGACAAGGACGATATGCTTTTTGGCTTCGCCCTTCGGCGGCCAGGTGAGGCGGATAAAGCGCGGCGGGTTTTCAGAGCCGCGGCCGACCGCATAGAACGCGCCCATGTTTTCGGCGACGATTTTCTCTTCGTCCCATATCTCACATTCGAGTCCGAACGCTTCCGCAAGTTCTTCGGCTTTGTCCGCAAGGACCTCCGGGTTGATCACGTTGCCCGGTTCATTCGCAAGATCGCGGGCGTAGGCCTGGCATTCGGCCAGCACTTTGCCTTCGGAAAAACCTTCTTCGTTGCCTTCGATCACAACGACGTTCTCGACCGCCTTGAACTTGTCGTCGGCTTCTTTTTTCATATATTTGTCGAACCGGTAGTTCGCAAGAACCGCACCCTCCGCGATCGAACGGGAACGGACCTTTTCATTCGCCTTCGGCGCCTGCAGCACGACTTTTTCGTAGCCCTTCGACGCTGCCGCGCGAACGATGCGGAACGCACCCTCGCGCACGCTTTCTTCCGCCGAATCTTCGCATTTCCCGATGCCGCACAGCATGACAAATTTCACGGCGCCGTCCGCAACGGGAATCTTCAAAGAAGTTCCCGGCTTGCCCCTGAAGTTTTCATTGACAACGCAGCGGCGGCAAAAATCCCTGGTTTCACCGCGCAGCGGATCCAGGCTTATATTCTCGGGCTCGGCTTCATGCGCCAAAATCCCGATTACTTCATATGCTTCGATTTTTACTCCCTCTTCCAGAGTCTTTACGTTCATAAGTGTGTCCTCCTAAAAAACCGATCTCTACTTAGCCGACAGATATCATATCATTATTTGTGAATACAGGGAACAGAATTTACCGAGCTTTCTGCTATACTTTTCTGCGGTATATAGCGCGATCGGAGGTATGAAAAAATGCGGAACAAATATGACGTCGTCATCGTTGGTGCTGGGCCAGCCGGACTTTTTGCCGCGCTGGAACTGGTGCGCGCGAATAAAAAGGTCGTCGTCCTCGATAAGGGACGGTCGATAGACGCCCGTTCCTGCCCTATGAAATCGGGCGCGAAGGAATGCGTGCACTGCAAACCGTGCAACGTCGTCTGCGGTTGGGGCGGCGCTGGCGCGTTCAGCGACGGGAAGCTGACTCTGACGCCGGAGTTCGGCGGCAATCTCGAGGAATTTTGCGGGAGGCAGGAACTGCTCTCTTTGATCGCCGAGGCAGATAAAGTTTATCTGGACCACGGCGC
>JAJDJB010000104.1 GCA_030266985.1 Synergistaceae bacterium OttesenSCG-928-D05
ATCAGGCCGAATCCGCCGAGAAAGTTGGAGAGAAGGCATCCGACGAACAGGCCGGGAATCGCCTCAGGGATGAAAAAGGGCAGCAGGGTCATTGCCTCCGCAACCCGGAATTGTACCGGTCCGAAAGATATCGGCGCGAGTACGGCGGTTATGCCTGCATAGAGAGCAGCGATCAGAGCGGATAGCGCTATTTTTCGGATCATGCACAAAGTGCTCCTTTCAGAAACGATGTATAACTGGTATTATACTCACAGTGGTTAATCTTAGCACATCGCGATAAAAAATAGAGACGCTACTTGGAGGAATATCATGAACATCACGATCCTTGGCTCCGGCAGCTTTGCAAGCGCAATGGCCATGCATCTGGCCGCGCTCGATCACTCTGTGCTCCTTTGGTCGATCGACAATGAACAGGTCGACGCAATCAACTTGACCGGCTATAACACGTTCTGTTTTAAGGACATGAAACTCTCCGAAAATATCAAGGCGACCCTTTCGCTAGAAAAGGCGCTGGATTTTTCCGAGTGGTACATTATGGCAATTCCGACGCAGTTCGAGCGCGAAGTACTGGAGAAGATCGCTCGTATCACAAAAGCGCCCGGGCATATGCTGAACCTTGCCAAGGGCATCGAAATCACCACGGGGAACCTGCTGCACACGGTGCACGCTGAAATCTGCCCCAACTTCACCTATTCCGCACTTTCCGGCCCCAGCCACGCGGAGGAAGTGGCGATCGGCTGCCCCACCTGCGTTGCGCTCGCGTCGAAAACACCGGGCGAGGCGGAGGCATGGCAGAAGATCATCAACGGCAATAATTTCCGCATCTACACGTCGGACGACGTGGTCGGCCTCGAGGTCGGCGGCGCGACTAAGAATATTTACGCCGTCGCAGCCGGAATCGCGCGCGCGATGGAACTCGGCGATAACGCGGTCGCGGCGCTCGCCTGCCGCGGTCTTGCGGAGATTATGCGCCTCGGACATAAAATGGGCGCTTCTCCGCTCACGCTGTCTGGGCTGGCAGGGGTCGGCGACCTCATGGTGACCTGCTACAGTATGCATTCGCGCAATTTCCGCCTCGGACTCGCGATCGGCCAAGGCAAGACATTCGATCAGGCCGTTGCCGAACTTGGACAGGTCGCGGAGGGCGCGTACACCGTTCGTGCAGTCGTCGAGAACAGCAAAAAATTTGAGGTCGAACTGCCGCTTGCCGAGAGCCTTTACCGCGTCATCTATAAAAACGAATCCCCGCAGGCGCTGCTCAGCGAACTGCTCGCGCGACCGCCGAAACCGGAGATGCGTTTTTAAAGTTAGAATACAAAGAGCAAAGCGCCCGGCGATTCGGCCCGGGCGCTTGTTTTTGCTTGTGATTACAGTTCGATTAACGATTCTTCGAGTACGATGTCTTCTTTCGCCAGCTCGACCAGCACTGATTCATAAATTTCCGGTTCCATCGGCATCAGAACGCCGGGCGTTTTAATCGTGCCGTCCAAAATCAGCTTCGCCGCGATTGCCGGCGGAACGCCGGTGGTGCGCGCGATTGAACTCCATTTTCCTGGGATGCCGAAGTCAATCAGCACGGATTTATGGACAAAGCGTTTGCCCTCTTTCGACGTGAACGCCACTTCGTCTTTCAGGATGACGAGGTCTTTTTCGTCGGGCGTAAAGACAAGTTTTTCCGCGAAGAGGAGCGAAACAACTTCCCGCGCGGACGCTTTTTCAAACGGCAGCGGCCTGTCTGCAAAAAATCCAATCCACTCCATGCGCATAATGAAAGCGGACCATGGCTTGAGACCGAATTTTTCACACAGCGCTTTTTTCGCGTCCCCTGCTTTTCCGGCCTGGCGTGCCGTGAACTGCGCGAAGGTCATTCCCCGCGTATCCTGCACATCCGTATCGAAAAAACCGATCTGGTTCATATAGCAAATCGTTTCGCACCAGCCGGGGTAGCGGTACGTTCCGCGGTAGATAGATTTCACTTCGGGAATGCCGTAGCCTTCTTTGTAAACGGTTGAGTCGGCGTTCGCATAGACTTCGAAGGCGCCCAGTTTCGGCACTTCGTCTAGGTATCCGTGCTCGTAGGTCTCGCCGTCCGGCCACAGAATCTCTTTTCCATCCTGCAGGATTTTTGCGGTGC
>JAJDJB010000105.1 GCA_030266985.1 Synergistaceae bacterium OttesenSCG-928-D05
GAGAAAAACTTCTCCTTATTTGCCTTTTCTTGTTCTTGTTTTTTCTTTTTACACGGGGGTACGTCCCTCTCCCCCGTCGTCCCGCACGTGACACTTTACAGCACAGCGATCGCCACAACTCACTCCGTTCGTTGGCCGCCTGCTCTGCGGGATCCAGCGCCTTCGCCTTTAGTCTTTTTCTGCCTCATACAAAACCAGCGAGGCGCAAGAATGCGCCTCGCCGCTATCCTATCTACTTCCTTTTCTGAATGAACGCCAGACCAAGCAGTGCGAACAGTGCTGCTCCAACTCCGCTATTACAGTTGCTGGAACCGCCGCCGCTCTTCGTGTCGCCGGTCGGTCTGCTACCGCCCTGGATCGTCACATATACCTTCTGCGTGAAGGTGGAACCGTCCGGACGCTGCAATGTGACAACGTAGAAATAGGTGCCCGCTTCTTTCGAAACACCCATTACGACAACCTTGCCGTCCAGGATATCCGCAAGCAAACCGCTGATAGGCGTCTGCATACCGCTATTGTCTACTGCAATTGCGATACAGGGGCTGAAGTCGTATACGAGTTCAACATCTTCACCGGGGTAGATCGTGCCGTCAGCAGGCGTCCCCGTGACGGTAGGATCCGCCTCATCCGTCTCCTCCACTACATTGACAGCACAGGAGAGATCGACATTAATATCGCCGCGAATCTTCGCCGTTACGGTACTGCTGCCCACCGCAACGCCAGTAACCGTTACAGTAAGACCATCGCCCGCAGCACTCACGATAGACGCGTCATCGGTACCCCACACGCATATATAATCGCCAGCTTTGCCCGGGAGTGTTGAAGCGTCAAACGTGCGACTCTCACCGACTGCAAGCGTCAACGTATAGTTGTCGAGAAGCACTATGATTGCCGGGAGCTCTTCTTCAGAAAGCGCCACATCATAGGAACCTATGTTGTACTGCGCATCCATGCTCACGAGTGGAACATTGCCGATCGGCTTATCCTCGCCTTTTGTGAACGTGATGTTAGATGGGTAAAAGCAATTTACTAGCAGATCTAAATTATTCTCAGCACCTGTGAGATAACCAAGAACACCGCCTTCTCGGTTTTGACTGCCAGCAGAAAGTGTAGTCTCAATAGATGGGCTCCCAAGCAAAAGGCAGTTTTGAAGTTTGCCCGTACGTTGCAACATACCACCGATTCCGCCAGCATTTGTTGCAGCAGAGATACTGCCTATGTTTTCTGCGTAACTATTTATTACCTCAGCTTTACCGTACGAGTGACCCACGATGCCGCCTGCACCATTAGTTCCCGCTGCTGTAATCGTTTTAATGTCTTTCGCGTAACTATTTAAAACAACAGCACCTGATGTAAGGGAGTTCCAATTTCTTCCTATTATTCCGCCAGCATTGCCGCCCAATATTTCTTCAATGTTTTCCGCATAACAATGCGAGAGAACATAATTATTGGCTCCAACAACTCCTCCGGAAGCCATATCGCCGGAAATCGTTTGTATATTGTGCACAAAACTATAAAAGATACCCGCAGAATATGCATCATTTGCACCCGCGATGCCTCCGACGTATTCACCATGAATCACACCACTCATCATATCTTGTTTCACATATACGCTATTGATTTTTCCATCAGTATTATTACTACCAGTAATCCCGCCTGCCATCTGCCCATAAATACGAGAAATTCCTTCTACGCCAACATTCTCAATTAATCCATAATTTACTCCGCTTACCGCCGCAGTGCGAGATGTCGCGTCACCGACAACATCTACATTGCTGAGCACAAAGTTCTTTAAAACAGCCTCCGTGTTTGTTCCACCAAAAAAACCTGCTAACGTTGCAGTAGCAGACCAATCTAGAACCTCATTTGGTGTTACTTTTAACCCTGATATTGTTCTGCCATTTCCGTCAAATACCCCATTGTAGCGATAGTCTGTAGCAACGGCACCGCCAAGCACCTCTCGGTAACCGATTGGCGTCCAATTTTCAGTAAGCGTGATGTCAGCCATTAACTTCGCATTGGATTCGATCGGAATCGTTCCATCATTGATCCCATCGCGGAATTCTTTAAGTTCAGCCTCTGTTTCGATTTCATACACACCATCCGCGTTCGGTGTAA
>JAJDJB010000106.1 GCA_030266985.1 Synergistaceae bacterium OttesenSCG-928-D05
TACACTTCACCTCCGGAGTGCTTTTTGCAGGGAGCCCAGTCCCATGCGGCGAAAGCCCGTGAACCACGTCAGGTCCGGAAGGAAGCAGCGTTAAGCGGAGTCTTTCGGGTGCCATGGGGGTGCTGGGTTTCCCGCAAAGGGCACTCTTTCGTTTGGAGGTGTCGTGTTGGAACCGAATGGGTATTTGCCGTTTCAGACAGCGCCGCAAGCCGGCGATAAGCTGGTTCTTTTCCCTGTGTACGTGTATCCGGTCGAAATTTTGGAGCGCGGCCTCATGACGCGCCCTTCGTACAAATATTACGTTGCGCTCGTGAACGGCTTCAATAAAAAAGCGGAACTCCTGGAGCTGCAAAAAATCGTTCCGGATGAAAATTTTGACGCGTCTGGATTTGAGTGCAAGCGTCTGGAGTTGAAAATAGACGCCCAGTTCGCGGAAACGCTCGCCGAATATGGGGCGGTGCCCGAGGATTTCAGGAGCTGGCGGCAAGTCGTGCGCAGCAGAAAGGTATCGATTCGTTCCGAGAAAATGCGGCTGCTGTGGCACGTCTATATCGTTCGCGGCGCAGAGATCGTTGATTCATATACTGGCGTTTCGCTGCCTGCCGCAGGGATGGTGGACATGCTTTTTTCAGGCGAAAAGGGCGCAGATTCGGAGAATTTCTGAACAAACGCATACAAACATTGCAAAAAAGTGCATCGCCGTGATATACTTAGGAGCGTTGCAAAACACACGGCGCCGGACTGTTTTGAGAGTTGCCCGAAAACGGGTCTTGAAGCGGGATGAAAGCGCCGGAGGAAAAAACAAAGGAGGAGTTACACATGGGAGTAGTAAGCATGAAGCAGCTGCTTGAGTGCGGCGTCCACTTCGGACACCAGACCAGGCGCTGGAACCCGAAGATGAAACCCTACATCTTCACGGAACGCAACGGAATTTACATCATCGACCTGCAGAAAACGGTCAAAGGGCTCGAAAGAGCGTACGACTTTGTACGCGAGCTTTCCAAATCGGGCGGCACACTTCTTTTCGTCGGTACGAAACGCCAGGCGCAGGACCCGATCCGCGACGAAGCGCTCAAATCCGGACAGTTCTACATCAACCAGCGTTGGCTCGGAGGTCTTCTCACGAACTTTGCGACGATCCGCCGCCGCGTCAACCGCATGATCGAACTGCAGACGATGGAAAACGACGGCTCGATCAACAAGTATCCCAAAAAAGAGATCATTCAGCTTCGCAAAGAACGCGAAAAGCTTGAGAAGAACCTTTCGGGTATCAAGGAAATGAGAGATATCCCCGACGCGCTCTTCGTAATCGACCCGCGCCGTGAGGACATCGCCGTCCTGGAAGCGCGCAAGCTCGGTATCCCGGTCATCTCGATCGTGGACACGAACTGCGACCCCGACGTGATCGATTATCCGATCCCCGGAAACGACGACGCAATCCGCGCGATCGAACTGATCGTGGGTCTCATGGCGAACGCTTATATCGAAGGCCGCCAGGGACAGGACGCGAGAATGGCCGCGACGCAGGATGACGACGCCGAAGATGAAACGCCGGCAGAGATGCCCGCGGTTCCCGAAGAGATTGAAGTGATTGCGGCGGCAGAAGATAAAGAAGTCGTGAAAGCGATCGAAGAAGATAAAGGCTGGAAGGAGGACTAATCCCATGGCAGAGATCAAAGCTTCCCAGGTACAGGAATTGCGCGCGCGTACGTCCGCGGGCATGATGGATTGTAAAAATGCGCTTATCGAATGCGGCGCGGATCTGGAAAAAGCGGTGGACTACCTTCGTGAGAAGGGACTTGCCAAAGCCGCGAAGAAAGCGGACCGCAAGGCTGCAGAGGGTATGGTTTTCAGCTATATCCACAACAACGCGAAACTCGGCGTACTGCTTGAGCTGAACTGCGAGACGGACTTTGTCGCGCGCACGGATGAATTCCAGCGTCTCGGCAAAGAAATCGCGATGCACATCGCGGCGTCGAACCCGTCCTACATTGCGCCTGAAGAGGTGCCCGCAGACGACCTCGAGCGCGAGAAGGAAGTCATTCGCGGTCAGGCGCGCGAAGAGGGCAAGCCCGAAGCGA
>JAJDJB010000107.1 GCA_030266985.1 Synergistaceae bacterium OttesenSCG-928-D05
TGCTAAGCCATATCGACACTGTCCCGGGCGGACCTCCGGTTCTCATAGAGAGTGACAGAATCCAGGGGCGCGGAAGCGTCGACGCGAAGGGACCTTGCTGCGCGATGGCAGTCGCCGGCGGCTGCGTGCCGATTCCCGACGACTGGCGCATCACGTTCGTCGCGGCAGTCGGAGAAGAGATCGACTCGCGCGGCGCGCGCTTCCGCATGCCGCTGCACACGCCTTCCGCATGCGTGATCGGCGAACCCACCGGCAGCGACGGCGTCGCGCTTTCCTACAGAGGCCGCGTTCTTTTTTCCTTCGAAGCGGAAGACGACGGCGCGCATCGTTCCGGCAGCCCCGGCCCGATGACTGCTGCGGTTATGGCAACGGCTTCCATCGTCGATATAACGAAAAATATGGGACAGGGTTATTCCGTTGCGGTTCAGGAAATGGACGGCAACGAAGCGGGAGAGCGTTACGCAAAAATTATGATCGACCTGCGCACGCCCATCGGGGCGGAACGGGAAGATCTCGAACTCATGCTCGAAGAGACCGCCGCAGCGCATGAAGTGCGCCTCAATGTAATCGAATATGTGCCGCCATACGGCGTGCACAAATCCGACCCCGTCATCCGCGCCTTTCGCAACGCGATCCGAGATTCCGGCGGCACGCCGAGAGTGCTCGCAAAACAGGGCACGTGCGACTTCAATGTCTTATCCCCGTGGGGGTGTCCGATGGGCGCCTACGGCCCCGGCGACTCGAAATACGACCACAGCGCGAACGAACAAATCCCCGTCGCCGAGTTTTTAAAGGGCGTCGAAGTTCTGAAAAACGCCGTTCCGCGAATCATGGAGACGGTTGTTTAGCAATATTTAGAGGCGAGCTGTTATTTCTTTACGCGTTTCAAAATCACCATAGTGTAATATAATATATATGATTATTGATTATGCATGGAGGTTAGGGCTTGGAAAAATATGAAAAGAGCGAAATGCTTCCCCTGGCGCAATTCGCTCCGCACGCCTCTTTCAAAACGAATATTGAGACGCTCGTTGCGCAAACATTGCGGAATGCCATCACGCAGGGAGCGTTCTACCCCGGCCAGGAATTGAACGAAGTCGGCATCGCGAATGACTTGGAGATAAGCCGCATGCCGGTCCGTCAGGCCATGTCGATTCTCGAGGCGGAGGGTCTTGTGACGCGTGTACCAAGAAAAGGCGTGTTTGTGACAAGCCTCGACAGTCACGATCTTGAAGAAATTTATACGACCAGAGTCGCGCTGGAAGAGGTGGCAATCCGCGCAGCCATTCCGAGATACACGGAAGAAGATTTCAAGAAAATTGAGCGAAACCTTGAAACACCGCCGAATAAAATTTCGACTTATACTTCTTTCCTTGATGTAGATAAGGAATTCCATGTATTGCTGTATGCGCCTTCAGGGTGGAAGCGCGTGACGAAATATATTCAGCAGCTGCGCAATAATACTGCAATATACAGGATTTTAAAATCGCCGCTCCCGGTAGAAAGGCTCAATCTTTCTTTGCGCGATCACAGAGCTATTTTTGAAGCGTGCAGAAAAAGGGACGCGGACACCGCGGCAAAACTGCTGCGCGAACACACGCTAAGAACGGTGCCCCGTATTATAGAAATGAACAGTACACAAGAAAATATCGATTCGATAAAAACAGGGCAGCCCGACTAAGAGCTGCCCTTCTTTTTTATCTTGTCTCGCGTTTTGCGAGATAACGCCCCACAAAAGCACCCAGCACACCGCTGCCGCCCGGATGATTTTCTTTGCATGGAGCGGCGCTCTTTCTTTTCGCCATTTCTCCGGAATCCACTTCTAACTCGAGCAATCCCTGATGCAGGTCGATCGAAATCATATCGCCGTCCCGGACGAAAGCGATTGGACCGCCCATCGCAGCCTCGGGACTAATATGACCGACACAGGGTCCGCGCGTTGCGCCGGAAAAACGGCCGTCCGTAACAAGCGCCGTTGTATCGGAAAGCCCGGTTCCAACAAGAAGAGTTGTCACAAGCTGCATTTCGCGCATGCCGGGGCCGCCGACCGGCCCTTCGTTGCGGA
>JAJDJB010000011.1 GCA_030266985.1 Synergistaceae bacterium OttesenSCG-928-D05
CCAGTTCTTTTACCGAACCCGAGAGAACGCCTCTTTATGCCGGAAGGACGTAAGGTTTTTTATTTGGGGAAACAGTTTTTTTATTTTTTCGTTTTTATGATTTGCCGGAATGTTTTTCCGGTGAAAATCCAGGGGTGTGTTTTCACTGTAATTTTTACTATGAAACGCGTCATGTAACGAGGGGAAGGTTCTATGCTGCAATTTAAAAGGCTCCATCTGTTTCACGGAGGGCTCGGGCTCTTTGTGAGTTTTCCGCAGTTCGATTTCTTTTCATAACCTCCGCTCACTGAGCTCTATCCGACGGTGTGCAGATGCTGCGTACCCCATATCCGTAGGTGCCTTGGGTTTTACCTTGGCGCAGACGGTTTTTTGTTTTTTAGACGGAGGCAATTTAAAGAAAATGGAAAATAACCAAAATGAAGATCTCAACAAAGAACATTTCCACTATTCGGAGAAATTAGATTCGATCGATTTCCTGCATTACGCTTCGGACGATGCGGTGCTGGATCAACTGGAACGTGGCTGCGATATGGTCGCCAGCACGATACGCTGGCTGCGGCGCAATGCGAGGGATAGCTTTCTGGACCGCTTCGGCAAGCGCATACTTGGCGTTACGAACTATTTTTCGAAGATGTTCAAACGACAGGGCGTTTCCCGTGAAGAGGTCTTCCAGACGGTATGCCTCCTGTCGCTCAAGATCAACGAAGAATGCTCGGATGAGCGCTGGCTGGCGTTTCGAATGAAGCGCCGCCTTCCGCAGTACGTGTGGCGGGAGATGAAACTATTGCTTCCGCAATGCCGTGGTGTGAATGCTGAGGAATTGCTTGCCCGTGTGCCGGAGCGCCAGACGAAACGCTGGGTGCAGATGCTGGAAGCGGATGACATGCTGGAACGTGCGCTGTCTGGCAGCGATCTTCATATCGCGCGGGCGCTGCTTACGAACAAAACGCAGGAAGAGATTGCGGCGGAGCTTGATTTGTCGCAGCCGACGATATCGCTGCGTATTCGCGTAATCCGCGAATGTTTTTCTAGGCCCCGACCACAGCGACCCGAACGACCGCGATGTCTCTCCCGATATGCCGGATGCGTTTGACATAGAGGAGGAATAGCGGCGGTTCGTTAGGAAGAAACATGCGCGTGGCTTAGAACCGTCGAAGCCATGCATCGCTTGTTTCACAGGCGTTTTCAAAGCAAAACAAAGACTGCGGGAAGGAAATTCCTCTCCCGCAGTCTTTCGCTTTTATATAATCGCCTGCTATTGTTTTTTGCCCTGGTTTGCGACGGCTGCCGCGGCGGCGGCGATGGCGTCGGCGTCGCCCAGGTAATAGCTTTTGATCGGTTTTAGGTTTGCGTCGAGTTCATAGACGAGCGGGATGCCGGTCGGGATGTTCAGCTCGACGATGGCGTCGTCGGAAACGTTGTCCAGGTATTTGACGAGCGCGCGCAGGCTGTTTCCGTGGGCGGCGATAATGAGTTTCCTGCCGGCTTTGATCTCCGGGGCGATGGTGCTTTCCCAATAGGGAACGACTCTTGCCACGGTGTCTTTGAGACATTCGCCGGTTGTGAGCTCCGCTTCATAGAGGCTCGCATAGCGGGGGTCTTTTCCGGGGTAGCGTTCGTCCGTTTTTTCAAGCAGCGGCGGGCGCGTGTCGTAACTTCTGCGCCATATTTTGACCTGCGCTTCGCCGTATTTTTCGGCGGTCTCCGCTTTGTTCAGTCCCTGCAGCGCGCCGTAGTGGCGTTCGTTGAGTTTCCATGAATTCTGTACGGGAATCCACATGAGATCCATTTCTTCCAGAACGCACCACAATGTTTTGATCGCGCGCTTTAAAACGGAGGTATAGGCTTTGTCGAAAACATAGCCCTCGGATTTCAGAAGCTGCCCCGCTGCGATTGCTTCGGACAGCCCTTTTTCCGACAATGGAACGTCCGTCCACCCGGTGAAGCGGTTTTCTTTGTTCCAGGTACTCTCTCCGTGCCTGATCAGAACAATTTTATACATGGAAAAACCTCCTTATTGAATAACGACCTTTTCTCCGTCATTCAGGTTGTTGCCTCCGAAGACGATTACTTTTTCACCGTTTTCGACGCCGCTTATGATCTGCACTTTGTTGCCTTGTTTGACGCCGGTTTCAACGGGGCGCATTTTCGCGATATCATCGTCCACGACAAAGATGTGGAAACCTTTTTCATTCGGGTAGATTGCGCTGTCGGGCAGTACGATCGCGTTGCTGTATTCTTTTTCTACGATGGACGCCTGGCCGAACATCCCGGGGCGCAGCCTGTTTCCGGCGGCGGCGTTGTCCAGTTCGACTTCGACGTTGCTTGTTCTGGTCTGCGGGTCGACATAGGGATCGATTCTCGCCGCGGTGCCTTTAAATTCTTCGTTCGGCAGCGCGTCGAACCTTAAAAATACGGGCATACCCGGTTTTACGACGAAAATTTTCGATTCGGGGATGCGCAGCGTCGCTTTTAATGTGCGAAGATCGGCGATGTCAACGATTGGAGAATTCGGGGAGATCATTGCGCCTGGAACGAGCGAGTAGTCGTTCAGTACGGTACCGTCGAACGGCGCGACCATGATGTAGTCCATGCGCGTTGAGCGTACGCGTCCCAGCTCGGCGGCGGCCTGGCGCTCTTTCGCAAGGGCCGCGTTGTAACTGGCGCGCGCGCTTGTATAGGTGGTTTCAATGGAGTCATATTGCTGCTGTGTGCTGAAGCCTTCTTTGACGAGGCGTTCGTAGCGGTCAAGGTTTGTTTTGGCGTTTACCATTTCTGCGCGCGCTTTTTCTGTGTCAGCCTTTGCCGATGCGAGTTGCGCCTCGGTCGCGCCGATCAGCGCGTCCTGCTGTTCATGTTCGAGCGTTGCGACCGTTTGTCCCGTTTTTACCATGTCGCCCTGCTTTACGTGCAGGCGTTCGAGGCGTCCGGTTACGCGCGGCAGCATTTGCACGCGGTTGACCGCTTCGATCGACATGTTCTGTACGATGCTGTCGCGAACCGTGTTGTCGTTGGTTACGACTTCCACGCGAACAAACGGCGGCGGGTTTGCGCCGTCCGAACGTGCGCGCTGGAAGGATTCGCGCCTGCTGTAAAGGCCGATTCCGAGGATGACGGCAAGCAGAACGATCAGGGCGATCGTGCCTTTTCTGTTGAATTTTGATTTTTTCTTTATCGTGACGTCCATACTAGAAGTCCCTCATTTCGGTCCAGCGGATGATATTGCCTTCCGTCGTTCTGAGCGCGACTATGGCAATAAGATGGTTATAAAGGGAGCGCAGGTATTCCAGACGCGCTTCCGTCAGTGTCGTTTGCGCGGAGAGCAGGTCGAGCTGCGGGGTGACGCCCTCTTGGAATCCGACCTCGGAGAGGCGCAGGGATTCTTCCGCGAGTTCGAGCGCTCTGGCGGCAGACTCAAGGTGTCTTATCGTGGTTTCCGATTCCGTCCATGCGGTCTCGACGCCTGATTTGATGTCGAGCTCTTTCTGGGAAAGCGCGATTTTATCCTGCTCAAGCGTCGCGCGGGCACGCATTACATTGCTCCTCGTGACGTTCCTGTCAAAAATAGGGACGGAGATCGAGAGTTCCGCGCGCCATGTATCGCTGCCTCTATCCTGGTTGCGATAGGGATCGAGGTAACCTGTGCTTGCGCCCAGCGCTAATTTGGGGCGCATGCCGCTTTTTTCGATCTCAATCTGGTTCTGCTGATATTTTAATTGTTCTTCAAGCCGCGCCAAGTCCGCCCGGTACTGCATGGCGAGGCGCAGGGAATCTTCGCGCGAGCCTTCCAGTTCGAACACTCTGAGGCTTCCCGTAACCGGTCTGCGCGCTTCGGGCGGGATTGCCATATAGTTCATGAGCGCAATATGCGCCGCTTCGTAGAGCCCCTGCGCGGTGCTCAGACTTGCCATATTGGTCGCGAGCTGCTGCTGCGCCCGGATCACTTCCAGTTTATTCGCAAGGCCGAGTTCGCTCATTTTCGTGACTTCGCGCAAGTGCATTTCTGAGGTTTGGACGGCGGATTCTTCGGTGCGGATACGTTCCTGCTGGAGCAGAACGTTGTAAAAACGCGCGAAAAGTTCCGCAACTGCCGAATTTTCGCTGTCGATTAACATGAGGTCCGCGATGCTTTTTACCTGTTTCGACTGCCTGCGCAGCGCGGCGTTGCGCCCGCCGGAGTAGATCGTCTGCGCGAGTGAAAGTCGTGCGACGCGGTTGTCGGAGCGATCTGAGCCATCTGATGTTTGGTCTTCGCGCTGATCGTCGATATATCCGTTGATCGCGATTTCCGGCGTCCAAGTCCCGTCCGCCTGTACACGGAAGGCCTCCGCTTTGACCGCTTCCTGGCGGATCGAAAGCAGGGCTGAATTATTTCGCAGCGTCAAATCAATTGCTTCTTTTATGTCCAGAGAAGCTGCGCCGAACGATGAGCCTGTCCATATAAGCAGGAGGCACGACGCGGCGATTGTTTTCTTAAGCATGTTGATTTGTCCTCCGATTGCCGTTGTTTCCGTTTTTCAGTTCCGAAATTTCGTGGAGCCTCCTGTAAGCCCTGTATCTGTTGATACGTCCTTTTACGCGGTCGGCGATGTCGTCCAATACAAGGTAGACGACAGGGATAACGAGCAGCGTGAGCATTGTGGAGGTAAAGAGACCGCCGATGACCGCGACGGACATTGGCTGGCGCACCTCGCCGCCTTCGCTGAGCGCGAGCGCGACCGGAAGCGAGCCGATCATGGTGGAGAAAGTTGTCATGATGATGGCGCGCAGACGCAGCGGTCCTGCCGTGACGACGGCTTCGATTTTATTCATGCCGCCGGCGCGAAGCTGGTTGATGAAGTCGACAAGCAAAATCGCGTTGTTGACGACGACGCCGACGAGCAGGATGATTCCCATGAAGCTCATAGTGTTGATGCGCAGGTCGAGCAGCGCAAGCAGACCGAATGACCCCGCCGTCATAAGCGGCAGGGAGAACATAACGGTGAACGGGTGCAGGAAGGATTCAAACTGGATTGCCATGACCATATAGACCAGGACGATGGCGAAAATCAGCGCGGTCATCATGTATCCGAAGCTCTCTTTCATGTTTTCGGAGTCTCCAGCCGGAACCATGTTGTAGGTGCCGTCCTGCGGCGCGTATTTACGGAAGACTTCTTCCATAATAAGGATTCCTTCGCCGGGCGATATTCCTTCCACGTTTGCGCCGATCTCAAGTGAGCGTTGCCTGTTATAGCGTTTGATGACGTTCGGGGCCATGCCGAGTGAACTGGTGACGATGCTTTCCGCGCGGATGACCTGCCCGCTTTCGGTTCTGACCAGCGTGTTGAATACTTTCTGCGGGTCGTTCCTGCCGTCTTCTTCCGCACGTATTCTTATGTCGTAGCGATATCCGCCGTCGTTGAACGTGCCGCTCTGTTTGCCGCCGAACCATGCTTCGAGTTCGTCCGACAGGTCCCTGATGTTGACGTTTAGGTCGTCCGCCAGGGCACGGTTCAGCGCAAGGTTGATGCGGGGCTTGTTCATTTGCAGGTCCGTCGTGATATCGACGAGGCCGCGCGCATTCTGCTCAAGGTCTCTCTTAATCATATCGCCGATCTCGGCAAGGGATTCGCTGGTCGGTCCCTGGATAACGAGCGTGATGTCCGACCCGCCCCATGTTCCCATTTTGATGTCCACATCGCGGAATGCGATGAGCTGTCTGCGGAGCTGTCCCATGATTACGCTTGCGCGCGGGCGCTGCGAGCGGTCGATCAGCTCAATGTTGATCGTCGCTTTGTAAACTTCCTCGCCCGCACCGCTGCCCACGACGCCGTATGTGTAGGCAACGCGCGAATCCTGCTGAATAATATCGACCATTTGATGAACAACATTGTCCGTTACCTCAAGCGAGGAATCTGCCGGAAGTTCGATGCGGACGCGCAGGCGCCCCTGGTCTTCGCTTGGGAAGAATTCCGTTCCGAGCGAGGCTGCAAATCCGAGTCCGAGAACGAAGAGTCCCAGCGCCAGCGCGAGCACAAGTTTTCTGTGGCTTACGGCGTATTGGAGCGCGCCTCTGTATTTATTTTCGAACCAGATGAAGGGTCGCTCAAGTTTCTGCTGGAACGGCGTCACGCGCATTCGCCCCATGATGCGGGAGCAGAGGAAGGGCGTCAGTGTCAGCGAGAGCAGAAGAGAGATCGCGATGGTTGTCGAAACGGTCACGCCGAAGGAATTGAAGAATCTACCCATCATGCCGCCCATGAAGGCGACCGGGATAAAAACCGCAAGTGTCGTAGCCGCGCCAGCGAGTACCGCAAAACCTACTTCATTTGTACCGTCCTGCGCCGCACGGAACATTGTCTTGCCCATTTCGCGATGCCGCGTAATATTTTCCATGACGACCGTCGTTGCGTCGACCACCATGCCGACGGCGAGAGAGATTCCCATCATGGACATGTTGTTGATCGTGATGCCCATCCAGTAAAGTACTGAAAGACTTCCGAGCAGACACACGGGAATCGTGATAACCGCGACAAAGGTCGCGCGTATCGTTCGCAGGAACAGGAACATGATAATCGACGTCAGAGTGACCGACGCGACGATATCCCAGAAAACGCCGTTCATGGAATTGACGATGAACTTCGCGGAGTCCTGCACGACGAGCAGTGAGGTTCCCGCAGGCGCGTGCCGGTTGAGTTCTTCGATGCGCTTATGCACTTCGCGCGAAAGCGCGACTTCGTTCGCGCCTTTCTGTTTGCGTACCTGAACCAGAATTGTCGGTTTGCCTTCGTAGACAGTTTCGCTCCTTCTGTCTTCGAAACCGTCTTCAACACGCGCCACATCGCGAAGCCGGATCACCGTTCCGTTTCGGAACGCGATCGGCAGATATTCCAGTTCCGCGACGGAAGAATATTCACCCTCCAGGCGTATTCCGTACTCGCGGCTGCCTGTCTCAATTCGGCCCGCAGGAAGTTCCACGTGTTTATTGTAGATTGCGTTTCTGATGTCTTTGGCTGTGATTCTGTACGATTCGAGGCTGTCTGTGTTGAACCAGATACGGATTTCCCTGTCCCGGAATCCGGCTAGCTGGACGCCGCCGACGCCTTTTACTGTCTGCAGGCGCTCCGTTACGATTTTGTCTACGTAGCGGCTGACAGTTTTCATATCTGTCCTGCCGTCGTTTTTGACCGCGATGTTCATGATTGGCCAGTTTGCCGGGTCGTATTTGTCAACCTGCGGCGATTCCGCATCGTCCGGCAGCAGGTGTTCGGCCATGCTGACTTTGCCGCGTACGTCGGCGGCCGCAAAGTCTACGTTCCTGTCGAGTTCGAATTCGATGACGATGACGGAACGTCCTTCATAACTGCTGGAGGAAATGTTTTTGATCCCTTCGATCGTGTTGATGCGCGCTTCCAGAACGTCGGTGATGTCGTTGTCGATGATCGCGGGGCTTGCGCCCTCCATACGCGTTCGAACGACGACGATTGGGAATTCGACGTTTGGCATGCGTTCCACACCCATATGGAGGTAGGAGTAAATACCGAATATAACGAGTGCGATCGTACATATGAGAACCGTGACAGGACGCCGTAAAGCGACTTCGGTGATTTTCATCTGTTTCCAATTCACCCTCACACGCAGGTATTCTTTAAATAATTTCTTTTTGCAAGATACAATTATACAGGATGCAGTGGCAGTGGGATATAAAAAAATCCGGCAAAAGCCGGATTTTCGTTAAATTTTAGATGTCGAGGTTTCGGACTTCGGGGCCGTATGTCTCTATAAAGCGCCGCCTTGGTTCCACGTCGTCGCCCATCAGGACTTCGAAGAGCTTATCTGCCTCGACCGCATCCTGGACTTCGACCTTGTTGATGATCCTGTTTTCAGGATTCATCGTCGTTTCCCAGAGCTGCTCCGCGTTCATCTCGCCAAGACCTTTGTAGCGCTGGACGTCAATTTTTTTGCCTGCGTTGTCGCGCTGCGCTTCTTTCATCTCTTTTTCCGAATAACAATAGGTGATTTCTTTCCCAATCTGTACACGGAAAAGAGGCGGCTGCGCCACGTAGAGATAGCCCTGATCGATAATTTGCGGCATGTAGCGGAAGAACAGCGTCAGGAGCAAAGTGCGAATGTGCGCGCCGTCAACGTCGGCGTCGGCCATGATGAAAATTTTGTGGTAGCGCAGTTTTGTTTCGTTGAAATCGTCGCCAACTCCACAGCCGAGTGCCAAGATGATGTTACGGATCGTATCGCTGCCGAGTATTTTTTCCAGCCGCGCCTTTTCTACGTTCAAAATTTTTCCGCGCAGCGGCAGGATCGCCTGGAATTCCCTGTTGCGTCCCTGTTTCGCGCTGCCGCCCGCGCTGTCGCCCTCGACGATGTATATTTCGCAGGCTTCGGGATCGCGGTTTGAGCAGTCCGCAAGTTTTCCCGGCAGTGTAAGGCCGGACATGACTGATTTGCGGCGAACGAGTTCTTTCGCTTTTTTTGCGGCTTCGCGCGCCTGTCTTGCGCGAATGGCACTCTCAACGATGGGTTTTATGATCTCGGGTCTGTTCTCGAGCGCTTCTTTTAGTCCTTCGTAGACGACTGAGTCAACGATACCTTTCACGTCGCTGTTGCCGAGCTTTGTTTTTGTCTGCCCTTCAAACTGCGGCTCCATGACCTTGACGGAGATGACTGCGGACAGTCCTTCTTTCAGGTCGTCGCCGGTGAGGTTCGCCTCTTTTTCTTTCAGCAGTTTTTGTCTGCGCGCTTCGTCGTTGATCGCGCGCGTCAGCGCCGTTCTGAAGCCTATGACGTGCGTGCCGCCCTCAATTGTGTTGATGAGGTTTACAAAGCCGTACAGGCGCTCCATATAGGAGTCGTTGTACTGGATGGCGACTTCGACGTCCGTCTTGTCCTTGTTGCCTTTTATTAAAACAGGCTCTTTGAAGAGCACTTCCTTGCCTTTGTTCAGATATTCCACGAATGCTGTAATGCCGCCGGGGTAGTGGTAGGTGCGTTCCTGCGGTTTTTCCGGCCGTCTGTCCGCGAATTCGATTGTGACGTTCGAGTTGAGGAAGGCAAGCTCGCGGATACGCGCCTTCAGCACGTCCGCCTGAAATTCCGTCGTGGTGAAGATTTCCGGGTCCGGCATGAACTGCACTTTCGTGCCGCGTTTGTCCGAAGGACCCGTTACGCCGAGGGGTGTAACGGGGTTGCCGCGCTCATAGCGCTGCTGATGCTCCTTGCCGTCGCGCCAGATCGTCACGACGAGCCATTCGGAAAGCGCGTTGACGACGGAAACGCCGACGCCGTGCAGACCGCCGGAGACCTGATACGCGCCTTTGTCGAACTTACCGCCCGCGTGCAGGATTGTCATGATGACTTCCGTGGCGGATTTGCCCGACGCGTGTTCGTCCGTCGGCATACCGCGTCCGTTGTCGACCACGGAGATACTGCCGTTCTCTTCGATCGTAACGTCGATGCGGTCGCAGAATCCGGCGAGCGATTCGTCGATGGAGTTGTCGATTACTTCATATACGAGGTGGTGGAGACCGCGGGAACTCTGGTCTCCAATATACATGCCGGGGCGTTTGCGAACTGCCTCCAGCCCTTCAAGGACCTGAATATCCTTGGCGGAATAGTCGTTGTTCGAGGTGGGGATGTTCTCGTTCTGCAAGTTCACGTTTTCGTCCATTTATTTTGAAACTCCCTTCAGAAAATACCGTTAACGTTCTTTGCGCGCTGAATTGCAAACGGCTGATTTAGAGTGCCGATTCTTCCCAGAGCGCTTCGCCCCGTTTTTTTAAGGTCTGTGGGGTAAAGGGGGCTGTTTCTTTTGTTCCGTTCCTGCGGAGTATGATCGTTTTGTCGTTTTCTCTGTAAAGCGCAACAGCGTTTGCGAGACACAGGACGTTCTCACCCTCAAGAGGTATGAACACAAAGAAACCCCCTATCAATTCTTTTAACCTTATAATTATAGCACGATTATTCCATTCTTGGCGCGGATAGGTAGTGAGCGCGAACTGTGCTATAATCACGAAAATCTGATAATCAGGCGAATGTTTCAGGAAAGCTGAAACCCACGAAAGGGCAGGCGCTTCAATGAAAAATCTTTTCATCCTTTCTAACTCTCCGGGGGAAGTCGCGGGTTGGGTGAAACCGGTGGCAAACGAACTCTCAAAAAGAAATTGCGGTGCGCGGGTAACGCTTGCCGTGCTGCCGTGCCCTTATGCCAGCGGCATGGAGGCGCGCTACGGACGTGAGATTGAGGGAATCGACGCCGCGACAACATTTCGCGCGTTGTGGCAGACTGGCGACCGTTCCGTAAGAAAAGAGAAAAACCTTGTGCTGCAACTAGGGGGCGATCCGATGTTCGGCGCGTTTCTTTCCCTTAAATTCGGTGCGGGCTGGATGATCTACACGTCCCGGCCGAAGTGGAAGAGCCGCATCACGCATTATTTCATCCCCGATGAAAAGGCGGAAGCCCGTTTTATAGGAAAGAGAATTCAAAAAGAGCGGTATACGCGGGTTGGAAATTTGGCGCTCGACAGCATACCGCGGGATATGGATAAAAATCGCGCAAAAGAAAAACTGGGATTGGGCGCGGAAGAGAAAATGCTTGCTTTTTTGCCGGGCAGCCGTCCGTTCGAATACGAACAGGGTTTTCCGTTTTTTGCACGCGCTGCGGAAGAAGTGCAGGCCGCGTTTCCAGAATTTCACACCTTCATGCCCGTCGCGCCGACTGTCGACGAAACCATATTAAAGGATGGCCTGAAACGGTATGGGTATTCCTGGCTGGGCGGCGACCGTGTCGAAAGAATCGTGACAAAAAACGGGCATATCTCTCTTGTCTGGAGCGATACCGATCCGTTGCTCAAGGCGGCGGATCTGGCCGTTGCGTTCCCCGGTACGAACAACTTGCAGATGGCCGCGATGGGGACGCCCCTCGTTATGTTCGCGCCTCTCAACGAAGCCGAGAATATCCCGCTCGACGGGATTCCGGGGATTTTCCCGACGTCGTCCGCGCCGGCGAAAAGATTAAAGAAAAAACTGGTTTTCTGGTATAGCGGCAAACATCGCTTTGTGTCTCTGCCGAATATTCTGAGCGGCGAAATGATCGTGCCGGAATATCGCGGCGCAATCACGCCGCACGTTGTGGCAGACGTTGTGAAGGACCTGCTGGGTTCGCCGGAAAAGCTGGCGGCGATCCAGGAAGGCTATCGGAAAATCGATTTTGAGTTTGGCGCTGCAGAAAAGATCGCGGCAAAAATCGAGGGGTTTTTCTGTCCGGGTCAGTCGGGGTCGTAGTCCTCGTCGGCGCCGTCGTCGTCAAAAGACAGAGGATCCCGCTCCCATTCCTGCTCGCTCAATTCATCAAGGTATACGCGCCAGAGTTTGAGAGCCACAACGACGCATATCGTGCCGCCGATTAGGCCTGCCGCAATGATGAGCGGTTTTCCCTTGCCCATCAGATATCCGCCGAGGCCCCCCAGCGCGTATCCGTATCCTATGATCGCCCCGAAAGAGAGGCAAAGTACAATCAGCCTTTTATTCATGATGATGATTTTGCACCAAAAGGCTTTTAATGTCAAAATAGCCTGCGAAAATACCACAGCGGACGATTTTTAAAAAGTGCGCTATAATTTAGATTGTTGTACAAGTTTTGTATTTGGGGATTTGTGATATTATTGGACGTTGTCGGTCCAGCGTCGAACCCGCATGCCCAACATCGCTACAACAACGACAGGAGGATTCGCAATGATCAACCGATCAAGATTTTTCAACACGTCGGCAGATTTTGTTTACGTGGAGTTGCGTAATAAAATCATCAATAAGCAGATAAGGCCGGGAGAACGGCTTCCCGAAGTGAAGATCGCAACGGAGATGGACGTCAGCAGGACGCCGGTTAGGGAAGCGCTGCGAAGACTCGCAAGCGAAGGACTTGTCCGGATTATTCCCAACAGCGGCGCGCGCGTCAGCGCCCCGACGGTTGCGGAAATGCAGGGGGCGTATCTTGTCCGTGAGCATCTTGAAAGCCTGAGCGTGGTACTGGCTTGTAAGAACGGCCTCGACAGACGGACGCTCGAGCGGATCGAAGAAGTAATCGTTGCGGAAGAATATGCCTTTACCGCACGAGATCTCGAGGCTTCGCTGGAGGCAAATAACGCGTTTCACCGCCTGATTTCGGAAGCCAGTAAAAACCCGGTTCTGATCGAATATATTGATAATATTATGCTTCGTACGAACGTGTACGTTCTTTTCTACGACACCTTTTCAGAAGAAACAAACTACAGCACAACGGAACATAAGGAGATCCTGCGCGCGATCGCTACGCGCGATGTCGATCAGGCGGAAGACATTATGAGAAAGCACCTTAAACACTCTCATTCAATGCTGACGCTGCCGGAAGAAATCATTTATACGAAAAAAGGGCGCGCGTAAAGCACCGCTGCGGAGGAGAAGACATGCCAGACAAAATCCCATCATTTGACCTTACTAGAAATTATGAGCGTGTGAAAGAAGAAGTGCGCGTCGCCTTGGATCGCGTGCTTGAAACGCAGCATTTCATTCTGGGGCCTGAAGTAGAAAATTTTGAAAAGGAAATGGCGGCGTACCTCGATGTGAAACATACCGTGGGATGCGCTTCCGGTACCGATGCGCTGGTACTGGCGCTTATGGAACTCGACCTCAAAGAGGGAGACGAGGTCATCACGACGCCTTTCACTTTTTTTGCCACGGCCAGCTGTATTTCCAGAACCGGCGCGAAACCGGTTTTCGCGGATGTGGAGCCGGATAGTTATAACCTCTCGATGGAGGCAGTACTTGAAAAAATTACGCCGAGAACAAGGGCGGTCATTCCAGTTCATCTTTTCGGACAGACGTGTAAACTGGAAATCATAAAACCGGAACTTGAGAAAAGGAACATCAAGCTGGTGGAGGACTGTGCGCAGGCAATCGGCGCACATCGCATGGTGAACAAAGAAATTTGGCGTGCGGGTGCGGTCGGCGACATGGGCTGCTTCTCCTTCTTTCCGACAAAAAATCTCGGGTGTTACGGCGACGGCGGCATGATTTCCGTCCCGCGCGACGACGTTGCCGCGGAACGGATCAAGAAGCTGCGCGTGCACGGTGCGGGCACGACCTATTTCCATGAAGAAATCGGCATCAATAGCCGTTTGGATGCGATACAGGCGGCAATTTTGCGCGTTCGCCTGCGCCACCTTGAAGAGTGGAACGAAGAACGCCGGATCGTTGCGGACCGGTACATGACGCTTCTCGGAGAGAAAGGACTTCTCGACAAGATCACACCGCCCGTCGAGCAGCCGGGAAACAGGCATGTCTATCATCAGTACGTCGTTCGTGCGCAGCGCCGCGACGAATTGATGCAATTCCTTGCCGACCGCGGGATCGTTACGCGCGTTTACTATCCGCTCGCGCTGCATTTGCAGCCATGTTTCGCATATCTCGGTTATCGGGAAGGAGATTTCCCCGTTTCCGAAGCGCTCACGAAAGAGGTGCTTGCGCTGCCGATATTCCCCGAACTTCTTCCCGAAGAGCAGGCGAGAATCGTGGATGAAATTGCGGCGTTTTACGCTGGACAAAACTAGTCTGACTAATGTAGACTATATAGAGATATAACGTGCGGAGGTGTAATGATGATGTACCCGTTTTATGACCCGACAATTCTGCTTCTGATACCGGCGCTTCTGTTCTCCATGTGGGCGCAGTTCAGGGTAAAAAGTACGTTTTCAAAATACAGCGAAGTAGACGCGAGAAAAAATGTCTCGGCGGACCAGGTCTCGCGGGCGCTGCTGGATCAGTTTGGACTTCAGGGCATCCGTATTGAAAGAGTGGCCGGGCAGCTGACGGACCATTACGACCCCTCCGCGAAGGTCCTGCGTCTCTCTGATTCTGTGGCGGGTAACCACAGCATCGCCGCGATTGGCGTGGCGGCGCATGAAGTCGGACACGCGATCCAGGATAAGGAAGACTATAAGTTCATGCGTGTGCGCAACGCAATCGTGCCGGTCGTGAATATCGGTTCTATGATGTCGATGCCGCTGTTTTTGCTCGGCTTGGTCATGGGCTGGATGAACATGCTCAATTTGGGAATCCTGCTCTTCTGCGGCGTGCTCGTGTTCCACCTTGTCACGCTGCCGGTGGAGTTTGATGCGAGCGCAAGGGCGCTGAAAGTACTTTCACAGACCGGATTGCTTGCGTCGGATGAAATCGGCGGTGCGCGCGCCGTCCTCAACGCGGCTGCGCTGACCTACGTTGCGGCGCTCGTAATGACCGTAATGCAGCTGCTCAGGCTTCTGGCGCTCCGAAACATGCGCAGGAATTAACGGAATAGTGTAAACTATAGGAGGTAGCTGACGCTGCCTCCTTTTTTGCTGCCGTCTTTCGGTCAGTTTTTAAAAAGATTAAAGAATAGGTTCTGAGGTGTGTTTGAACGAATGAGAGGTATTGAGGCAGCACTCAAAGTATTTGCAGAGGTAAACGACGGTGCGTTCGCAGCGGAAGCGCTCCGGAAAATTTACAGTGATATTTCCCCCGCGGACAGGCCCCTGGCCGCGACGCTTGTTTATTGCTCGCTGCGGCGGCTTGGGCTTTGGAAGCATCTGCTTGTCCGCTATAGCAAACGCGACGTGCGAGACATGTCGCTTACGACGCAGAATGCGCTTATCGTGGGCATTGCCGGCATCATTGAATTAAAGTATTTTGCGATGCCGGTCCTTGTAAACGGCATCGTGCAGTCGATCAAAGCGAAGGGCGATGAGCGCGACATCGGTCTTGTCAACGCGATCCTGCATACGGTCGCGAACGAAGCGCCGGAATATCTTGTCACCCTGAAAAAGGGCAGTGCCCTGCGGGATCAGGCGTTATTCTGGGGTGTCCCCGGCTGGGCGGCCGCGCAGTGGTCCAAGGATATGACGATCTCGGATGCGAAACGGCTTGTGCGTTCCAGCGGAATGAGAACATATCTTGCGCTGCGGCTTTCCCAATCGGTTGACAGGGAGGGCTGGCTCGCATCTTTTAATAAGCAGGGCAAAAAAGGATGGGCGTCCGATTGGCTTCGGCAGTCCGTTCGTACCGCATCCAACCCCTATCCGTTGGATCTCCCGGGATTCGGTGAAGGTAAAATCACGCCGCAGAGCGAATCTTCCATGTTGGTTGGCGAGACTGTGGCGAAATTATGGAAAAGCGGCCCGATTCTTGATATGTGCTGCGGCCGCGGGATAAAAACAGGGCAAATTGCCGATCTGCTCCAGGATTGTGAAATAGAGGCGTGGGATCTGTCGCAGCCGCGTGTGCGCGCCGCCGAGTCTGAGATGGCGCGTATGAAGGTGAAAGACAGAGTCGTTTTCAAAACCGGAGATGCGTTGAAATTGACCCCGGCTGAAACGCCCGAACTTGTTTTGCTGGATGCGCCTTGCAGCGGCAGCGGAACTTGGGGCCGACATCCGGAGAGCAAGTGGCGCACGACGCCCGAAATGCTGGAGGAGCAGGCGGATCTGCAGAAAAAGTTACTTGCCAAAGCGGTTTTCGTTGTTGCGCCGGGCGGCATTGTTGCGTATAGTACATGCAGTCTATTTCGCGAAGAAAATGAAAAAGTGGTCGCGTCTGTTATGGCGGAACGAACAGATCTGTTTGAGATTCCGCTGGAGCGTACCCACAAACTGATGCAAAAAGGGAAACCGTACGGAACGGTTATCTGGCCGGGACTTCCGTGGGTGGACGGGTTTTATATCGCGCTCCTCGCAAAGCGCAAATGATTTGGAGGTAATCAAATGGGAAAAATTCATCGCTGGGGTTTGATCGTCGCTTTTATTGTTATCATTCTTTGTGCGTATATGGCAGTAAAAATTGTTTTTGTAGAGGATAAATCGGCGACTGTTCCGCCGCTTGTCGGACTCCAGCTTGTGGAAGCCGTCGAGGCGCTGCAGAAAGAGGGCCTGCTCGCGAAAATCGATCAAGTGGATTCGCCCCTGAAGGCGGACACGGTTGTTTCGCAGAACATGCCTGCGGGTGAAAAGATCGGCAAAGGAAAGGTCGTTATCCTGCGTGTCAGTAAGGGCGGTGCGCTTCTGCCTTTGCCTGACGTGCGCGGCCTCAAATATGAAGAGGCGGTTAGCCGGCTATCCGAAGCGGGCTTTAAAGTGAATAACGTCCAGCGTGTGACGGACAGCCTGAAACCGGTTGGTACAGTCATTGCCCAGAATCCCGCCGCTCCGCAGCAGGTTGCGGCCTCAACGATGATCAGCCTGCTTGTCAGTTCCGGCGTAACGGGAGGAACCGGGTTTATCGTGGTTCCAGACGTGCGCGGTCAGGAGATTGGCGTTGTGAAAGAAGCGCTCCTCCAAAGCGGTCTTGTCGTGGGAAAAGTCACGGAAACACCGACGCAGGCGTCGCCCGCGGGTACAGTTCTTTCTACCAACCCGAAAAACGGCGCGCGTATTCCATCCGGAAGCCAGGTGAATATCACAGTCGCCAGAGCGCCGAAGCCGGGCGAACTGGCGTCTGACACGCCGCCCAGCTCGCCGTCTGAACCGACCAGGACAGAACCTGTTCGGACCGTAGTGGTTCAGCCGGATCCATCCCAGCCGCAGACCCCGGAATATACGCCGGTGTCGGGAGAAACGCAGCCGGCGGCAACGCAGGGCCAGGCAGGACAGCAACAGCAACAGGAGCCAGTCGATAATACGCCGTCAAAAACGGCAAAGGTACGCTATCAGGTTCCGCCGCTCTCCAGGCCGATGTCCTTGAAAATCGCGATCACGGACGGCGGTACTACGCGCATCTTGCGTGAGTCTGACGCCAAAAGCAATGAATATGTCTCGATGAATGTTCCCTATAAATACGACGCGACAATCACGATTTATCTTGGAGGTGAGCTCGTTTGGCAGGACCGCTTCAATTAGAGGAACGCAAACAGGGTAAAAAAATTCTCTTTGCGCCGTCGCTCCTTTCTGCCGATGTGCTGAATATGGAGGACAGCATCGCGCGCCTGGGCGGCGAGGCTGACTGGTTGCATCTTGATATTATGGACGGACACTTCGTGCCGAACCTCTCCTATGGTCCTTCGTTGTTGAAGGCGCTGCGGAAAAGATATCCGGACGCTTTTTTGGACGTGCATATCATGGTGGAACCGCCGGAAGCTTTCGTCGATATGTTTCTTGCGGAAAAGCCTTCGGCGCTGACCTTTCATCTGGAAGCAACGCCGCATACACATCGCGTGCTCCAGAAAATCAAGGACAACGGCGTCCTTGCGGGAATTACGATTTGCCCGGGTACTCCGGTTGAGATGCTTTTCCCCGTTCTCCACATGGTCGATCTGGTTCTCCTGATGTCGGTAAATCCCGGATACGGAGGACAGGCGTTTATTCCGGAAGTCCTTGATAAAGTGTCTGCGCTCGTAAACTGGCGTGCCTCAAACGGCGCAGGTTTTTTAATCCAGATGGACGGCGGCATCGGTCCGGCGAATATCGCGGAAATTGCAAAGAGCGGCTGTGATGTTGTGGTTGCAGGAAACTCCGTATTCGGTCAGGCCGATCCGGCAAAAGTTATCGCCGATATGCGCATGATCGCTGAGAGGAGGTAGATTGTGGCCATTCGCAATGTGAACACTGAGAACCAGATGGAAATACTAAAGGAACTGGGACAGCGCCTTGCCGGGATTAGAGAAGCGCAGGGGCTGACGATTGACGATATTGCGCAGCATACGAAAATCCAGCGCCGGTATCTGACGGCAATCGAAGCCGGAGAGCTGGAACAGCTTCCCAAAGGGCCTTACGTGCGAAGCTTTGTGCGCCAATACTGCGAATACTTGAGCGCGATGGATCTCTGGAGCACCTACGACGCGCTCACAAAATCCGAACCGCAGGCCTCCCGGGCATCGTTAGAGGTCGAACAAGACTACAGTAGTCCGCCAAAGGTATTCAAGCCAACGTCTTATTGGTGGGTTTATCTTTTGATTATCGCCTCGCTGGCGGCGGCAGGGTGGATTACATGGCGCTATCGCGGTGAGATCGGCAGTATTGCGACCAGCCCAATCGACGGCGGTACCGCACCCATTGCGGCCAGCAGGGATTCTTTGCCCGCAGCGTCGGAGGATGTCGAAACACTTCTTAGCGGTGACGCCGCGGTTTCCGAAGATGCCGTGTCGCAGGATGTGTCCGAACCGGCGCCGGCGCAAACGGATCTTTCATGGATGGACGGCAATACGGCTCCGCCCGCCGCTCCTTCCGCAGGGGCTGCTGTTCAGCGGCCTGCGTCTCCCGCGGTTTCCTCTGAAAGCGGAACGCTCAACATCAGCGCTACGGGTAATGTATGGCTTCGTGTAAGCCGCGATTCGCAGCTTCTTTATCAGGGGACGATACGCAGCGGTGAGAGCAAGAGTTTTCCTGTCGCGGGTTCGCAAAAACCAATTCGCGTGCGTTATGGAAACCCCGCCAATGCGGTCGTAGGCTGGAACGGAAAAGTGGAGAATCCGCTTGGATCAAGTTCAAAGCCGTTAACGCGATATTACTGGCCCGACGGACGTGTGACGGAAGGCGATTAAAAGCGAAAGAGTTTGCGGTTCTCTATAATGAATAAGTAAAGGCGCCTCGTGAAGAGGCGCCTTTTGACTTGCATAAACAGATTCTTTTTGAGTTCTTTAATTTTAAGGGATTCGGAACTCCGTTTCCTGCGAGCCCATAATGTTACACACGAGCTGGATACGCAGAACGGTTCCCGACGCTACTCCCTGAAGCGACACGCTGTCCTGGAATTTTTCCGCGGAAGCCTGTCTGTCGTACTGCTTCAAAATCAGCTGCTTGTTCCCGTCCAAAATCGTCATGCTTAACACGTAATGTTTCACAGGATCGTTTACGTTGTGTTCCGCACTTACATTTAGAATCTGGTTTGCCGCATCCCAACTGGCGGATATCGATTTTGGGGGATGCGCGAGAGCCATCGTCGCCGCAAAAACCAGTATCGCCGCCGCGAGCAGCAGGGCCATTTTTCTCATGTCCATCCCTCCTCTAACTTTGGTGATATTTAGTATACACTTATTTTAGTATTTTCGCATCATATCCTGCATCGTCAATCACAGCAATCAAAGCGTCTTCGGCGAGGTCTGTCGTGACGGTGACAACTTTTGAATCCAGATTGAGAGAATCGACGGTGCCTCCCGCTTCCTTCACTGCCGCACGGATGCGGTTCTCACAGTGCGCGCAGGACATATCAGGGATCGAAAGATTATACGTTGCCATTTAAAATTCCTCCTTTATTTTTCTGCGGATCCTGAGATACGCATCGAGTTTAGAATAACAGTGATCGAACTGGCTGCCATGGCCAACTCCGCCGCGATTGGATGGAGCAGCCCCGACATCGCCAGCGGGATTGCAATTACGTTATAGAAAAATGCGCCGAAGAGATTTTGCCGTATGACAGACCATGTCTTGTCCGATATTTTAACGGCGGCTACGATTTTCGATAGCCCGCCCTTTAAGATCACGATGTCTGCGCTGTCGACGGCGAGGTCCATTCCGCCCCCCATTGCGACTCCGACGTGCGCACCTTTCAGCGCTGCCGCGTCGTTGATGCCGTCCCCTGCCATCAAAACTCTTTTGCCTGACTGCTGGAGGTTGTGGACGATGGAAAGTTTATCCTCCGGACGCACTTCCCATTTTACTTCATCAATGCCGGTCTCTTTGGCGATTTCGAGCGCGACCGTTTTGCCGTCGCCTGTCGCCATCATTGGCGTAATGCCGAGGTGTTTTAAATCTGTAATGGCTCCTTTTGAGTCGTCGCGGAGCGGGTCGTTGATGGCGAAAAAGCCGACTGGCTCGTTGTTGTGACGAATCTCGACAAGCGTGCGCGCGAGAGTATCTTCATCCAGCCAACGCGCGCGTTCAAGCGGGCGCCCAGCGAACCATTCGTCCTTACCCCAAAGTCCCTTTACGCCCTCTCCGGGAATCTCCGAAACCTCATCCGGCTTTTGAAATTCCACCTCACCGAGCGATTGCGTGACCGCCCTGGCAACTGGATGTCCGGAAACGGACTCGATTGCGTAGACGAAAGGTCTCGCATCGTCCGGCAGCGTGTATTGCGTGACCTTTGGCTCGCCTTTTGTGAGCGTTCCCGTTTTATCCAGAACCGCAAAATCGACCTCGTGGAGCGTTTGAATTGCCTCCGCATTGCGAATCAGAAGGCCGTTTTTCGAAGCTTCTCCGGTACTTGCGACGAGTGCGAGCGGCGTTGCCAATCCGAGCGCGCAGGGGCATGCAATAACCAGCGTCGCGACAAACGCGTAAGCGGCGGCGCCTGCTGGAGAAGTAAAGGCAGTCGGCCAAGGCAGTTTTGCCGCGATCGGCGCGAAAAATGCGGAGAGCGTGTCGAAAAAGAAGAACCACGATACGGCGCTCAGAATTGCAAGCCCGATTACCGTCGGGATAAATTTTAACGTAATCCGGTCCGCAAGCGCCTGAAGCGGAACTTTCCCGCCCTGGGCTTCCCGCACAAGTTCCAGCATTTTAGAGAGGAACGTATCTTCTCCAATTTTTGTCGTTCGAATCAAGAGAACGCCGGATAAATTCATCGCGCCTCCCGTTACCTCGGAATCCGCTTTTTTCGTGACGGGCATCGACTCGCCCGTTAAAAGGGATTCGTCCACGCCAGACAGCCCTTCGACGACGATTCCGTCAAGCGGAATCCGTTCGCCGGGGTTGACCTGGATTACAGTTTCTGGTTTGACCGCATCGACCGGAACCATAAGTTCTACGCCGTCGTTTATGACGCGTGCTTCGCGCGGCTGCAGCGTGAGCAGCATTTTGACCTGCTTCGCGGCGCGGTCCCGCAGTCGTGATTCGATATAGCGTCCGATCAGGTGCAGCATCAGAATCATAACGCCAACCGTGCCGAAAGAGGGAATCGGAACGCCCGCGTAATTCATGACAGCCGTCAGCCATGCGGCCGTCGCACTGATTGAAATGAGCGTGTCCATGTTCGTGTGCGCATGAGAGAGCGCAATCCATGCGCCGCGCAATGTTTTTCGGCCGCCCCAGAAGATTGCCACGCCGCCGACGAAAATTTCCATCAATCCGTACCACGCGAAATGCATGCCGAATACCATATGCATAAACATCAGGAACGACATCGGCACCCCGAGCGCCAAAATAAAGAAAAGATCGCGCCGCGCTTCGCGATAGCGAATTTCGTCCAGGTCGTCCGGCGCGTCCTTTAAAATGTGATAGCCGGATTTTTCAACGGCGTCATTTAACTGCTCGAACGTTACGGAGTCATCCGCGATTACAAACGTGCTTTCGGTCGCGAGGTTGACCGATACGAATTCGACCCCCGGCACCTTCGATATTGCCCGCTCGACGATGCGGGAGCAGGTTGCGCAAGTCATGCCCGTTACGCGAAAAGTCATCTTGTTTTCATGTATTTCCGTCATTATTGGTCTCCAATCTTTAAATTCATATTTTCAAGACTTGCCCGAATCGAAAAAGCCATTATAATAATGTACTGGCTGGAGAGCTGTCCGAGTGGTCTATGGTGGTTGACTTGAAATCAACTGGGTGTCAAAGCCCCAGGGGTTCGAATCCTCTGCTCTCCGCCACGCTATATGAATTTTACCGAGCGGCCCGTTTAAAGCGGGTCGTTCTTCTTTTTCTAATCTCGATAATATTACTCGAGATTAAAAAAAGCAAGGGGGTTTTGCCTAATCTTCATAAAAATGGTGGAGATTACGGATAACATGCGGCAAAGACTTCTGCGCGTTGTTTAAATATGGTAAAATTTCCTCACAGAGCAGCAAAAATGGGGGTGATATCCGTGAAAAAAATAATCGCCGCGATCCTTCTGATAACGATTATGGCCGTTCCGGCTTTTGCGAAGTTCAGTTCTAAGGGTGCGATCCCCGGCGGGGAGCCGGTGGAGTATCGCGGTCTTGTGATACGCGATACGGGCGCAAGCATTGTGCTCATCAACCGCAGCGAAACGCAGCGCGTCACTTTTTCGGGCGCGGTTTCTTTTCTCGTCGCGCGTAAAGAAGTCGCCGATTTTTTCATTGAAAAGGTAACGCTTGAGCCGCTGGAACAACTGCCGCTTGAGAAACTTTACGTCAAAGGCGACGCCAAGGCGGCAAAGAAAGCGGAGCAGCTGCGCTGGACGATCTATACGCTGGAAAAAAAATAAAGAGCAATATAAAAGGGCGGCCGGACTGTCGGTCCGGCCTTCTTTTTGTTTGATGTCACCGGGAGGAAAGTACATGAAAACGTTAGCCGTTATTCCCGCGCGGTACGCGAGCACAAGATTGCCGGGCAAGCCGCTTTTGCCGATCGCGGGCGTTCCTTTGGTCGTTCGTGTTTTACGGCAGGTGCAGAAGTGCGAGAGTGTCGATCGCGTCATCGTCGCTACGGACGACGAACGCATTGCCTCGCTCGTTCGCGAGCACGGCGGGGAAGCGATGATGACCCCTCCGGAACTCCCGAGCGGCGGCGACCGCGTGGCGTGGGTTGCGCGTGAGATTCCGTCCGAATATGTCCTGAACGTGCAGGGGGATGACCCGCTCGTGGCCGGCGACATGATCGACCCGTTGATTACGGCGCTTGACCAGGACGATTCAACGATGCTTGCGCTCCTTTCTAAAAAAATCGAAAACGAAGAAGAAGTGCAAATGAACAGCATTGTAAAAATGGTCTTCGACGAAAAGGGGAAGGGCCTTTATTTCAGCCGCTCGCCTATCCCATATCCGAGAAACCCGGGCGGGGTTTGGTATAAGCATATCGGCCCTTACGCATGGCGGCGGGATTTTCTTTTTGAGTTCTCAAGCTGGGGGCAGACGCCGCTTGAGCAGGTAGAGGGGCTTGAAATGCTGCGCGTTCTCGAAAAAGGTTACGCGATTCGCTGTGTCACGGTCGCACGTGACACGATCGAGATCGACACACCCGAAGACGTCGTGCGGATGGAAAAATATTTGAAAGAAAACCCGCATCTCGCTTTTTAAAAAAAGCAGGTTTGCAAGAGTGATAATATATTGAAGCAATACTTCTTATAGAAAATATGGAAGTACGAATAACAGGCTGGGAGGAATCAGAATGCCGGGAGCAGATATTTTTGGAGTTGAAGAACTACAGGCGGTAAAAGACGTCATTGAAAGAAGAATGGTGCATCGCTACGGTTCGCATCACCTTCGCGGGGGACACTATAAAACGGAAGAATTCGAACAGGCGGCGATGGCCTTGACCGGTTCGAAACATGCCCTTGGCGTGACCAACGGCACCGCCGCGCTGATCGTTGCGCTCAAAGGATTGGGGATCAAGGCCGGAGACGAAGTCATCACCTCGCCCTTTTCTTTTATCGCAACTGTGGAGTCCATCGTCGCGTGCAATGCGGTCCCGGTACTCGGCGACATCGACGAAGCGCTCGGGCTTGACCCGGATTCGGTTGAAAAACTGATCAACGAACGTACAAAGGCGATCATGCCGGTACATATGTTTGGCGTCGCGGCGAACATGGATCGCTTTGTCGAGATCGGGAAAAAATACAATATCCCGATCGTAGAAGATGCGTGCGAAGTTGTCGGCGGTACTTATAAAGGCCGTTATCTCGGCAGCATCGGCAAGGCGGGTACATGGAGCTTTGACCCGAACAAAATGCTCACCGTTGGCGAAGGCGGCATCATTCTGACGGACGACGAAGACCTTTACAACAAAATGGATTACTATCACGACCACGGCCACATGCACAGAAAAGACGTGGATCGCGGCGCGGAGGGGAAAAGCGGCCTCGGCGTCAATTACAGGCTCAACGAACTGCAGGGCGCGCTCGGCGTCGTTGCGATGAAAAAAGTTCCGGTCGTGCTGGCGGACATTCGCGCGACAAAGAAGAAAATCCTGGACGCGCTGAAAGACACCGGACTGAAACCCCGTCCGATGCATGATCCCGAAGGCGACACCGCAACGCACCTGATCTTCATCATGCCGACGGCGGAGGCTGCGAAAAAATTCCAGGCCGCGGCGAAAGAAGCAGGCATGGGCTGCGCGATCATCGCGGAAAATACGTGGCACTTCGCGAAACACTGGGATGCGCTGCAGGAAATGGGCGGCAAAGATTTCCTTGGCGCGAAAACGCCCTCCTACATGCCGGATACAATGCGGCAGGCCGACGAAATGCTAAAACGCGCGGTCATGTTCGGCCTGGACGTGAACATGCCGAGCGAAACGGTCGAAAAAATTATCACCGCGGCGAAAGCAGGCGCAAAAGCGGCGCTGTAAAAATATCATAGGCACATTTTTCTCGACAACGAAAAGGGGCCCCCCGCGAGCAGCAATCGCAGGAGGCCCCTGCTTTATGCCATACCTCTTTGACGGAGTTGGATTTCGAAAACAAATCTTCGTTCTGTTTTTGACCGCATAGGCTATTGGGACATCACAAGTCGAATTTTATAATTGGTTTTATAAAGGGGGCGATGGCTTGCATTTTGTTTTTGTAGACCAGGATATCGATCTCAATGTTTTAAACGGGCGAGAAATAATAGCCCCGCTTTTGGAGATTGGAACGGTTACCTGTTTCGATGACGCGCCCTGCTCGCAGGATACTTTGTACGAAAGAGCAAAAGACGCCGATGTTATTTTTGTCTCGGTCAACCGCTTTGACAATGAGTTGATTGATAAATTGCAAAAACTGAAAATCGCACAGTTTATGGGGATTGGGTACAGCAATTATTTCGATGTGGAGTACTGTGAGAAAAAAGGTATCAAAGTTCTGGGGGTAGGGGAATACGGCAGCAATGCCGTGGCGGAATACACTTTGGCCTTGATGCTGGATGCGATTCGAGGTATATCGCGCTCCGATGGAAAAATGAAAAAAGCAATCTGGAGTATGGACGGTGTTTTAGGCGGAGAAATCTCCGGAGCTACGGTTGGCATAATCGGCACGGGCGCAATCGGCAGCCTTGTGGCGAGGAAAACGGCGGCGCTGGGCGCAACCGTCCTTGGTGTTGATATCTATCCAAATAAGTTCCTTGCTGAAGAAGGCATCGTGAATTATGTAGATATTGAGACGCTCATGCAAAAATCGGACATTGTGAGCGTTCATCTCAAATATACGCAGGAGACGAAAGGATATGTATCGGCGGACCTGCTGTCGCTCATGAAACCTTCATCTGTTTTCATCAATACCGCGCGTGCACAGGTAGTAGATTACGATGCGCTGCAACGTATGCTTGAAAATAGGAAAATCCGGTGCGCGGCGCTGGACGTTCATTATGAGGAGCCGCTGAGTGACTGGGGGCTCGCACAGATGGAAAATGTGATCGCAACGCCGCATTTGGCCTATTTTACCGAAAGTGCAAATACAAATTTACTAAAAAAGAGCGTAGAATCCGTGCTTCAAAACCTTCCGGAAAATTATTGACCGGAATTTTGCAAAAAGGCGAGATATTTATGGATGTTGAGCGCCAGGGTAAATTTGTAAATATTCTGTGGATCTCGTAAAACAATACCCAGGCTGTCCTGTATTTTCTTTAGCCTGTATCGCAAAGTATTCAGGTGAATGAAAAGTGATTCAGCGGTTTCCTGATAGTTCAGGTCATGTTCGATAAAGGCAAAGAGAGTGTTGAGGAGATCCGTTTTCTCAACCTTGTCGATTTTAATCAAGTCTCCCAGAATTTCATGATAGACCTTCTCGATCGTACGCTTGTCTTTGATTGCAAAAAGCAGGTTGTAAACGCCAGCTTCCTGACAGCAGAGCGTTTTGATATTCAAAAAATACGACAACATCGCAAGGTTTTTTGCGCTTCTGTACGCGTCGCGAAAACCGGCAAGCTCATTGCAAGGGTCGCTGATGCCTACAACTGCTTTTGTAGCGAGGCCATGGTCGTAAAATTTCTGGATTGTATCCAGCACAACTTTGTTGATGAGTTCTGGCGAGTCTTTTTCAAAATATGGAATCAAGAAAATAACTTCATAGTTTTGCAGCGCGTATAAAATATCCCGGTTATACATGATGCAGTTCTGTCTGAAAATATGACTCGTTTCGGTCCGGATATGATCGATGCCAAAGTCGTCGCGAAACGGGTCAAATGCCAATACTGTGCAATAGTATGTCTGTTTCCCCACATATCCAAGAGAATACGCCTCGGACAGCGCTGAGCTTTCCGCGTCGATTTCGCCGTGGATCAGAGAATAGATAAAACTTTCCATGGATTTTTGCGAGAGTTTACTTTGGAAAATCGCTTCGCAGATATTTTGCGTGATCTCTGCCAGCAGGACCTTGTGCGGGAGAGAGTAGATGCAGACGTTGTCCGTATTGCCGATTTCTATAATTTCTTTTTCACAGGGAAATTCATCATCTTTGGATCTGTAAATTACAATGCCGGAGACGCGCTTTGCCTGAAGACGCCGGATAAAATCCAAAAAAACATCGGCCGGCTGCAATTGAAGCCCTGCAACTATGATCAGCTCGTCTTTTTTTGCGCATTCGACATAATCAAAATCTTCGATATAGTGGACCCATCGTACCGGTCGGTGAATCCCTTTTTCGCCCGCGATCAGTTTGAGCTCAGCGCAGGCGGGAAGCTTAAAGATGCTTTGGCATGTTACCGGATCTGATTTTAGACTTCTCATGTTGTGCCCCCAACTTTTATGAAGTCAGAAAATAATTTACTTTTTGTTATACTTCGTTTACTTATCCGCTTTCATTTTATCATAATAATCGATCTGCGGAAAACGTTGTTATTACGAAATATGAAAGAAACCCTGCCGCAGAAATGCGGCAGGGCGGAACTATATTAGCGGTCGTTGTGCTTTAAGCACTCGAGGATCTTTTGGGGAGTGGCGGGCAGTCGTTTTATCCGTGCGCCGCATGCGTTGTAGATGGCGTTTATGATTGCGGGATGCGGAGCCGTAAGCGGAAGTTCTCCCGCCCCTGACGCGCCCCATGGGCCGAATTCTCTGGGTGTTTCCATATGTATGAGTTCCATATCGTCCGTAATGTCTTTGATGTACGGAAAACCGCAGGCCACAAGATTATTATATTTTGCGGGATCTTCAAAATCTTCTTTGAGCGCAAGGCCGATTCCCTGTGCGAGGCCGCCGTACATCTGCCCGTCCACGACGCCGTAGTTGTTGATAACACCTACGTCATCGATCAGCGTCATCTTAGAGACCCACGTCTTGCCCGTTGTGACGTCTACGTCCACTTCTGCCATAAAAAGGCCGTACATGTAACAGGCATACGGGCGTCCCTGCCCGTTCGCGTCAGTATGCGTGCAGGGGACGATCTCGCCCTTTTCGTCCTTTGTGACGCAAGCATACTTGCCGTTATAAAGCACCGGGATTTCGTTGTCCAACATTTCCTGATAAGAACGGTACGTGCCATCCGGTTTGCGCATCGCGTCCAGCAGTTTATTGCAGCTGTCCACGATTGCATGCCCAATCATGACCTGACACCTGCTTGCCGCGGCAGGGCCGCTGTCAGGGCAGCGGTGCGTGTCGTTGATGAACATTTTGATCTTGTCGGGATGGATACCGAGCGGCGCGAGCGCCCTATGCGCGGTTGACACCATCCCTATATCAGCGCCCTGACCGTGCTCTTCCCAGGTGTTATATAGCATTACGCTGCCGTCGGGCATGAGTTCGATATTGTTTTCCGCCGTATCCGGTCCGGCGCTGTTCGAGTTGTAAATGCCGAAGGCGACGCCAACGCCTTTTTTAACAGTATCCGTAGATTCTTCCTTTGCACTTTTCATGGCGCTCGCATATTTAGGCCGCAGGATATCGACCATCTTCGGGAGCGGGTAGACATCGGGCGGGTGCCCGTGCGGAAATGTTTCGCCAGGTCGGATCGCATTTAAATAACGGAATTCAAGGGGATCCATGCCGATTTTTTCCGCCAGCATGTCGATTGCGATTTCCTGCGCCGTGTGTACCTGCGGCGCGCCCCATGCGCGGAAAGCCGTATTCCACTTCTGGTTCGTGTAGACAGAATAACCGACACCGCTTACGTTCGGTATCCCGTAAAGAGAGCCCATGTAATGCGAGGTTTTGCTTGTTAACCCCGGCGAGAACTCCGAGTAAGGCCCGTGGTCGATCCACGTGCGATGTTTCATTGCGTGTATTTTGCCTTTTTCATCGGCGCCGAGCGCGACTTCCATAAGTGCCGGCGCTCTTTTGGGCGTATAGGTGATATGGTGTTTCGTATCATACCTGCAGAAGACGGGACGACCCGTGGCGATCACTGCCGTCGCGATAAAACCCTCGTTCGTGATGCCGAGCTTATAGCCGAACGATGCGCCTGTGTGGTTTTGAATCAGCCGGATTTTGGACGGCTGAATCCCGATCCCGCGTGCAAGGAACGCCGCGCCTTTGTATATTGCGATGTGTTTGGACTGTATCGTCAAATTGCCGTCTTCATCCCAGTAGCCGAAACCGACGTCGTTTTCCAGCGTTAAATGCGGCTGTCTGTGCAGATAAAATGAATCTTCCACGATATGCGGCAGGGAAGAAAGAACTTGCTCTGCGTCTTCACCTTTTTGCACGCGGGTTTCAAGATAGACGTTCGGTACGCCTTCGTGTATCTGCATCGCGTCCGGTGCTATCGCATCTTCGACGTTCATATAGGCGGGGAGCTCTTTCAGGTCAATCTTAACCTTTGCCACCGCTGCCTCGGCCTGCTCATATGTCTCTCCGCATACGATTGCGACAACGTCTCCCCACATGAAGATTTTTTTATCGCAGAGAATGGGGCGTTCCCACCCGCTACCGGCAAGGACTGCGGGAGGCTGTGCGCCGAACAGTTTATTTGTGCCGCCTGCGTCGTAAATATCTTTTGCAGTGACCACTTTTGCGATCCCCGGCATCTTTTCCGCTTCGGAGAAATCAATATTTAATATCTCGGCGTGATTGACGTCCGCATGAACCAACGCCGCATAGAGCGTATTCGGCGGCAGCTTCATGCCCGCGTCGTCGCCGAAATCCCACGTGCCGGTGGCTTTGTACTTGTCGCTAGGCCTGGGATAATTTGTGCCCCAGATGTATTCTCCGGGTTTTAAAGCTTTCCCGAAGTCCGTCATTTCTTTTTTGCCTTGCAGTACGAGTGCCGCATCGCGGATCGCGTTCACGATCTGTTTGTATCCGGTACATCTGCATGCGCACCAGTGTTTGCCAAGCCAGTCGCGTATTTCTTCGCGCGAGGGATCCTGGTTTTCATCCAGCAGGCCTTTGGCAGCCATAATAAATCCGGGCGTGCAAAAACCGCACTGAATCGCATTGTTTGCGATAAAAGCCCATTGTATCGCATGGAGACTGTCCGGCGTTCCCAGCCCCTCGATGGTCAGAACTTTTGCATGTTCGGGTACATTCTTCATGCGTACGACACAGGCTCTTACAACTTTGCCGTTAAGAATAACGTTGCAAACGCCACATTGTCCGCATTCACATCCGCGTTTTGTGCCGGTCAGTTTCATCTGCTTTCTGATTACGTTCAGCAGCGTTTCGTTCTCAAGGCAGACGACGCGATGCTGAAGACCGTTAATCTCCAGCAAATAAGATTTTAAAGCCAATCGATTGGTTGTTTTGTCCGGCATAGCGCACCTCCTGGTAAGATTTCAAAAAGGCGGTTATGGCTTTGGCCGGGGAGGAGCCAAAACCATAACCGCATATGGTGATAGCGTGGTTATTTTTTTGAAGCGGTCGCCTCTTTGTAATAGGCCAGGAAATCCCGAAGTGCCGCATATGTAATGAAGGAAGCAACAACGAAAATTCCAACTGGCACCGCGTAAGCGATCATATCGTTCCTTGCAATCAGGCAATAGGCGACAAACGGATATACGCATGCGATGACAAGGAGCAAGAAATAGTCGAAACCGGTGAGTTTATCATCATCAATAACTTTATTAGTCATGCCGTTACCTCCTTTTTTAAATGGAACGGTATCTATGCTTCCAGCAAGTCATTGGAGCGGTGCTCGCCAAACATATTGCCGATTATGAACGCGACAAAAGATGCAGGGAACGCGACCAGGAACGGCGTAAGCGGTTTCGGGAGTTTAAAGATGAACTGGAAGAAAATCATCAGTATGAATCCCACAAGGAATGCGGCGCCTCCGCCGAAGTTCGTCTTCTTGTAGGGCCAGAACAAACCGCCGATGACCGGAACGAATGCCGCTGCGGTCCAGAGCGTCATAAGAAATACCATGCCGTCCGCGACCATTTTAAATTTCAAAGCCATGATGTAACCGGCTGCACCCGTAAGGAATACGCCGAGCTGCGACATGAACAACAATTCTTTCTGTGTCGCGTTCGGTTTGAGACGTGCATAGAGGTCGTGTGACAGAGTCATACCGCCGACGAGGAACGTCGAGTCTAGCGTAGACATGACCGCTGCCAAAAGCGCCGCGATGAATATGCCGCCTACAATTGGATGCGTATTCATGATCATGAGCGTCATGAAAGACATACCGGGCGCAAGGTCGGGATAGCGAACGCGGGCCAGCATGCCCAGCAGGTAGTAAACGGAGTCGTAACAGGGCCAGAACGCGATGCATATAAGAAGAGCCCTGCGGGCCGAGCTGGGTTTATCCGCCGCCGCAAACCGCTGATAGAAAAGCGGGTCCGCATATACCATCAATCCCATCAGGAAAAAGACGATGAATTGCGACATTGGCATCCCTTTGGTGGGGTGGAATAGTTCGGGCGGCAGCGTTTCAAACATAGCTTTGAAACCGCCGACCTCACGCCAGGTAAACGGTAGGAAGATGACAAGAATTGCAGTCATCATAAAGAACTGAACGACGTCTGTTATCGTCACCGACCACATGCCGCCGAGCAGGGTGTAGAGACACACGATGACGATGGCGATCAGCATGATAAGTTCCGGCGACATGCCCCATGCTGCCTGGCCAATGATCCCCAGGCCCCTTACGTGCTGCGGGCGCGCTGCCGATACCAGGATGAGCAGCATCGCGATATATGCGACTTTCCTGTTGTAAATTTTTTCCATAAGGTCGGGCAGCGTCGTTCCCGCAATCCTTCTTACTTTTGGGGCGACCCAGATTGCCAGCGGGATTCGTGCGACGTGCGCGCCGATCGACCATGAGAACCAAACTGAAATACCATAGAGAAAAGCGAGTTCCGCGCATCCGATGGTGCCCCCGGCACCATACCAGGTAGCCATAATAGATGACATAGCGAGCGGCAGTGTAAGCCTTCTGCCTGCGAGATAAAAATCTTCCTCAGTGGCAATCAGATTTCTGAGAAGCCACCCCACGAAGAGCAAACCCAGGAAATATACGACGACGACAGTTGAACCGGCAAAGCTCAGCATAAAAATGCCTCCTTCCTGTTGTTTTACAGCTCCATAAAAATAACCAACAAAGCGCCACGCGCGCCCTACCGTATAAATTTAAAATGATCGGCTGCCGTGACTAGCCTGTGTGTTACTTTCCCTTCTCTCCCGTACTCCGATACCCACCTCGGGCGGTAGAATACTTCAAATTCTCCTTCGGATATTTTGGGGGAGATTCTGTGTCTCAGCGTAGTAACTTTGCGTGCAAGTGCCATGGAACGTTCCATAATCTTATTTTCCCGGACAGTGGCGTCATCAGTACGAACCAGATCTTCCTGTGAGATCTCAATTTCCGCTAGAGAAAGATTCTGCTCCAGAACGCCGATGCGCATGGAAGATGCGTCCGCAATCAGCGCAAGGCTGCCCGTTATTGTTTCCCCCCTGCTTTTCGGCCGAAAAAGCGAGGAAAGTTTTTTGCCCTCATAATCGAAATGCACGATATAAGAGGGCACGTATTCCAGTTTACTGCCCATATAAGGTGAGCGCACGAGAAGTTTCCCGAGCGGCCCGCCTTTGGCCAAGGCGATTCTGTCTATTTGATTTTTATTTACCGACAGAGGCGTTGACCGAATCAGCATGATATTACTCTTCTACGATCGACGCAGTGCCCCTGCGGGGGCCTTCCGTCCAAATACTGATGCCGAATGCGTTCAGCACCGCGAGGTCGCCGTCAAATTCGCCAAAAACGTTTTCGTGGTTTGGGCCTGCGACTTTCGGGCCGTACCAGAAATGAATCGCTTTGTCTTTGAAGCCCGGCGAACCGAGCCACATGCTAATCTCTCCGGCTTTCATATCGGAGCCCGCTTTATGATTTTCCTGCGGCAGGTCTTTGTCGATGTTGGCAACGACGAAAATAGTCTCTCCGTTGAAACGTGCATGCATGAATTTCACTTCCTGCGGAAGAGCTTCTGCAAGCGCCTTCACCGTTTCGGGAGCCTTGTCTTCAAACAGCTTAATTTTCAAAGAATCGCCTTCAGGGAACGTTATCAACATTTTTTTCATATCGACATCCTCCAATTCTATTGTGCTTTTTCCGGTTTGGCCGCTTCTTTAAAGTCGACCGTTTCTCCAAGCATTGCATAGCGTGTACCGCCCAAATAGTGCAGCGTTTCCGCCCCTTTCGCGCCCGTAATCCATCCGGCGTCGTTGAAATAACGATCATCCACTGTTACAGACACAGGCTCCGCTACGAAAAGACTGTAGGCGCCTTCTGCAATCGGGTAGGTATTGCAAATCTTGCACTCGATATGGCCAATACACTCTTCGATTATAGGGGCGTTGGTGAGTACATTCGCTTTTCCGCGTGTAAGCCCTGTCTTTTCGAATTTATCTACATCGCGCCCGGACATGAAGCCGCAGTAGTGTAACTCCCATAAAAGCTCTTTGTTCGGAATATTTATGATATACTCCCCGGAGTTTTTAATTATATCATAGGAGAATCTCTTGGGTGTCACGCTGATACCAAGGACCGGGGGATCCGGACAAAAACTGCTTTGCCACGTGATTGTGATAATGTTATCCCTGTCCCCGTCCTTACATGTAACAAACGTGGACATGCCGGGATAGAGCATCGCGGTTGCCCGCTTTGGTGGAAGATGTACTTTAGCCATACAAACCACATCCTTTTCTATAGTTTTGCAAGCCTATTCAGGCGAATGCGCTTTGCTGAAAGTGATTAATGCAATCCCGATCAACGTCCAGCCAATCGTGATTCCCCATTCATAAGGCCAGGAGAGCGCGGCAGGAGTGCCGGGCAGGTAAAGCAAAATCATTGCCGCTGAAAGGAGCATGGCGACGACGCCAACCGTTACACCGCCTTTGACTTTATAGGGGCGCGGCAAATCCGGCTCTTTTTTACGAAGTACGAGAAAAGAGAGCGTTACGATTAAATTACAGACAACAATACCGAACCCGCCTGCATTTGAAAGCCAGACCAGCATAGTTCTGCCAAAAAACGGAGCGATTGTCGTGACGCAGAAAATAAGAATGATCGCATTGCACGGCGTTTTAAATTTCGGATGCAGTTTCCCAAAAGCCTGCGGCAACATTCGCTCGTCGGCCATTGAGCAGATGGTACGGCTGCAGCCGACGTAGAAAGAGTTCCATGTGGTGACGATTCCGCCGATGCCGCCCAAAATCATGATTTTTGACGCGAGAGAGCTGCCGTGAAATGCGTTTGCCATCGCGTCTGCGGTAGCTAGCCCCGAGCCGGCAAGCTGAATGGCAGGCATCGTGCGGCCAACGCCCAGAATAATCGCAGCGTACCAGATGACCGCTGATACGACCGAAATCACCAATATCTGACCAATCTTTTTGACCGGCACGTTCATCTCTTCAGCCGCTTGCGGAATCACTTCAAAGCCGACATACATAAAAGGCGTCATAACCGCCACGACCAATACGCCGTTCATCCCTTTAAAAAGCGGCTGCATCGTTGCAGCGCTTCCATTCGCCGCGGCGCCGCCCATAAAAGTGAGACCGACCGCGAAAACCAGAAACGTCATTGTCGTCTGGAGCACCATTGCCGTTTTCACGCCCAGAATATTGATGACCGCGATTGCGACGGAACTCAGCACGCCAAATATCATCCATGAAAAATAGACGTCAAAACCCGCGATCGTGTACATATATCCTTTCAAATAATCCGGAAACAGGTATTGCACGACAGTCGGCAGCGCCACAACCTCAAAAGCAATGACCGAAATATAGCCGAGCATCATTGCCCAAGTACAAATAAAAGAAACAGTCGGGCCGAACGCGCGTTTACTGAAAACGAGGACGCCTCCATTTTTCGGCAGAGCGGCGACCAGTTCGGCGTAAACGTGTCCCACAAAAAAAATCATCACGCCTCCGACGACGAACGCGCCGACCGCACCCAACGTACCCGCTGAAAGAATCCAGTCCCCGGAGAGAACGACCCATCCCCATCCAATCATAGCGCCGAATGCGAGGGCGAATACGTCTGCTTTATTGAGGCTTTTTTCGTACTTTGAATTTTCCATAATGAAACCTCTTTTTTATAGAAAATATGAACTTTGCGTTGTTTTTACGCTTATATATTATTGCCTGTTCGAAAAAACGCCTATGTGGTAAAAAAACAATAACAAAGGATGATTTTGTTCTTCGATGTCAAAAGGACATGAAAGATTAAAGAAAGTTCTAAATCTTGTGATACACTCTATTTGAGGTGGTTGCCGCAATGGACGTGAAGAAACGTAGCCTGCTGGAGATCCATATTTCCGTCCTGTTGTTCGGGTTGACGGGTTTGTTCGGCAGATATTTAGATATGCCCGCAGTCTTTATTACGCTCGGGCGCGTTTTTTTTGCGTCGATTTTTTTATTTTGCTTTTATAAATTGAAACGTGCGGATTTGCGTCTTGCTTCATTCTGGGATTACCTGACCGTGGCTGCGGCGGGGGGGATTCTTGCGTTCCACTGGACCGCTTTTTATCAGTCCGTAAAAGTGTCGACCGTTGCGATCGCCGTTTTGACTTTCTCTACGTATCCGATTTTCGTGACGTTTTCGGAACCCTTTCTGTTCGGTGAGAAAATAAAAATTCGGGATATTTTTTTCGCGTTTCTCATGTTTGCGGGGGTATTGCTGATCGTTCCCGAGTTCAACTTGAGCAATCAGATGACGCTTGGAATTTTGTGGGGAATGGGCAGCAGTTTTTCCTATGCGGTGATGTCGCTGTTGAATCGAAAGTTCGCGCAGAAATACCAGGGCGGCGTTATCGCGTTATACGAGCAGGGCGTCGCGACGCTTGTGCTGCTTCCGATTCTTTTGGTTGCGCGGCCAGTCGTTACGCCGATGGAGTGGGGGCTGTTGATTTTGCTTGGCATCGTCTTCACCGGGACGGCGCATTCGCTGTTCATCAACGGCATGAAAAACGTGCGCGCGCAGACGGCGGGACTTATCGCGGGGCTTGAGAGCGTCTACGGAATTGCCGCCGCAGCGCTCCTGTTGGGCGAGATTCCGACCGCGGGGGAGCTGATTGGCGGTGCGGTCATTCTCGGCACGGCGTTTTTATCTACCTGGTACTCATCCAGAGAATAAAAAACGCCGGGGACGTTTGAGTTCCCGGCGAAAATTTTTGCGATTTTTTTATTTCTTAAATTTCTCTTTCCACTCGTCTTCCTTAAAACCGACAAGCACGAAATTGTCTCCGACCGCAATCGGTCGTTTGACGAGCATGCCGTCGGAGCCGAGCAGTTTATATTGCTCCTGTTCCGTCATGTCGGGGAGCTTGTCTTTAACGCCGAGATTTTTGTATGAATTTCCGCTCGTGTTATAGAATTTTTTAAGCGGCAGTCCGCTTGCCTTGTGCCACGTTTCGATTTCCGCAGGCGTTGGATTGTCGATTTTGATGTCGCGGAATTCGTACGGAATCTTATTTTCGTCGAGCCAGGCCCTGGCTCTCTGGCATGTCGTTCATTTTGGATAGCAGACAAACAGCATTGTCATTCCTCCTTAGGCTTTGGACGGGGCATAGGCCGTCAGCACGATCTCGACGTTGGCGTCGCCCGCGAGTTTTGATATTTCCACCGTTGCGCGCGCCGGGTAAGGCTGCTCGAAAAAACTCTTGTACGCGTCGTTCATCTCGGAAAATTTCCCGATGTTCGTCATATAAATGCGCGCTTCCACGACGTCGGCAAACGAAAGTCCCTGCGATTCCAGCGCTATTTTTGCCTCCATCATGGCATTTTTTGTCTCTTGCGCCATGTCCGGTTTTGCGAGCAGCTCGTCCGTGATCCCGGTGACGCCGCTCAGATACAACGTCGGCCCGGCCCAAACGCCAATGCTGTATGCGCCGATCGGTTCGCCGAGCTCTTCTACAGAAATTGCTTTTCTCATCCGCAACACGCTCCTTTTTCTTGCTACCGTTATATTTTATTCGAAGCTTACGTGCGCCGCATCAGAAAAATGTGAAGTGAAATAGTGACCTGTGTCATCTCGTCTGCATGATTGTCGAATTTTTTACATAAATGTATTATAATTATGTTGTTTTTGTGTATTTTTGTAGTTATAATACTTGCAAAAGGAGTGATTGATATGTCAAAATCAGAAGTTCTACAGGTGCGCCTTACGCCGGAACTACGTAAAGAAGCGGACGAGCTTTTCAGCAGTATGGGACTGGAAACCCGTGAAGCCGTACGTCTTTTTATCGTACAGACGATTGCGCACGGAGCATTGCCGTTTGCTGTGATACCGCCAAAGAAGGACGCGAACGGTTTTACAGCGGCCCAGCGCAAACGGCTGGACCAGTCTATCGCGGAATTGGAAGCGGGGCACGGCCAGGAGCGCGAGCTGATTGAGGCTTAGGGCGCGATATGCGTAAAATCTGGTCGGGCAAAAGTTGGGACGAATATCTATACTGGCAGAAACAGGATAAAAAGACCGTCAGCAAAATCAATAAACTCATCAAGAGTATCGAGCGGGATGGGGAATTACAGGGCGAAGGCAAGCCGGAGCGTCTGAAGGAAGATCTTTCAGGCTGGTGCAGCAGACGCATCGACGACAAAAATCGCTTGATTTACCGCGTCATTTCAGACAGCATAGAAATTGCTAAGTGCGGTGACCACTATAACGGCAAATAAATGCAATCAAGAAAAAGGGGCTTCGCGCGTTTTGTGCGGGGCCCTTTTTGCCGTTTACTCGAAACACTAAATCAGCATAAATCGCGGGAATAAAAGTTGGGGCTAGATTATAATAATTCTTGAAAATTGGACCATATAAACGAGATGCAAGGAGGGCCTAAATATGAAAATCGTAATAATCGGAGGCGTCGCGGGCGGCGCAAGTGCGGCCACGCGGCTGCGTAGACTGGACGAAACAGCTGAAATCCTTATATTGGAGCGCGGTCCAGATATTTCTTTTGCCAGCTGCGGCATGCCTTACTATATCGGAGATGTGATCAAGAGCGAAAAAGCGCTGCTGTTGAACAACGCTGCTTCTTTTCGCGAAAAATATAATATCGAAGTTCGCGCGCTGAACAACGTCGATAGAATTAATCGCGAGAAAAAAACGCTCACGGTAACGAACCGCGAAACGGGAAAAACGTACGAAGAAAGCTACGATAAACTCCTGATCGCCACCGGTGCGGAGCCCATCATACCGCCAATTGCCGGCATGGATTCGAAACGCGTTTTTACGCTGCGTTCCGTGCCTGACGCCGTAAAAATAAAAACATTTCTCCAGGAATCCGGCGCAAAACGTGCGGTCATTGTTGGCGGCGGCGCAATCGGTCTCGAAATGGCTGAAAATTTCCGCCACATCGGGCTTGACGTAACGATCGTCGAAATGAGCGGGCAGCTCCTCGCGCCCACGGATGTCGAAATGGCGGCGCAAGTACAAACACACGCAGAGCAGAACGGCATCAAAGTTATCCTGAATAACGGCGCGAAAGAAATCATAGACGACGGCGGAGAATTGACCGTAAAACTGAACGACGGCGAAATCAAGGCGGATATGCTCTTAATGGCGGTCGGCGTGCGTCCCGACAGCGCTCTTGCGCGCGAGGCCGTAATCGCGCTGAATCCGCGCGGCGCCGTCATCGTGGACGAAACTATGCGCACCTCCGACCCGGATATCTACGCGGTCGGCGACGTCGTACAGGTCTACCATATCGTGACCGGGCAGCCGATGTCGATTTTCCTTGCGGGCCCTGCGAACCGGCAGGCGCGCATCGCGGCGGACAATCTGGCCGGTCAGCAGAGCAAATACCCGGGCGTTCTGGGAACGGGGATCGTAAAGCTTTTCGATATGACGGTCGCATTCACGGGAGTCAACGAAAAAACGGCGAAAGAAAATAATCTCGATTACGACAAAGTCTATCTGACGCTGCCGCAGCACGCCGGTTATTATCCCGGCGGGCGCGAAATGAAAATGAAAGTATTGTTTGAAAAAACGACGGGAAAAATTTTCGGCGCGCAAATCGTGGGCTTCGACGGCGTCGACAAACGCGTCGACATCTTCGCGACGGTCATAAAGCTTGGCGGAACGGCGCTGGATTTGCAGGAGATTGATTTCTGCTATTCGCCGCCCTACGGCATGCCGAAAGACCCCGCAAACATGGCGGGATACGTGATTGAAAACGTCGTCAAAAAACATATGAGCCAATATCACTGGAACGAAGTCGCGGACATCCCGAAAGACGGCAGCGCGACGCTGCTCGACGTGCGGGAGACAAAAGATAAAAAGCTCGGCGACATCGATGGATTTAGCTACATGCCGCTTGAAGAACTGCGCGAAAAAATGCAGGAAATCGACAAAGGAAAACCCGTCTACGTAAACTGCAAGAGCGGCAGACGCGGTTATAACGCATGCCGCGCGCTCGAGGCGCAGGGATATAAAGTCGCGAACCTGGCGGGCGGAATCATGATCTATGGCTGCATAAACGAATCCTGCGAGCCAAAAGAAAAGAAATCAAACTAGCAATATTAGAGAGAAACATAAAATCTAAAAAGGGCCTCCGTCGGGAGGCCCTTTTTGCGATTACGTTGGTTTTATTCCAGATATTCTGTTGCAGGGCGTTTTTTATGCCGCGGCGCCGACCAGAATATGCGACGCTTTGATCAGTGCCGTCACAGGTTTGCCTTTTTCAAGCCCAAGGTTCTTCGTGCTCTCAACGGTGATGACCGCGACAACTTCGTCGCCGCCGTCCAGTTCAACGATAACTTCGTCGTTGACCGCGCCGTGCTTGATCTCTTTCACTTTGCCCTTGAACTGGTTGCGCGCAGAGAGCTTGATCCCGTCAAGGTCCGCCGCCAAAATGACCCAGCTGGCCTTCACAAGCGCGATGGCTTCCACGCCCTCTTTCAGGCCCAGGTTCTGCGTGCTTGTATTTGTAATGATCGCCGTTATTTCCGTACCACCCGAAAGCTTGATCACGATCTCGTCGTTGACCGCGCCCTTCTTAACGGATTTTACCGTTCCTTTGAACTTATTTCTCGAACTTGTCAGCATATGAATGACCTCCTGATTTAGAATTGTCAGTTTTACAATTCTTCTTGATTTTTCTATTCTATGTCTGCCGCATTAAAATATCCTGCGCATTTCTACATATTCAAAAACACGTAGAAACCGTCTATATTGCTTTTGTCTTAATTGGTCAAACTCTCGATGCGCGTGTCGCGTTTAAGATTGCGAGCAGTGCGACGCCGACGTCGGCAAAAACCGCTTCCCAAAGCCCCGCGATCCCCGCGACGCCGAAAATCATGAAAAGCGTTTTCACGCCGAGCGCGAGCACGATGTTCTGCCAGACGATGGTGCGCGTTTTTTT
>JAJDJB010000012.1 GCA_030266985.1 Synergistaceae bacterium OttesenSCG-928-D05
TGTCCCTGTTTTCCCAATTCGCGTATGATGATGATCATGTAGAGGGCAAGCACTTCTTCAAAATTTTCCGTCGAGATGTTGAGGCGTTCCTCGATTTTTGATAAGCGGTACGCAAGTGTGTTCCGGTGAAGGTGCAGTTTTTCCGCCGCTTTCTGTTTGCTGAAGAGCGACTCGCAATAGACGCGAAACGTATCGATCAGCCCTTGCGCGTCATTTTCGCTGTATAGCAAATTCAATTTTTTCTCCATGTATCGGATCGGATAACTGGGGGTTATGGACAACAGAATGTGCTGCAGCAGCATTTCGTCGAATCCATATATGCCGGGGCCTAACGAAAGTTTTTCTGCGATTGTGACGATCTCCATCGCATTTTTATAAGCAAAGGGCAGCTCGTATAAATTCTGTGCGGGGTGACCTATTCCGATGATTGTTTCGATCGAACCCTCTCTCAGTTTTTCCGCGGCCTCCGCACATAGTTCTTTTGCACGTTCGATTCCAAGAGATATGTCTTCCGTTTCCGAGGGCAGAAGCGTCCACAGAATGACGAAACGGTCACGTGAAACCGATGCGAGAATGTTCTGCGGGTCGGCAAAAACCTCACGGAGTGTCTCAATCACCATATTATTCGTCATGCTGTAATCCATCTCGTCCGAAAGAGGGTCGCCTTTACTCTGATAAGAGAGGCGAACAGGATTTTTTGCTAGATCGAGCCCGCGGAAGTTGGAAAACGCGATAGAAATGACGCCGCGGGGAATATCCATGTTGATTCCAAGACGCTCCGCGCGCATCGGAATCAGTGACGCGTCGTCCTTCATGGGGTCGAACGCCGCGATATCCCGTACGAGTTCGTTGATCTTATGCTGCGGCGTCTGTACGGAATGCGCGTACACTTTTTCGCGCAGCAGGCTTTCGATCTGATTTTTTACAAGCGTTGTAAATTGCAGTACGAGCTCCGGTTCGCCCGCGATTGCCGCCGTCCCGATGACGCGCCCCTGAAAAAAGAGGGGGACAGTGGAACCGGGATACCAAACGCCCAGTTTTTTTGCCGCTTCTGCGTCGTCAAAACTCATTTTTTTATACTGTACGACCGGAACGGAGGAAGGGTGAAAGTCGCCCAGTCGTTCTTTTGCGGGCGCGCCGATGATAATGCCGTTAATATCTGTAATGATGATACTGCGCCCCATCATCGCGCTCAAATATTCAGAAATTTCCTGGGCATATCGTTCGAGCATTTATCTCACCTCAATCGCGGTCTTCTCGTCGGAACGGCACACTGAGAGCTGCTGGGGTGCCGAGTTTTACGCCTTTGCCTGCACGAATGGAGACGACGGTCAGCACGATGATCGTCATTAGATAGGGAAGCGTCAGTAATAGTGAAGCCGAGATGCTGGAGCCCATCGCCTGCATACGAAGCTGCAGCGCCTCGACGCCGCCGAAAAGATAAGCGCCGAACGCCGCTCTTGCGGGGTTCCACAGCCCGAAAATGACAAGCGCGACGGCAATCCAGCCGCGTCCGGAAGTCATGCCCTCGATCCACATCTGCGCGTAAACGACGGAGAGGTAACCGCCTCCCACTCCTGCCAGACCTCCGCCAACCAACGTGTAAAGGTATCTGATTTTCGTAACGGAGAGTCCCATCGCATCCGCCGCGCGCGGATTTTCTCCGACCGCGCGCAAGTTAAGCCCCCACCTTGTCCGAAAGATGAACCAGCAAAGAAAAACGACAAGCAGATAAGAGACATAGACCATCGGATTATGTTGGAAAAAAACAGGTCCGAAGAAGGGGATATCGGAGAGGATTGGTATGCTCCATGAAGCCATGCCCGATATCGTCTCGCCAATGATGGAGCGCCCGAGCAGCGCACTGAGGCCGTAACCGGTCATAACGAGCGCAAGCCCGCTCACAACCTGATTGCACATGAGCGTAATACACAGAAAGGCGTGGATCAGCGTGATAGCGGCGCCCGCAAAAAAGGAGGCGACCAGCCCAAGCCAGGGATCGCCCGTTGCTTTTGTGACGGCGAAACCCGCGTAAGCGCCTGTAAGCATGACGCCCTCGAGTCCGAGATTCATAACGCCTGCACGCTCAGAGAGGACCTCGCCAAGCGTTGCGTAAAGAATGGGCGTTCCGCTTCGAACGGCTGCCGCAAGGATCGGTATGATCAGTTCCATCTAGTTTTCCTCTCCTTTTGCGCGCAGCCCGACTCGCACGATACGGATACGGAAACGCGAGAGCGTCTCTGCTCCAATCATCGAAAAGAGGATCAAGCCCTGTAATATTTTAATGCTTGCGTGCGGAAGCCCCATGACGACCTGCAGCGTGTCGCCGCCGACGAGCAGCACGCCCATCAGGAAGGCGACGAGAGGAACATAAATCGGCGACAATCGCGCGAGCCACGCGACGATGATTCCCGTGTAGCCGTAATCCATCGAAAATCCGCGGCTCATTCTGCCGTGCAGTCCCGCCATCTCGCTCATTCCGGCAAGGCCTGCAACGGCGCCGCCGATAAAAGTGACGAGCAGAATATTTTTCGCGATGTTGATACCTGCATAGCGCGCGGCTCTCGGATTTTCGCCGATCACGCGGATTTCATACCCCCATTTACTGCGTTTTAAAAGCAGTTGGAAAATCAAGGTGATTGCGAGCGCGATAAAAATGCCGCCGTGAATGCGCGTGCTGCCAAATACCCAGAAGCGCGCGGCGGGAGGAAAGTTTGGAGTAAAAGGAAAGCCCATGCTCATAGGGTCTTTCCACGGTCCGTAGATGAAATATTCGGAAAGGTTAATTGCAACGTAATTCAGCATCAGTGTGGTGATCGTTTCGTTCACGTTCCACTTGGCCTTTAGAAAACCTGACACGCCGCCCCAAACGCCGCCCGCGAGTGCGGCTGCGAGGAACATGAGCGCAAACATCGCGATTCTGCTGTCGACATAAAAATAACGCACGACCGCAACGGTGGCAATCGCCCCGAGACAGAGCTGCCCCTCAGCGCCGATGTTCCAGATCAGCATTCTGTAGCATATCAGCCCCGCCAGCGCAGTTAGCGTGATGGGTATTGCTTTGGTTACGATTTCGCTTAGCCCGTACGTACTGCCGAATGCGCCTACCAAAACGGCCCAGTAGGCCCGGAACGGATTGACGCCAAGAAAAGCGAAAAGCACGCCGCCCGCAAACAAGCCTGTGAGAACTGCAGCGACCGGGATCATAACGTTCATCCACGCCGGGTTGTCAAGGCGCGGCTCAAATTTAAGGCGAATCATCAAATCACTCCCGACAGGGAAATGAAGATACAATTGAATGATTCATTATAGCAGGAAGCGCGCGGTAACGTATATAAAAAGCGTTTGACAGCCGCGGCGCGATCTTCGTAAAACTGACGACGGCCTGTGTTCCCGTTACGCTATAATAAGCTGATGGTACGACCCTTAGGACGGGGGATGTGAAGTGTATTGAGAATGACGCTTCGTACGGTTTGCATTATTGCAGTTGTCGCCTTTATCGCCGGTTACTCGCCGACGATTTATAACTATGTCACGGAAAATATCGTCTATACGCTGGGTGAAGGACTTTCGCTCCATCCGAGACTGCTGAATGCCGTCTCCTCCTTCCTTGCGTTGATCCACAAATACGCATGGCACATTGTAGCTGTCTATGCGCTCATCATCGCTTTCGTTATTTTTATGGAAAATCAAAACCCGGACAGGACGATTCTCTGGCTCATCACGCTTGTTCTTCTTCCCGGCGTTGGACTGATTATTTATATGATTATCGGCCCCGATTTTCATCATTTGAAGGACCGAAAACGTTTCAAACCGCCGAAAGTGCAAAACCTCGTCCACGGCGATTATTCGCAGGACAAACGCTATCTGTTGGGAAGACTTCTGCACGCCTGCAGCGGCGCCGAACTCATGATGCACAACAAAGTGGAGATCTTGATTGATGGAGACGAAAAATTTTCGGCGCTGAAACAGGATCTGAAACAAGCGAAATGCTACATTCACATGCAGTATTTTATCCTGAAGGACGACGAGATTGGAACAGAGATTGCGGACCTTCTCGTCGATGCGTCGCATCGCGGTGTCAAGGTACGAGTGCTTTATGACGCTGTAGGGAGTTGGAAGCTCGGGCGCAAGTACATCAAAAGGCTTACGGATGCGGGCGTTATGTGCCGCTCTTTTATGCCGATGGCTTTCCCGCGTTTGCGGCGTAAGATGAATTTTCGCAACCACAGGAAAATCGTCGTGATCGACGATAAAATTTCATACACGGGAGGCCTGAACGTCGGCGATGAATATCTCGGCAAGGGGCCTCTCGGAAACTGGCGCGATACGCATGTGCGCATTTTTGGCGAGGCCTCGGGTGCGCTCCATAAGATTTTTCTTCAGGACTGGTGTATCCGCTCAGGAGAAGATCCCGCTTTTATATCGGAAGAACTTGCTTCGCAGCTTTTCGATGCCGAGGACCTTTCCTTCCCGCATCTTCCGGTGGTGCCGATCCAGGTCGTTCCAAGCGGCATCGATTCAACCTGGCATTCAATTCAGCAGGGATTCCTGAGCATGATTGCGCGCGCGAAGAACAGAGTTTGGATCACAACGCCGTACCTTGTTCCCGGGTCTCCAATCATGAACGCGCTGGCTAATACAGCGCTCTCCGGTGTGGACGTCCGTGTGCTGATCCCCGCGGCGAAAGACCATTTTCTTGTGCACTGGGCGAGCCGAGGTAACGTCGAACCCCTAATCAGGGCCGGTGTGCGCGTATATTTTTACGAAAAAGGGTTTATCCATTCAAAAACGGTACTATCAGATGAAGATATCTGTTCGGTTGGCACCTGTAATTTTGACGTGCGCAGCTTGGAAATCAATTTTGAGAATCAGCTGTTCATTTACGATAAAAACCTCAATCACGCGTTTGCGGAACAGTTTTTGAAGGATCTTGACGACGCAAGCGAAGTTATACTCTCGGAGTGGGAGAACCGCCCGCTCTGGCAGAAAATCCTTGAATCCTTTGGAAGGCTTTATTCCGCACAGATATGATCCAGGGAAAAACAAACGAAAAACGAATGTCGGATAAATACATATTCTGGATTGGCTGCGGGCTTGCGCTGCTTGGCATGCACGTCTACATCTATTTCAGAATACGGGAAGCACTGGGGCCGGGCTGGATCAGCTCGATATGGCTTGGTTGGAGCCTTGCGATGATGGAACTGCCGTTCCTCACGCGGCGAACGGAGCGCATCCGTTCCGGTCGGAAAAAAAAGTGGACGGATCGCTTAGGCGGAATTTGGGCGCTCTTGATTCTGTACACGTTTCTTTTTCTTGTGCTGCAGGATGTACTGCATTGGTTGACCGGCATCGGCCTTGGAGTTGGGTATGACCTGATCCTTGCGTTTATTCTTGGCGCCGCGGCGCTTTGTTTCGGTGTCCGGCAGGCAAATAACGTGCAAGTCATAAAACTGGAACTGCGAACCGAAAAGAAATTCGAAAGCGAAAATGGCAGACTTCGTATTCTGCATCTCACCGACCTGCATTTGGGGCCGTTTACCGGAATATTGCTGTTGAAACAGATCATGCGCAAGGTGCGGGAAGCGAAACCGGACCTCGTCGTTGTGACGGGAGATCTCGTGGACGGAGACCTCGTAGGGCGCAGCCGCGAAAAAGCGATGTTTCGGCGTGTGAAGCCCAAATACGGTTTTTTTGCCGTACCCGGAAATCACGATTATTATTACGACATTGATAAGGCGGTCGAATTTATGGAATCCTCGGGCATCAATGTATTGCGCAATGAATTTGTCGAAACGGGCGGAATGATCGTTGCCGGTGCAGACGACCAGGATCACCTGACGGAAGCGGACTGGGGGCTCAGTAAATCGGAGACGCTTCTTCTGTCCGTTCCGCGTGCCGATCAGGACAAGTTTACGCTTTTCCTGCGGCACCGGCCCGTCGTCGAACTTGGGGCAATCGGACATTTTGACTTGCAGCTTTCCGGCCATACGCACGGCGGACAGCTCCTGCCCACGCTTTCTTCACGCCATATTTTCGCTGGCAGGTCGCGCGGATTTAAGAAGATCAAAGGCGGAGGGCTGCTCTATATCAGTAACGGCGCGGGATTTGTCGGACCGCCCGTCCGCTTTTTGGCGCCTCCTGAAATCACAGTCATTGACCTGGTAAAAGCTGATGGCGCGCCCCAATAAATATGACGCCGAACGGTTCGGACGGTTCGACGGACTTCTCCCGAATGTTTCCGGCAAAATCGAACCGCTGCGTGACGGCAAGCCGAAAGAGCTTGACGTCAAGAATCTGCCTGCCGGCGAGTGGGTCGAGCGCGGCGTTTACAGAACGGAAACGATCGTGCCATATGGCAGGACGTACGGTTCCTCGATTTTCTCGCAGCCGGAGCAAAATTTACATCTCCTGAAAGAATGGGGCGCCGGCGAGCGTTCCGTCTTTCTGGACCTCGAGACGACGGGGCTTTCCGGCGGAACGGGAACTTACGCTTTTATGGTCGGCCTTGGCTTCTGTGAGGGAGATCATTTTAAAGTTGTCCAGCTCTTCCTTGCCGGGCCGGGGTGGGAAAAAAACTGGCTCTCCGTTTTAGAGTCGGAACTTCCGGAACGCTATGGTCTTGTGACATACAACGGAAGGACGTTTGACCTGCCGCTGCTCAGGACGCGTTACACGCTTCTGCGCGCCGCGCCCTCCTGGAACGCAGCGCCGCACATGGACCTGCTGCTTCTGTCGCGCCATTTTTACAAGGGCAGATACCTTTCCTGCTCGCTCTCTTCGATTGAATCGAACGTGCTTGGCGTGCATCGCAGCGGGGAAGATATCCCCGGGCGGGAAATCCCTTATATTTATACACAGTTCTTAAAAAGTTCGGATGCCGGACCGTTACGCGGCGTTTTCTACCATAATACGCTCGATATTATTTCGCTTGCTGCCTTGCAGGCGAAGATTGGCTCACTGCTCTCGATGGAAGGTTGTTCCGGCGAGGATCTAATCCGCTGCGGCGACCTGCTGCATATGAAGGGCAGGCAGGAGGAGGCACACAGCGCTTGGGAACAGGCGATGCAGAGTGCGGAAGCATCCTGGAAGGCGAATTTGCGCTTTGCGGAACATTATAAAGGGCTCGGCGACTATGAAAATGCACGCGAACACTATGTCAGGGCGCTTGAGAAGGAACTCCTCCCGCTTGATACGCTGGAAAACCTTGCAAAACTTGAGGAGCACCATTTTAAAAATTACGCTTCCGCGCTGGCCTATGCGGAGCGTGCGCTGGAATGGCTCGATTCCTGTCGCGCCATACGTGACTATAAATGGAAACTGGAACGGCATAATGTGAGCTATCGGATCGAGCGGCTTAACCGGAAAATCTCTGGTAAAAGCGACGGTGGCGGCGATGCGATATAATACTGGAACGAAAATTATATAAGGCAGGTTGTTGCCATGTGGAAAGGCCGTTTTTCGCAGGATACGAACGACAGGGTTTTGGATTTTACGCAGTCGCTTGACCTCGATTGGAGGATGGCGCAGGCGGATATTCGCGGCAGCATCGCGCACGTGCGGATGCTTGCGCTCGTGGGCCTGCTGACGGCGGAAGAATCACGCGAAATCGAAGAGAACCTTGAGGCGATTTCTGAGGAGATTAAAAACGGAGATTTTGAGCCTACGCGGGAACTTGAAGACGTTCATATGAATATTGAGGCCCGATTGATTGAACGCTGCGGCGCAACCGGCGCCAAACTGCACATGGGGCGCAGCAGGAATGACCAGGCGAATACGACGGTACGTCTTTACCTGCGGCAGGAATTGCTTTCCGTCTGGTGCGGACTGGACGCGCTGATCTCCGTATTGCTTGAGAAAGCGGCGCAGCACGCCGATACTGTGGTGCCGGGCTATACGCATTTGCAGCAAGCGCAGCCGGTTTCAATGGGACAGTTCTGGATGGCGCACGCACAGGCATTCCTGCGCGATACGAAACGTTTTTTTGACGCCTATGAAGCGGTGGACGAATCGCCGCTGGGCTGTGCGGCGCTTGCAGGTTCAACGCTGCCGCTTGACCGCGAATACACGCGCCGTGACCTCGGGTTCTCGAAAATGACCGCAAACAGCATGGATACGGTGGCGCACCGCGACCATATCCTGGACGTGCTTTATTTCGCGTCTGTGTTTGGCGCGCATGTGAGCCGTCTCTCTGAAGATTTGATCGTCTACTTCAGCTCGGAGTTCGGCTGGGTAAAACTCCCCGACGCTTTCTGCACGGGGTCCAGTATTATGCCGCAGAAAAAAAATCCGGACGTTCTTGAAATTCTGCGCGGGAAATCCGGGCAGCTTACAGGTGCATTGATGGACCTGCTTGTCATGACGAAGGGCATCCCGCTTACCTATAACCGCGATCTTCAGGACGACAAGCGCTCGCTTTTCCGTACTTTGGACTGTCTGCATGGGATTTTTTCCGTGCTGCCCGCATTGCTAAAAGAAGTTGAGATCGACGAAGAAGCCGCTTTGCGCGGTTTCTCGGACGGGCTGATTTTGGCGACCGACGTGGCCGAATACCTCGTTATGCAGGGTGTTCCGTTCCGCAACGCGCACGAAAAAGTCGGCAAAATAGTGCGTTACTGCCTCGACAACAAAAAATCCCTGACGGCACTGTCGCTCGACGAATGGCAGAATCATATTCCCGAAGTGAAGGCGGATCTTCTGCCGCTACTGTCGCCGAAGGTCGCCGTCGAGCGTAGGAACACTGCCGGCGGGACTTCACCTGAACAGGTCAGAAAACAAATCGCAAGCGCAGCGGCAAAAATGGAACAGTACCGACAGGAAGCCAAGGCGTACGAGGAAAGTCTTCCCGGGTTGTATTAAATCCACGACGAAAACGGGGGCGCTTTTTCAAACAGGCGTTTGAATTTAGAATTCTGCAGCATGTGGGCGTGCCTTTTTGGTGCGCCTTTTTCTTTCCCAGTAGCCTGCGGAATATTCTATACGGAGAGAAATTAGCCCTCCAAGTGTTCGTAAGAAAGTAAACAATTTTCGGGATGTGCCCCGGTGTCTTTAAGGATATAATGAAGGGGAATGAAAAACAGCTCTTTTTCAGGAAAGGGGTTACCCCGATGGCAAACGTGCCGGCACATATTTTTAGAGAATACGATATCCGCGGGATTGCGGATCAGGAACTTACGGATGAAACGGTCGGTCTGATCGGGCTGGCCTATGGAACGTGGCTTGCGCGCCGCGGCGTGACGAAAGTTACGATTGGCGGCGACGTCCGGCTCTCGACCCCGCGTATCAAGGCATCGGCTGCCGCGGGTATGATGAAGGCCGGTCTTGACGTGATAGATATCGGTCAGGTCTCGTCGCCGACGTTCTATTGGAGCCTGTATCGTTTTGAAGTAAACGGCGGCATCATGGTTACCGGCAGTCACAACCCGAAAGATTTTAACGGCCTGAAGGTCGCTTTTGAAAAAGCGACGCTTTGGGGTGATGAAATCCAGGAGATTTTAAGGCTGATTGAGTCGGACGATTTTATCGCGGCGGAACGGCAGGGCAGGCTTACTTTTGCCGATATCAACGAAGAATATATTGATATGCTGGTATCGAAAATCGACCTTGGCCCTCGTAAGCTGAAAGTAGTTTGTGACTCTGCAAACGGGACAGGCGGTCTCTATGCGCCGGAATTTTTGCGCCGCATCGGATGCGACGTGGTCGACCTATATTCGAACCCTGACGGACACTTCCCCAACCACCATCCCGACCCGACGAAACGGGAGTATTTGACCAAACTGATTGAAACTGTCGTTGAAGAGAAGGCGGACGTGGGATTCGGTTTTGACGGGGACTCCGACCGCATTGGTGTGGTCGATGACAAAGGTGAAATCATCTGGGGCGACCGTCTGATGGCAATTTTCTGGGAAGAGATTCTGCCTAAACATCATGGTGCAACCGGAATCGTCGAAATCAAGAGCTCGATGGCGCTGCCGGAGACGATTGAAAAATTCGGAGGTAAACCGCTTTGGTGGAAATCTGGACATTCGCTCATCAAGGCAAAGATGAAAGAAGAACAGGCATTGTTCTCCGGAGAAGTCTCGGGACACATGTTCTTTGCAGACGAATATTATGGCTTTGACGACGCTTTTTACGCCGCCGGCAGGTTGGCGCGTATCCTTTCAAACAGCGGAAAAAAACTCTCTGAGATTGCGGCGGAAATTCCTGTCTATCCCTCAACAGTAGAAACACGTTACGCGTGCGATGACGACCTTAAATTCGAAGTCGTAAAACGCGCAACCGAGCAGGCGCTTGAGGAAAGCCTGAACACGATTACCGTCGACGGCGTACGGATTGTCTACGAACATGGCTGGGGCCTGGTTCGCGCATCCAACACGCAACCTGTTCTTGTTGCGCGCTGCGAAGGACGCTCGGAGGACGCGCTTAAAATGATCTGCGCCGATATGAAGCGGAGACTACTGGAGGCAGGCAGTCCGGATTTCGAGTGGGAGTTCTAGCCGGGCGTTTCTGATTTTTTTGCCGCAAGTTTTGCAGTTGGCATATAGCGGATGTCTCACGCAACGAAAAAATGCATGATAAATTTTCAATGTCTCTATAAAGGATTTACAGGAGGGTATAAACGGAATGAGTTGTCCATGTTCACATGAAGTCGAGCGGATGGCGTATGTCGCAAAAGGTGCGAAGCACGGCCCCGCCCCAATTCCGGAAGAGGGAAAATGGGTCGAATCGAAGCAGCTCGGCGACATCTCGGGCTTCACACATGGCGTTGGCTGGTGCGCGCCGCAACAGGGTGCCTGCAAACTGACGCTCAACGTCAAAGAGGGCGTGATCAAAGAGGCGTTGGTGGAGACGATAGGTTGTTCGGGTATGACGCATTCTGCGGCGATGGCGGCTGAGATTCTGCCTGGCAAGACGATTCTTGAAGCGCTGAATTCGGACCTCGTCTGTGACGCTATCAACACCGCGATGCGCGAGCTTTTCCTGCAGATTGCCTACGGACGGAGCCAGAGCGCTTTTTCCGAGGGCGGTCTCATTGTGGGTGCCGGGTTGGAAGACCTTGGCAAAGGACTTCGCTCCCAAATCGGAACCATGTACGGCACTGAGCCGAAGGGTGTGCGTTATCTTGAAATGGCCGAAGGTTACATCACGAAAATGGCACTTGATAAGAACAGCGAAGTAATTGGCTACGAATATGTTTCGCTTGGCAAGATGATGGAAGCGATTCGCAAGGGCGTCGATCCGAAAGAAGCCCTCGAAAAAAACACGGGAACGTACGGCCGTTTCGACGAGGCGGACCGGATTATTGACCCGCGTGAGCAGTAGGAGGGATATCCGATGATCACGTTTGAAGGCTGCGAAAGAAGGATGCCGCAGATCGAAGCGTTTCTCCGGGAAAGCGGCATCAAGGATTTAGAAGAAGCGCGCGCGATTTGCCTCGAAAAGGGCGTCGATGTTGAAAAAATTGTAAAAGGCGTGCAGACGATCGCATTCGATAACGCCGTTTGGGCTTATACGCTGGGTGCCGCGTACGCGATCCGTTCCGGCGTGAAAAACGCTGCTGAGGCCGCGGAAAAAATCGGTATCGGATTGCAGACATTCTGCATCCCGGGATCGGTCGCGGATCAGCGCAAGGTCGGGCTTGGGCACGGAAACCTTGCCGCCATGCTGCTCCGCGAAGAGACGAAATGTTTCTGCTTTTTAGCGGGACATGAATCGTTCGCAGCTGCAGAAGGCGCGATCGGCATAGCGCGTACCGCGAACAAAGTACGCAGGGAGCCGCTGCGCGTCATTTTAAACGGGCTTGGTAAAGATGCGGCTTATATTATCTCCCGCATCAACGGTTTTACTTTTGTTGAAACAAAATATGACTACGGCACCGGGAAACTAAAAATTGTCTCGGAGCAGGCTTTCTCGTCCGGTGAAAAAGCAAAAGTACGCTGCTATGGCGCTGACGACGTCAGCGAGGGTGTCGCGGTAATGGTTGGCGAGGGAGTTGACGTATCCATTACGGGAAACTCTACAAACCCGACGCGTTTCCAACACCCGGTAGCCGGTACCTACAAAAAATGGGCGGTCGAAAACGGGCGGCAATATTTTTCGGTCGCGTCCGGCGGCGGCACAGGGCGTACGCTGCATCCCGACAATATGGCGGCGGGGCCGGCCAGTTACGGCATGACCGACACGATGGGGCGTATGCACAGTGACGCGCAGTTTGCGGGTTCTTCTTCAGTTCCAGCCCACGTTGAAATGATGGGGCTGATTGGGATGGGCAACAACCCGATGGTCGGGGCCTCGGTAGCGGTAGCGGTTGCGATCGAAGAGTCATTTAAAAAATAAAAGAATAACGGGGCGGGCGCTTGCCCGCCCTCTGTTTTTAGGAGTCATGATTAAGATGAGTAAAAAGAAAATATGGTTTTGTCTGCTAATGTTTGCGGCGTTTTTTTTCTGCCACGCGGCAGATGCGGCGGAAAAAGAAATTCGTATCGCACTTTGGAAACTGCCGCTGAATATCCCCGCTATGGCGGCGATGGATGAAAATGCGTATGAAAAAGCATTCTCCGGCGACCGAAAGATTGGCTATATCCAGCTCCCGTCCGGACCGAAACAGATCCAGGCAATGGCGGCGGGTGCGCTTGACATCAGTGAAGGCATCGGCGTGTCGGCCGCTCTGGTAGGCATCGCGAACGGCGCGAAAATAAAAATAATCGGAGTAACAAGCCGCTCACCGAAGGCGTTTGCTGTCATGGTGCTTGATCCGGCGATAAAAAACGCCGGGGATTTGAAAGGGAAAAAAGTGGCGGGACTGCGCGGTTCCGTTGTGCACGAACTCCTTCTCATCTATCTTGCGGAGGCGGGATTGAGCGAAAACGATATAGAATTCTTTCCCATGACGTTACATGCCGCAGCGTCGGCTCTAATCGGTCAGCGCGTTGACGCAGCGCTGCTTGTCGGCACCGAGGTCGTCAAAGCGCAGAGTGCGGGTGCAAAGATACTTGCAGATGGAGAAGGACGGCTTAACGGCTTGAGTTTGATTGCGGCGCGCGCAGATTTTCTTGAAAAAAATCAGCCTGCGGTGCATAAATACCTGGCAACGCGTGAGCAAATTGTGGAAAGGCTTAGAAAAAATCCGGACGCCTTTGTCCCGCTCGTAATGAATGAAACCGGTCTTTCTGAAGTGGAAGCTAAAAAATTAATGAAATTATATGATTTTGATAGTCAAATTACAAGTAAGGACTTGGAAGAATTGCGCAGCACTTATCTTTATTTGGAAAAAGGAAATTATATTAAAAAGTCGGTTGATGCAGATCACTTGATGAAAGAAGCATTTGACGATTGATGTTATCACTTTCGTTATTTTTTATTTAAAACGCTATTTACAATTATGCTTTAAGAATTTATAATAACTTCTGTGGTATTTTGTAGAAGTGGATAGAATGTTTCTGCACGAAGATATATAACAATGAAAGGATGAAATCTATGCCGAGACAGAAAAAGACGGAAGCTAAGGCAACAAAGCGTATTCGCAGGAGCCCCGAGATTCTTTTAAAAGAGCTTGATAAGAAGATGAAGAAACTTGAGGAGCGCATCTACAAGAGCAACAAAGAATTAGTGCATCACATTGGCGTTGCAATTTTGAAGTGCGCAAAGTTTGACCTCTCCACGCTGACCGAAGAGGATATGAAGGAGATAGCGGACGGCACCCCGAAAGGTTCTAGGATTATCCAGGATATCGTAGCAAAAGCACACGAAAATCAGTAGGATACAGAATAACTATAAAACTGCGAAGACAACTGTCTTCGCAGTTTTTTTATGCGTAATGCCGCCTAAAATGCAGGGAACCATTATTATAGCTGGACTTTTAATCTTGAACGTTTCGAATCTATCTGCACTTGGTTGACAAAAGTAGGATGCAGGGGTATTTTAATCAAGCAAAAAAATCTTGGAGGCTTGATCATGGAACACTTGACAACAGATATTCTCGCTGCACTCGCCGTCGTTGTGAACGGCATTCCGCAAGGACTGCTCGCCCTGGGTTTTGGATTCGCGGCGTTTCCCACTGCACTGGCGTTTGTCGTCGGTATCGCCGGCTCGCTTTTATTCCACTCCGTCGCCACGATTTCGTTTCAGGCAGAGACAATCACACTTGCGGGCAAAATGGGTCGGAACGTTCGCGAACGTCTCAGCATTGTCTTCTGGGGCGCGCTCTTTCTTTTTATCCCGTCTGCGTTGGGCCTTAACGAGAAAATAGTTGCGTTTATCGGCCCGACGATTGTTACCTCCATGATGGCAGGCGTTGGGATTATGCTCGCAATGGTTTCGATTGACATGCTGAATTCGGAAAAATATTCCGGTTTCGTGTCAATGGTGACAGGCCTCGCCGTTTGGTTTCTGACGCTTGATCTCGCTAAGACAATCATTATTTCCGTCCTCGTTTCCACGGTCGTTTACAACGTGTTGAAAAAAACGGGCAGGATTCAGGCGGAACATATGGAGATAGATGAATCGCGTGAAAAACTGACACTTGGCAACATCGAATGGAAGCTCTGGGAACACCCCAATATTATAGTCAACGGACTTGCGCTTTCTTGCCTGAATATAGGTGCCAACATCAGCTTTGGCAAAATAACGGGAGGTATTGCGGGTGTCGACGCCAATATCGATCACCTTGCGATCTACTCTTCGCTTGCGGACATGACTTCCTCCTTTTTTGGCGGGGGCCCCGTCGAGGCGATTATTTCGGGTACGGCAACAGCGCCGAACGCGCTGCGCTCGTCCGTCATTATGATGGCTCTGATGGCCTTGATTCTGCTGCTGAAACTGCTGCCCACGATTGGGAAATACCTGCACAGCGCTTCGATCGCGGGCTTTTTGTTTGTACTTGGTACATTCGTGACCTTTACGACCAACATGCAGGGCACGATTGCGTCCGTTCCGGAAATCCAGGGTGGATTCGGATTCACGCCGTGGGGGATGGTCGTAGGTGTCACCGTTCTGGCGACTGCGCGCTGGAATCCCTTCTTCGGGCTGTTGGCCGGCGTTGCGGTCAAAATGATTTTCTCGCTGTAGGAGGCGTTGCAAAATGAGTGAATATTACACACTGAAACTTTGTGGGTTGACGAGACAGTTGCGCAAGGTTCCCGTTTCACCGACCCTTATCATCGCGTCCTTTGTTATGCTGGGGGACACGGAACTTGTCGAAACTTGCGCTGACGCGCTTTATGAAAAATTGAAAGAGATGAAGGAGATCGACCTTCTGGTCTGTCCCGAGGCGAAGGGTATTCCGCTCACGCACGCGCTTGCTGTGCGCCTTGGAGTGGATTATGTGGTCGCGAGAAAATCCGTCAAAGGATATATGGAAAATCCAATCGTTGCCGAAGTCAAATCGATTACGACAAAAGAGAAACAGTTTATCGTACTTGATGGTTTAGATGTCGATAAACTAAAAGGTAAGAAAGTATGCGTGGTCGACGATGTTGTATCGACAGGCGGTTCGCTCAAATCGCTTCAGGAAGTGCTTGCGCAGACAGGATGCGAAGTGATTCGTAAAGTCACGGTGCTGCTCGAAGAGGGCGGCTACAACGGCGAAGATCTGACCTATCTGGAGCGTCTGCCAGTTTTTCCTGTTGAAAAATAAAAAACGTTTCTGCTCTGAGAACTGCTTTATTACTAATTCGATGGAGAAACAAAGAAAATTGTTCCGGACATCAGCAAAGTATAAACAGCAAAAATCCCCGGTAACGGGGATTTTTGCTGTTCATCTATAAATAACACCCTTCATCTTTCAATGCCTGCGGTATTTTATGCGAAAGCGGGTACCTTTTGCCACTGTTCCACAAGTTCCTCAATAATCTCTTGAACCTTCTGAACTGCCTTCACTCTGCCTACATTGCTGCCGCAGAAGAAAAGTCCGTTTTCCCAGTCCCCGTTGTAAGCGGCGATTAGCGCGTCTGCGATGCAAAACGTCTCGCGCTCTTTCCGCAGTCTGCAGTGTGATAGACAGTTCGCCCAACATGAGACTGTGGCGACTTTGTCCTTGATATAGCGCTCCACAAGCGGCGTGACCAGTGCGCGGCCGGGCAGTCCGCATGGGCTTTGGATCAGCACGACGTCATCTTCCGTTGCATCGACGTACGCCTGCTTAAAGCGTTCCGAAGCGTCCCCTTCTTCCGTAGCGGCGAAGCGGGTGCCCATTTGCACGCCTTTCGCGCCCAATGCAAACATTTTTTTCATATCTTCTGAATTCCAAATCCCGCCCGCGGCAATCACGGGGATGTCGATGTCCGCTTCGCGGAGGTAAGAAACGAGTTCCGGCACAACCGTTTCGAGCGAGAGAACGGGATCGAGCGCCTGTTCCGCGTCGCGTGCGCCAAGGTGTCCGCCCGCCTTGTTCGGCGTTTCAACGACGAATGCATCAGGAAAACGGTCGTATGTTTTCTTCCAGCGGCTGATGATGAGGTGCGCCGCTTTTACGCTGCTCACGATCGGTACGAGTGCCACGTCCGGGTAATTGCGCGTCATTTCCGGCAATTTGAGCGGCAGTCCCGCGCCAGAGACGATAATATCCGCGCCGGCCTCGCAGGCCGTGCGTACCTGATCCTCATAATCTGTGAGCGCGCACATGCAGTTAACCGCGATAACGCCGTCCCCTGCTGTTTTGCGTGCTTGCCCTATGCATTCTCTGATCGCATCGCTGTTCTGGGTTGCGATCGGTTGTTTTTTCGTAAATTTTGGCGAAGAAATTGCGACTGCCACCGTAGCAATCGTTCCAATCCCTCCGGCTGCGGCGACCGCTCCAGCTAACTTTGGGCCGGAGACCATAACACCCATGCCGCCCTGTACGATCGGGTAATGCGGCTGGTGTTTCCCAATTTTCAAAACAGGTATCGCTTCCGTTTTCATCTTCTGTTTTTCAGATCCTTTCCGTCGTTTCCATTCGTATGAAAACATAATACTGGAATAGTGGATATAGTATTCTATTTTTGGGTGTTTGGCAAGTCCTGCCAAGAGTGCGAATGAAATCCTCAAGTCTGTCATTGAGGAAAGAGACGAGATGGATTGAGAAAACAGTGTTCGCGGTTGCATGAAAAATAAAAGTTCCCGCTGAAAAAACAAAATCTAATGTTCCTCTATATGAAAAGAACATTGCGACGCAATTTTTCTTCCCTGCTCGCTGTGCGCGTTTTTTTATGTTGATTGCAAGAAAAGGAGTTTTGGCGCTTCGGACAAAATGTGCAAAAAATTACCGCTATTGCTCTCTTTATGCTAAACTAAGGCATTATTTATGTTTGGATTTTGGATTTTTCGGCAGTTACTTGCCTAATCGGAGGAAGGCGCTCTCATGGCGGAAAAAATTGATCCTTCGGCGTTTGGCGCGCAGCTCTTGGCAGAGGCTGAGAAGATTGCGGACGATATGCAAGCGTGGCGAAGGGAATTTCATCAATTCCCCGAGCTGGCGTTTGAAGAGAATATCACCGCATCGAAAATTAGGCGCGTACTTGATTCAATCCCAGGCGTGGAGGTCACTTCAGGTTTTGCAATTTCAACTTCAGTAATTGGTGTCATCGGCGGCGATTTGCCTGGTCCGGCCCTGGTCGTGCGTGCCTGCATGGACGCAATAGAGGTCGAGGAGGCGACAGGCGTCTCTTTTGCCTCCTGCATGCCCGGCGTTATGCATGCGTCCGGACATGACGCGCACATGGCGGTTCTGCTTGGAACCGCTAAGTTGCTTGCGGCGCATGCAGATCGCCTGAAACGGAAAGTGGTCCTGCTTTTTCAGCCTGCGGGCGAAGGTCGCGGGGGCGCGAAAACGCTTGTGGAATCGAATTTTTTGGAGAAATTTAACGTTTCCAATTGTCTGGCGCTGAGCTGGTGGCCGGAACTGCCTTACGGCGAACTCTTTTTGAAAAAGGGCGTCATGACAGCGCTTTCGGATCGCATTCATATTGATGTACGCGGAGTGCCCGGGCACGCTGCCGAGCCGCATATGACAGTCGACCCGGTTACGATTGCGGCGCACCTGATTGTTGCGATCCAGACGATGCTTTCGCGCGAGGTGGACCCGCGCGAGACGGCTTTGATCTCGTTCGGCCAGATCGAGTCAGGCTTCGCATATAATGTGATCCCGGAGCAAACGAACCTCTGGGGCACACTGCGCGCGTTCGACCCGAGGACGCGGGATTTCGTGCAAAAGAGGATCGAGACAATGGTTCCCGGAATCGCAAAAGCTTTTCGCGGGCTTGCGTCCGTTGAATACACGAGAAATTACGCGCAGGTCGATAATGACACCGCGCTTGTTGCAAAAATTATGGAGATTGGAAAACCCTTTTTCGGAGACGACGGCATTAACGTGTTGGAACGTCCGTTGCTTTCGGGCGAGGATTTTTCTTACTTCAGCAGCCACGTACCCTCAGTCTTCATGCTGATGGGGACCGGACTTGAATATGGCTTGCATCAGCCTGTTTACGACGTACCGGAGAGTATGCTCGCTTTTTCCGCCGCATGGCAAGCCTTTGCGGCAATGACGCTGTAATTGGGGGCAATGTATTGCATAACAGACTCGACGAAATCATAACGCAAAATATGCAGCAGCTTATGCGAGAGCCGTGTATCTGGTGGCAGAAAACGTGGTGGTCACGCGGTGCGTTCATGGAACTTATTGAAGCGTGCGAGGAAAGCCTTGTGCGCAGCCGCTTTAAATCTGGACAGCGACTTGCGTTACTGCTCCCGAACAGCCCAATGTTACTTGCCCTCTGTGTTGCCGTTTGGCGCATCGGAGGTACAGTTGTCCCGATTGACTACCGCGGCGGTTATGTCGCGATCATCAAGCAGCTGAAGCACGCGGATGTCTTTGCCGCAATTACCTTCAGAGGGTTTGCGAGCACAGTTCCGCTCATTTCGGAAGAAGGGATTCCATGCGTGGTCACGCCGCTCGACGAACCAGTCGACAGCATTGCCGGACGATCTTCCGAAGAAGAGTCTCCTGAAACAGCGGTGATTTTCTACACATCCGGCACAACCGGCGATCCGAAAGCCGTTCCTATCACGCATGAAAATATTCTGAGCAACATTGAAGCATGTACGCAGCACATTGGCGAACTGACGGAGGAAGATGTTTTTTTGAACGCGCTCCCGAACTACAATGCGCTGGGATTCGTCTGCGCCGCAATGCTGCCTTTGGTCTCGAATATCCGGCAGGTCGTCCTGCAGTCCTTCATGCCCCCAGAATCGACAATGGATGCGATGAAACAGGGCTCGGTCTCGATCGTTCCCGCAGTTCCGACGATGCTTGCTCTCTTGTTCGGCGCCGCAGGCCGCGGTTTTTTACCGCCCAAGAGCCTGCGCTTCATTATTTCGGGAGGCGACCGCCTACCGCCGGAATTTGAAAAACGCGCCGAGGCGGAACTTGGCGTTCCGGTCCTTGAGGGCTACGGTTTGACAGAAGCTTCGGCGGTTGTTTCAATCAATCCCGGTGTCGATCGCAGGAAGCCAGGAACGGTGGGCACGCTGCTTTGCAACCTTGAGGGCGAAATTCGCGATGACGACGGAACGGTACTGCCTGCGGGAAAAGAAGGCAGTCTGTGGCTGCGTGGTTCGTCCATGGCCTCTTCCTATTACCGTAATCCCGAACTGACAGCGGAACGTTTTGTGGATGGTTGGTTTGATACGAGAGATATCGCGAAATTCGACGAAGACGGTTACCTCTCACTTGTTTCAAGGCTCAGCGAGGTAATCTTTGTCGGTGGCTTCAAAGTCTACGCGCAGGAAGTTGAGCGCGTGCTTGCGGAACATCCGGCGGTTGCGGAAGTCGCAGTCGTTGGCGTTCCGCGTTCGATCAGCGGAGAGCTGGTCAAAGCGTATGTCGTCCTGAAAAAAGGCGAAAAAGTCAGCGCAAGAGATTTGATTGAATTCAGCCGCAAAAAGCTTTCTTACTATAAAGTCCCGAGGATCGTCGAATTTGTTTCAGAAATGCCGCGTTCCAGCATAGGAGAGATCCTCAAGAGAAAACTTGGAAAAGAGTAAACGGATATGTTTGGTTTTGAAAGCCGAATAGTACGAAAAATGAACGCCCGTGAAAAAGCTCAGGTGGAAAAACTACTTGAGCAGCACGGGCTTTTTTTTGAGGGCGAGCCCGATCGCACAGTACTTGTGGAAGACAGCGCGGGGAATTTGATTGCAACTGCAAGTATCCAGAAAAACGTGATCCGTATGGTCGCCGCAGACCCGGAATGGCAGGAAGCGGGCCTAGCCGGTGTGGTGATTTCAAAAATATTGCAGTACGCGCGAGAAAAAGATATATTTCATCTTCTTGTCTTCACAAAGCCTGATATGGCGGAAAAGTTTGCAGCAATGGGCTTTGCGGAACTGGCGCGCACAGAAGACGCCGTTTTTATGGAATCCGGCCGCCCTGCGAGCGCCGATTTCTGCCGGATGCTCGAAGCAGAAAAACTGACGCCGGAGCGGAACCCGGTGGGCGCAGCAGTGATGAACTGCAACCCCTTTACGCGTGGCCACAGGTATCTGATCGAACAGGCGTCGTCACGCTGCGGCGCTTTTTATGTAATCGTCGTGCAGGAGGATGCATCGGAATTCCCGTTTGAGGACCGTGTTGAGCTTGTGAAAAAAGGGACGGCCGACCTGCCGAACGTCAGGGTCGTCCCGAGCGGCGACTACGCGGTCTCGCGCTCCACATTTCCCACATATTTTTTGAAAGACAAAGCCGACTCGGCAGTTGCGGGTGTCCAGGCACGCCTCGACGTCACACTTTTTACAAAAATTTTTGTTCCCGCGCTGAACATAGAGATACGCTTCGTCGGAACGGAACCGTACTCTCGGGTCACGGAAATTTATAACGAAGCGATGCGGGAGATTCTGCCGAAACATGGAGTGACACTAGAAATTATTCCCCGGTTGGAGAGCGGCACAAACGCGCCGATATCGGCGTCCAAAGTGCGCGAGGCATTGCGTCTTGGGGACGTTGTGTTACTTGAGCAATTGTTGCCGAAGGTCACGCTCGATTATCTGGCTTCTGACCGTGGACGTGTGGCAGTTGCGAAACTTAGTGAGCAGACGCCTCAATGACGCCGCTTGAGGATGTATTGAAGGGCAGAGACGAACGCGCGGCGCTCCAATCCCGTCTTTTAAAAGGCGGAGGAAGCCGTTTCCTGATACAGGTCAGTCTGAATATCCCGGGTTTTCCCAAAACAATTGAGGCCGGGGATGAGATCGTGGCTTATGCGGCTGTGTGTTTGAAAGAGGAAATATCTGGTTTTATTGGAGAGGAAACGCTTCTGAACGGCGCAGGTCTATGTACCTTGCTCGTTTTTTCGGGAACGAACGACGATGCGGCGAAAGCCAAAAACGCAACACTGCGTCTCGAAGAAGAAACGGGTTGGGGACGTCTCATGGATTTGGATGTGCTTACGGAAAACGGCGCCTTGAAGCGGGAAACGATTGGCAAACGGCAGCGAAAATGCTTGCTCTGTGGAAACGACGCAAAAATATGTGCCGCAGAGGGCAGTCATGCGGTCTCTGCGCTTCGTGCGGAAGTATCGAGGCTTGCGGCAGAGTTTATTGCGTCGCAAAAATGTACCGAACCAAAATGATTTCATAGTTGGATAACGCGCAACATCCGCAATTTTCTGTCGCCAAAACGTCTGTTTGCATATACATTTTAATACGTAGTACAATGGAGGCAATCTGTATGACACTGGAACGCCCTGACTGGGACAGCTACTTCATGATGATCGCGACGGTCGTTGCAAGCAGGAGCACTTGTTTGCGACGGCAAGTTGGTGCGGTGATTGTCAGAGACCGGCAAATTTTGAGCACCGGTTACAACGGTGCGCCGCGCGGCGTTTCACATTGCAGCGCAGAGGGGTGTCTGCGCGAGAAACTTGGTGTTCCGTCGGGAGAGCGGCATGAAATCTGCAGCGGCTCGCACGCCGAGATTAACGCGATCGCCCAGGCTGCAGCAACGGGCGTTGTGACGCAGGGAGGCTGGATTTACTGTACGCATGAGCCTTGTGTCTACTGCACAAAGGCTTTGATTAACGCGGGTTGCAGGCGTGTGGTTTTTATGAATCCATATCCCGACGAACTGGCGCGTCGCATCGCTAGAGAATCGGGTGTCGAATTTGTGCACTATCCGCCGGAAAAACTTCCGGTCGATCTATTGCTGAGAGCGATCGAAGGAGGGAAATAAATTTGTTTACCAGAGAAGAGTCGCATGCACTCCTACAACAATACACCAAAAGCGACATTCATTTACGTCACGCCTATGCCGTTGAAGCGGCGATGCGGGGTTTCGCGCGGTATTTTGGCGAGGACGAAGAATATTGGGGGCAGGTCGGCCTGTTGCATGACCTTGATTGGGAGACCTCGCAGGACCCCAAATCCCATCCGATGATGGGCGCAAAGTGGCTGAGAGAGAAGCAGTACCCGGATGAATTTGTGCGGGCAGTGCTTGCGCACGGCTGGGAGTACTCAGGGATTGAGCCGCATTCTACCCTGGAGAAAACGCTTTACACCATCGATGAACTGACAGGTTTTATCACTGCTGTCGCGCTTGTACGGCCGAGCCGGTCGCTTGCGGATCTCGAAGTCAAGTCCGTGAAAAAGAAATGGAAAGACAAAGCATTTGCGCGCGGCGTCAACCGCGACATCATCGAAAAGGGCTGTGCGCTCATGGGCGAGCCGCTCGAACAATTGATAGAAATGACAATCGAATATTTGAGGCCGGTTGAACGCGAGATCGGGCTCGGGGCTCAGGAATAACGGTTACACGTATATATATTTTTGAAGGAGGCGTTGTATGATGGCAATTTCCATGATCCTGGCGGACGACCATCCGCTGACAAGAGAAGGAATGAGAGGGTATCTCGCCAAAGAATCGGACTTCAATATCATAGGGGAATACGCGGACGGAGAGACCGCGTGGCAGGGAATCCAACAGCTCAAGCCGCAGGTGGCGCTGCTTGACATTCGTATGCCGGGGTATGACGGCGTTGCGCTTGCGCGGAAGATCAAAGAGGCCGGAATCCCAACCGTTTCGCTTATGCTGACTTCGTACGACGCGCAGCAATACGTTATGGCGTCGCTGCGTGCGGGCGCACGCGGCTATGTTCTGAAAACGGCGAGCATGGAAACGCTTTCGAAAGCTATCCGCATCGTAGCGCGCGGCGGCTTCTATCTCGACAGCGAAGTTGCAAGCGCCGTCGAAGAAGAGGGCGATTTCGTTCCGGAACCGGTATCCGTCAGGGAGCGCGAAGTGTTGCTGCTTGCGGCGCGCGGACTCTCCGGCAAAGAGATCGCGGCGCAGCTCTTTATCAGTGAGCGCACGGTGCAGACACACCTTGCTTCGATCTACGACAAACTCGGCGCGAAAAATAAAACCGAAGCGATGTTGCTTTCGCTCAAATACGGCATTGTTACGCTCGAGGAATTGCTGGATTGAGAAAAAATCTGCTGGTCCAACTTACTATTGCTATTTTTCTGCCCTGTCTGGGTGGATTCCTGATCGCATGGATCGGCTTTTATCAGTTTGAAAAAACGATGGAGAGCGTGGCCGCGTCTTACGTACAAAACCTTGTGCAGGGTGCGGCTGCGCGTCTCGAAACCTCTTACGGGGATATCTATTCCGACGGGAGCTGGAGGCCGAATCTTTTTCGTTCGCGTATTGCGGGTCTGAATGAAGTCATGCTCTCGGGTGTGCAGATTCCCGGAGTGTTCGCAATATTCGACGAAGAAGGGCAGCAGGTGTACGGCCCCGAAGATGCAAGTCACCTTTCGTCGGTGCTTCGACAGACGGCGCTAGCCGCGGAACCGCAGAAAATGAGCGGGACGGACGGACGTGTTTACACGGTCGCGGTCTATCCGGTGACAGAGCGAGAACTTTACGTCGTCGCGGCAGTTGCATGGGACGAGCTCCTAGGGCCCATGGTTTCGCTTGCGACCTTTTGGCCTTTTATTACGGGCCTGCTTGGCTTGATTGGTGTTTTTTCCGTTTATATCATGTGGCAGAAAGTTATCATGCCGCTTAAGGACCTTGAAACTGAAATATCCGCGATGAAATGGGGCGAAGATATCCCGCTCCAAAAGGCGCCCGAGGCGGTCGAAGAACTTCAGAAACTGCGTGAAGCGCTCGTAACGCTGGCGCAATCTGCGGTAGCGCAGGCGCAGCTCGCGCGCCGTTATGTCAACGACCTTGTAAAAGTACAGGAAGAAGAGCGCGAGCGTATCTCTCGCGAAATACACGACGGCCCGCTGCAGGACGTCACAGCGTTCGTTCAGCGACTCCGCCTGATTTCAAAAAGCGACGATTCGCCGGAGGAGCGGCAGCGTCTGTTGCTAGACGCGGAGAACATCGCCCTTACAGGTGTCCGCGAAATGCGGGAACTTTGCAACGATCTTACACCCCCATGGCTTGACCTCGGCATCGTACAGGCGCTTACGGAACTGTCCGAACGCCAGAGCAGGCAGCTTGGCGTCACGATTACACTCGACCTGGACGATTTTATTGAATTACCCGAAGATGCGACACTTGCTTTCTTCCGCGTGACGCAGGAGTCGGTCAACAATTCCGTCTCCCATGGCGAAGCAAAGAATGTGAAAGTGATTTTAAGGGAAGATGAAGAAGCAAATACGATCATATTAGAAATACAGGACGACGGCAAGGGATTCAACGTTCCTGACGATATTACTGAGCTTCGTGTGCAGGGGCACCGGGGCCTTTCAAATATGAACGAACGCATGTCGATCGTCGGCGGCGAGGTAACGATACATTCGGAACTTGGCAAGGGTACGACGATACGTTGTGAACTATCCAAAGACAAACTAGACTGAACCTAACGGAAGGTGGGAGCCCTACGGGCGCAAGATTTGAAACTTAAGATTTTGGGTGCAGCCGGAGAAGTTACCGGATCGAATTACATGATAGAGACGAAAGCCTTCAAAGTGCTCGTTGACTGCGGTTTCTACCAGGGGAAGGACGAGCAGAAACATGAGGATGATGTTTTCCCATTTAACCCCGCGGATATCGACGCCGTTTTGCTTACGCATGCTCACATTGACCACAGCGGAAGAATTCCGTTCCTTGTACGTCAGGGCTTTAAAGGAAAAGTGTACTGCACGTTCGCAACCAGCGAGATGGTCGACATCCTGTGGCACGATTCCGCACGCCTGCAGATGGAAGAAGCTGCGTGGCGAACGAAGAAAAACATGCGGAAGGGGCTTCCGAAAGTTGAGCCTCTTTACGATGAGCGTGACGTAGAGGCGGCAATCAAGCACAAAGCGCCCGTCTCCTACGATGAGATCGAAGAGCTGCTGCCCGGCCTGAAAGTGCGTTTCAGAGAGGCGGGCCATATCCTCGGAAGCGCGATCATTGAGACGTGGGTTTCCGAGGAAGGAGCGGACAAGACGGTCAAAGTAGTCTTTTCGGGCGACCTCGGTCCGAAAGACGGTGCGCTTGAAAAACCGCCCGCAATTATCGAAGACGGTGACTTCGTCCTGATCGAATCAACCTACGGCGACCGCCTGCACAAAACGCCCGAAGACACGCGCGCCGAGTTCCAGCAGGCCATGACGGACGCAATCCGTGAAGGCTCAAAAGTCCTCGTGCCGACGTTCGTCGTTGACCGCGCACAGCGCATCCTTTACGAATTGTCGCTGCTGCAGAAAAAAATGCCGGACAAAAAGATGCCGCCGATTTTTCTCGATTCGCCGATGGGCGTCAAAACGACGGAGATATACAGCAAATATACCAACCTGCTTTCAAAAGACCTGAAAGACATGTTCATGCGCGGCGAAGATCCGTTCGCGCCGGATGGATTCAGCTTTGTGCGAACGTCCGATGAATCGAAGGCGATTAACGACATAGATAGCGCGATCGTGCTCGCAGGTAGCGGCATGGTCACCGGCGGCAGAATTGTGCACCACCTGAAGCACAATCTGCATAAGCCGAATACGCACGTCTTTTTTGTCGGCTATCAGGCACAAGGCACGCTTGGGCGACGTCTTGTGGATGGTGCGAAAGAGGTCAGAATCGCAGGTGAAGACGTTCTCGTAAGAGCGAAGCTGCACACGCTGAATGGTTTCTCCGCCCATGCGGACAGGGACGATCTGCTCTATTGGGCCTCGCATTTCCCCGCAAAGGCGCGCTTTGTCGTCGTGCACGGCGAACCGAAATCCGCGGAAGCACTGGCACTCTCGCTGAAAGAAAAGGGGCACATGGCACACGTTCCCGCGATTGGCGAAGAAATCGATCTGCTTGCTCTGGGACAGCAGGCCGTGTTGCAGCCACTGGTCTCTCCGCGCCTTCAGGAGCGCGCCGCCGCCGTTTCCGAGGACGATATGCAGCTTACGCTGGATGCGATCCTGAGCAAGGCCGGCGATATGAAGAAAATGCGGCTTGACACGTCTGAATTTGCGAAGATTGTGCCGCTCCTGATCTCGGCCCGTACCCTGCTTGAAGCGGCGGATGCGGTCAATCAGAAAAAAATACCGAAAGAATCGTAACGGTCCGTCGTGCTTACGCTTGCGAAGCGGAGCGGCGGAAATCCTTAGGGGGAAATAAAAGATGGTGAAGAAAAGGAATTTGTTGGTTGGTGTTGCAGTCGCGGCAGTGCTTGTCTGCGCCGTGCTCCTCTTCCTTTTCGTTTGGGAAAAGCCGGCAAAAGACGACATGCTTGCGGTGCTTCCGCAGCCTTCGACATCCCGCCCTTACGCGCTTCTCGAAACGAAGGAAGGGCATTATCCAGGTGCACTCTCCTCGCTTATGACGGAAGGGCCGTGGGCGATGCTACACAAAGGCACCTCGCGCAACATGCTCATGCAGCTCGCGACGTTGGCGGAAGATGTGGCGATGCTTGTCGAAGACGAAGAAGAGACCGGCTACACGGAAGTATACGCAGCGATGCGCTTTGCGCCGCATGAAATGAAAAAATTAGAGCAGGGCGTGCTGCCCGAATCATGGAAAAACCTGTTTGACGTTGCGGCGGCCGGGAACGAAGTCACGGTCGAAAAAGGCACGGCGGATGCGTCTTGGGAAATCTGGGGCAGCGGCATCGACGCGCCGATTTTCTATTACGTACGCGGCAATTTTGTCGTTCTTGCCGGAGAGGAAACACCGTTTAACGCGCTTCTCGCTATCCGAGATAAAACGGATGCCGACAGATGGACGCATACGTGGCGTGACGAATCGGCTTGGAGTTCGCACATAGAATTTGGAGATGGCGGCCTTATTCTCCAGCAAGACAAAAAAAGCCAGCCGCTCAACCTTCAGGTTGCATGGAATCCTATGCCGTCCGACAGTGCGGGGGACCGTAAAGGAGAAGCCAGATGGTCCATTTCCGGTCTCAGGGCCTCCCAAAAAGCAGCGCTCTTCTTGTCCGCGAAACCGCGGGAGTGGGTCGTTTCGGACTGTATCGTGCCCGAACCGATACTGCTGAGTGCCGCTTTAAATATCCCCGAGATGAAAGAACCTCCTGAAAAATGGCCGTTCCCGCTGGATGGTCTGGTGCAGCTTGGGAAAAGCATCGGGCTGAACGATACGCAGATCAGGGAAATCGCATCCGGACGTACCCTCGTGTCGCTGGGCGGCCAGAACCGCATTCTGTGGTTTACGCTGCCGGGCGTGCTCGCCGAATTTACGGGCGATAAGCGCGTCATGCGCGAAATGGTGGATGCATTCTGGGATAAATTCTTTTTTGGCTCCAATCCGCGCCCGATCGAAGGCTTCGAATACGGCGGCTGGATCAACATCCCGTTCTCCGTCATCGGCGCGAGCAGGGATGATCTTACCGTAGTTGGCCTGATCTCGCCCGAGTCCATCCGCACCGGCGGCGACCTTGGAAAATATCTGCGCACCGATGAAAAAGCAATTGGATGGCTGGTGGCGGACCTGCCGCGGCTGGGCAGCGCGCTCGGCGATATGACGCGCATCAGTTCTCTCCTGATGTTTGAAGACGGCGAAGGACCCGGATTTATCAGTGGCTCGGAAGAATCTTCCGGTTCCGGCTACTTTTTCTCGGATTTGGACCAGAGCGTCTCTGATTCATTCGCGCGTATTCTGCAGAAATTCGGCAAAGTAGCGATTATTTGGGAGAAAAGCGAATCAGGCAGAATGGAATGGTATAGATAACCTGGGCTGGACATCCGGGCAAAAGGGTTTAGAATACAGCACTAAGCACTAAAAATATGGAAGGAGCAGTTAGATGCATTGTAACGCGCTAAAGGTACTCAGAGAACGTGGTTTTGTCGAATGGAGCAGTCACACGGAGGAGCTCGAAGGACATTTTATGAATAACATGGTCACCGGATATATCGGTTTTGACCCGAGCGCCGACAGCCTCCATGTAGGCAACCTCGTGGCGATCATGGGACTTGCCTGGCTCCAGAAGCTGGGGCACAAACCGATCGCAATCGCGGGAGGCGGTACGGGCCGCATCGGCGATCCATCCGGAAAGAGCGCCGAGCGCAACCTTCTCAGCGAGGAAAAAATCGCGTCCAACGTCGCCTGTATCGCGAAGCAGCTTGAGCAGTTCCTGGACTTCGCCAGCGGTGAAAACAGCGCGACGCTCCTCAACAACAACGACTGGCTTCGCGAGGAACGCTATATTGAATTCCTGCGCGACACGGGGAAATACTTCACCGTCAATTTCCTGATCAACCGTGAATACGTGCGCAGCCGCGTCATGGATCCGGACAAATCGATCACCTACACCGAGCTTTCCTATATCCTGCTGCAGGCGTTCGACTTCAACCACCTGTACAACAACTACGGGTGCACGCTGCAAATGGGCGGCAACGACCAGCAGGTCAACATCATGGCCGGCATGGACCTCACGCGCAAAAAATCAGGCGGGCAGTGCTACGGCATCACCTTCCCGCTGCTTTTGAACGCGCAGGGGCAGAAGTTCGGCAAATCGGAAAGCGGTGCGATCTATCTTTCATCGACGCGCACGAGCATCTACAAGTTCTACCAGTTCTGGATCAACGTGGACGACAGCGATCTCGAAAAATTATACAAGCTCTTCACCTTTATGGAGCTCGATGAAATTGGCGCGCTGATTGCGGCGCACAACGAAAAACCGCACCTGCGCGAGGCGCAGAAGAAACTGGCATGGGACCTCACGACGCGCGTGCACGGAGAGGAAGCTGCGAAACGCGCGAAAGACGCGAGCGCGGTGCTCTTCGGCGAAATGGAAATCCGAGCCGCGGACAAAGCGCTGCTTGATATGCTCGCAGAAGAAATTCCCTTTGCGCAGATCGAAGGCAAAGCGGAAGGCGCGCTGACGGATCTGCTTGTCGCGTCGGGTGGCTGCGCTTCAAAAGGCGAAGCGAAACGCAAAATCAAAGAGGGCGGCGTTTATCTGAACGGAGAAAAAGTCAGCGACGAAGGCCGCCAGGTAACGTCGGAAGATTTGCTCGACGGCGGATACGTGCAGCTTCGTGTTGGCAAAAAGGACTTCCGGCTCGTTCGTTTCACAAAATAAAAGTCGATTGAAAAATTTCCAAGGGGAGGGCTTCCTCCCCTTCTTTATTCGCATAGGAGGCGTCATTTGAGTTATTGGGCCAAGGTAATCAAAAATATAGGCAGCCGCATCCAGCCGGGCTGGTCAGCGAACGCGGCTGCGGCGACGTTTCTCGCGATTTTGAAGACAATAAAACCCCGCGCTGCCGTCGCGCGGCAAAATATCGCAATTGCGTTCCCCGAAAAATCCCAACAGGAACGCGAAAAAATTCTCTCTGAATCCTATGAAAACATGATCTGGACGGGCCTGGAATTCTTTGCCTGGCAAAAGAACCCGGCGTGTATAAAAGATTGGATCGTCGAAGTCGAAGGAGAACATTACTTTGACGCGGCGCGCGAAGCGGGAAAAGGAACGATCATCATGACGCCGCACCTCGGAAACTGGGAACTGCTCGCGTCGTGGCTCGCGCAGTACCACGGCCCGGTTACCGCGATCGTGCGCCACTCCGACAGCTCTTTTCAAAAAGAACTGATCGAAAGCCTGCGCAGGACGTCCGGACTCAAAACGATAGACAAACGCGAACCGATGACGCGCGCCTTGGGCATTTTAAAGCGCAACGAAAGTCTGGGGATACTGCCCGACCAGCACGGCGGGAGCGAGGGAATCATGGTTCCTTTCTTCGGCGTGGAGACTTCGACTGTGGCGGGCGCCGCGGTTTTTGCAGTGCTCACAAAAGCGCCGATTATTTCGGTCCAGATCATGCGCCTTGCGCCGTTTCGCTTTAAAATTATTATCGACGCGCCGCTTGAATGGACAAAAGGCCCCGACCGCGATACCACGATCCGGGACCTTACGATTACCGTAAACAAGCAAGTTGAGAAAATGATAAAAAGAGCGCCCGGCCAATGGCTCTGGCAGCACAGGCGCTTTCGTGAAATTGAGTCCTAGTCTTTTTTGATCTGTTTTGAAGGATCGTCGCAGACGAGCGTCCCGGCGATTGCGAAATTATCGTTCTTCATCTCGTTGATGATAATGCGCACGGAAGCCTGCGGCACGTTCACCGTTTCAGTCAGCACCTTCGTGATACCTGTCACCATTGCGCGCTTTTGTTCCAGCGTGCGCCCCTCTTTCATGTTAACCACAACGATTGGCATAGCACTACCTCCTGATAAAGTGTACAATATTTGCTGCGATCATTTTAGTATGCGGAAGGCGAGGTGTCTACACAAAACGGATGTATTTGCCTGATAATGTTTCGCTCGTCCTATATTCGATTTTCGGCTTCGCTTTTGGCGCCTGCATCGGTTCGTTCGCAGACGCCGCCGCCTCGCGCACCGTGGCGGAAAAAAAATGGTGGGGAGCCGCCCGTTCCGTGTGTGAAAACTGCTGCCGCACGCTCTCGTTTGTCGATTTGATCCCCGTTTTTTCCTTCCTCTTTCTCAAAGCCAAATGCCGGACGTGCGGCGCTCGCATTCCCGCGCGCCATTTTTACGTCGAGCTGCTCGCCGGGTTTTTAGGAGCCGCCTTTGTGTGGCGGTGGGGCGTGCATCCCGCTCTGTTCTTCTCTTACGCCGCGCTCCTGTTTTTATTTTTCCACGCGCTGACAGACATTCTGTGCGGCTACATATACGACTCCTGGGCGTTCGCGATGGCGATCTGCGCCGTTATCCTGCGCTTTTTTTTCGGCGGCGTTCCCGCGGTGATCGACGGTGCGCTTGGGTGCGCGCTTGGATTCGGCGCGATCTATCTCATCGTATTGCTTAGCAAAGGCGGGATGGGAACGGGCGACGCGATGCTCATGCTCGGGACGGGCGCGCTGCTTGGCTGGAAAATGACGATCTTTGCCCTCTATCTTGGTTTTATGGCGGGCGGTGTCGTTGTGATCCCCCTGCTTCTTTTGAAAAAAGTTTCCAGAAAAGACATTATCCCGCTCGGGCCGTTTCTCGCCGCCGGCGCGATCATGAGCCTGTTTGCGGGCGGGCCGCTTCTCCGGCTGCTCGGCCTTCTGCCGTCCTGGCCGTGGAATTTATAAGGAGGTTTTTATAGTGGAAATTAACAGCCCGTATGTCGGCGCGTTTGAGCCCTTCAATCTCAGAGTGCCGCGAGACATCGTCTTCGGTTCGGGCGCGTCCGGCCTGCTGGTGGAAAAAATGACGCGGCTCGGCGCTAAAAAACCGCTCTTTATGACGGGCGAGACGATGGGAAAAAACAAAAGGATGCTGACTTTGATGGACTCCGTCCGCGACGCAGGCATGGAGCCCGGACATTGGGACAAAATTACGCCGGAACCCCCGGTCGAACGCCTGCAGGATGCGGTTTCATTCATCCGCGAAGGCGGGTATGACGCGCTGATCGCTTTCGGCGGCGGCAGTACGATGGACTTCACAAAAATGGCCGCCGTCCTTGCAAAATACCCCGATCACGACGTCGAAGAAATGATCGGAATCGAAAAAACACCGGGACGGGGCCTTCCGACCGTCATGATGCCGACGACGGCGGGCAGCGGTTCTGAAGTTGCCTCGGGCGCGATTTTCCTCTTCGAAAAATTGGGCGCGAAAAAAGGCATCTTGAGTTCGCACATGATCGCGGACATCGTGCTGGTGGACCCCGCGCTCACGCTTGCGCTGCCGCCCGGGATCACCGCTTCGTCCGGCATGGACGCGCTCATCCACGGCGTCGAATCGTATCTTTCCAAAAACGCGAGCGCGCTTTCGCAGGAACTTGCGCTTTCGTCGATCAAATGGATATCGAAAAGCCTTTCCAATTGCGTGCACGACGGGAGCGATCTCGAAGCGCGCGAAGGACAGGCGTACGGCAGCCTGCTCGCCGGCATGGCCTTTTCGATGAGCGGAACCTGCGGCGTGCACGCGCTGGGACACGCGCTCGGCGCGCAGTACCACGTCCCGCACGGGGAAGCCTGCACCGCGCTCCTGCGCTGGGTCACCGAATACAACATTGAGGGCTGCGAAGAAAATTTCACGGAAGTCGCGCGTGCGATGGGCGTATACCGCGACGGCATGGACGCGAAAAAGGCTGCGCGGACTGCGCTTGACGCGATGATAAAACTAAGTGAAGATATCGGTGTAAAAACGAGAACACGTGAATTCGGCGTTCCGAAAGAAGCTTCAAAAAAGCTGGCGCAGGACGCAATTAACGAAACCCGGCTCCTGGGGAACAACCCGAGAAAAATGGACGAAGCAACGATCTGTGAAATTTTCGACCGCGCCTGGTAGAAGCGCGAAAAACAAGAGGAGGAACACACGAATGCTGAAAAAAATTCTTGCGGCAACATTGTTAACCCTGGTTTTTACCGCAGGCGCCGCCTTTGCCGCCGACATCATGCTGCCGACGCCGGAAAAAGAGGGCGGAATGCCCGTTTTTGAGGCGCTCTCAAACCGGTCCTCCGCAAAAGCGGACATCTTTGAAAATAAAGAAATCCCGCTCAAGGAACTCTCCACGCTGCTATGGGCGGCGACCGGGAAAAATCGTGATAAAGGCTGGACCGTTCCTATGGCAATGGGCTCCGAGCCTTACATCAACATCTATGTCCTGCTGAAAAACGGAGTCTTTGAGTACAACTGGGAAAAAAACATGCTCATGCAAATCAGCGAAAGAAACATGATTGAGCGTGCGGGCAGACAGGAATTCCTGCAGACCGTGCCGTGCGTCTTCGTCTTCGCCACAAAAGGCGCGGGGCCGCGCAAGGACAGCTGGGCGGAAGTTGCAGTCGGCGCAATGTCGCAGAACGTCTATCTCGCCGCCGAGTCACTGGGTCTGAAGGCGCGGTATATGGCGAGCTTTAATAACGAGTCGCTTTTGAGCGTGATGGAGATGAACCCCCTGTCGCGTATCATCAGCATTATGCCTGTCGGCTATCAAAAATAAATAGCTTCATATTCAGAGCATCTGCTTAGCAATGCTCTCGCTTCAATCAGTCCGCAAACGCGCCGGACACAGTGCGAGCAATAAGGAAATATAAAATGCCCCCGTAAAGAACGGGGGCATTGTTGTTTCTAGTCGACGCATGACACGAAAACAGTTCGCCAATAGTACAAGCTCTCGTACGTCATAACAGCACTCTCAATCTTTGGAAGCAAAGCCATCTCTCATTAACACCGCAGTCTGTTTGAACCCTTCTGATTCCTCACGCTGGTTCTCATAAACGTCAGGGTATGTTGACTCTTTCGCACGATTTTATGATAAAGCGAAAAAGGCTGCACAATGAACGATACGGTATTGTTACATTAAATCTACTTAAAATAAAAGAAAAGATGTTAACCTAAATAAAGTGTAGGCTAAATAACAGTTAAAACGTGAATCTATATACTCGGTACTAAACATAGTATATAGGTTGACATGTTTCACGTTAAATTGGCAGCAGGTATGTCGTTTCGGTATTGTCTGCTGCGGGGGAAGAACGAAAGAAAAGAAGGTGGTTCAGGATGCGTTATTTGTATCATGACCCGGCTGTTTCTCTGGAGCAGGGTAAGGCGATCGTAGGTGTGGAGGAGGCGCGCGGACAGGGGCCCATAACGGTGCGGAAATACGATTGGAAGTATCTGGAGGCGGCGCTTCCGCAAAAGCCGATCCGCAACCGGGTGCATCGTCCCCCGGAACCCGACTACAGCACACTGCTCCGCTTCCCGGACGATATTACCTTTGCCGAATTTCTGGAGCGCTTTATCTTCGCGTGCGGACGCGGCCGTTCGCGCTTCGCGGAAGTCATTTCGGCCAGAATCGGCGCGGAGGGTCAAGGGGCGATGACACGGCAGCAGGTCGCGGCAAAATACGGCTATTCGCCGGTCTATGTCGGGCAGATCGAAAGCGACTCAAAAAGTAAATTCAGAAAAAGACTGCACTATATCGTACCATCGGTCATTGACATTCCCGCTTTTAGCGAACTGCTGCGACGGCATGGCGGAGCGGCCTCCTACGACGACGCGATTTACGGCACCCTGCTGCGCAGGTTTACGCTTACGGAGAAAGAAAAGCCAATCGCCAAATCTCTGGCGAGCTTCCTGAACGAGTATTTCACAGAAAAACTTTTTTTCCGGGACGCGATCGAAATCGTTTACGACGAAAATCACCCCTGCATGCAATGCGAAAAAGTAAAAAAAGAAATTGCCCAAATCTTTCTTCATAACCCGCGCGGGGAGTGGGAAAGCGGGGAGTTGTCCAGCCGGGTACTCGAAACGTGCAGCAAATGCAAGGAGAGAAAAGCTGTCGATCATTTTTCCAATGCGTTCCTTTCCCTCAAAAAAGGGCGTTGCGTGTACAAAGAAGGCGATATCCTGGTGCGCAGGCACGGGAGCGTATCGCCGCGAAGAGATCCTCTCCTGCAATTTATGAAAAATGCCGGGAGTGAGATGCATCTGCGTGATATTCACGCTGGTTTTGAAGCAGAAAGCGTCAATTCGAAAGATGTAAGAAATTGCCTCCTGTCCTTGCTGAGAAGCGAACCGGACATCGTTCGCTGGGGGCACGGCACCTATATTCACAAAGACAACGCGAAAATACCGGTCGACCTGATCAAAAAACTGGAACGGGTCGCGCTCTACTTGCTGAGCCACGAAACGGAAAATATTCAGGTCGAAGATTTATATAAAACATACGCGAAAAGGTGTGCGGAAAAGGGGCTGCCAAGCGGCGTCGCACTATACACATGCATGAAACTGCTTGGACATCCGAAACTGTCTTACCCAAAATATCCGCGTATCTGTTTGAAAAAATTAAAAGGCTGAAAAAACGGCGGAGAAGTTTCTTCTCCGCCTATCGCATCGCGAACAGGATCGCGGGCTTGCCATAGCAGCAACCATACAACATGACGTTACTTCCGCTAAAGCAGCAGCAATCGTATCTTTTTGAAGATCTTCTTTGCAGCTTTGAAGGGGCGGAAACAGAACAGGAGGATCTCAAAATGCTAATCGCAAACTGTACAATCGCCGCCCTGCTGGGGCGACGCCCGAAACCGAAAGCCGGGCCGCAAAGCTCGAACGGGAGCAGGCCCGGAATAGGCTCGAACAAGAATCCCGAAAAATTAGAAGAAAAGCCCCGCAAAAAAAGCCCCGGCCGCCCCCGCGGAACGGTGACCCGCCCGCCGGAGCCCGATTACAGCGTGTTGCAGTCTCTTAAGGAAGGCGCTCCCTTTTCCTCCTTCATACAGAGCTTCATTAAATTATGCTGCCAGGGCAACGCACGAAACGAAGGAATACTAAGCGGGGGGCTTGGCGCCGACGGCAGCGTCCCCGTCCCGTGCAGGGAACTTTCGGAGCGGTTCGACTGTTCTCCCGCGCGGATCGGGCAAATCGAACACGAAGTCAAAGAACAATTTGGAAAGCAATTAAGTCACCTCATCCCCGAAATCATGGACATCCCGGGTTTCAGAAGCTGCCTGCAAAAAAACGGCGGAGCGGCGGAATATCGCGAAGCCATATGCAACGTTCTGTTTCACCGCTTCTCCTTTACGAAAAATGAATGGCGCGCAGCCAAAAACTTCACGCAGTTCATGAAAAAAATCTTCCCCGAGCGGCTTTCCTTTAACGACACGCTCGAGGCAGTTTATGACAGAGACCACCCCTGCATGCGGTGCAAAAAAGCGACGGAAGTGATCCGCCGCGTCGTCGTGGCCGGGCAGGGTGAAGGATGGAGCGGCAGCGACCTTTCCTCCCTCATGCTGAAAGCGTGCGGCGAATGCCCCGAGCGGGCAAAAATCGAACGCTTTTCCGACGCCTTCCTCCGCCTGAAATCGGCGCACTTTGTGCGCTTCGAAAACGGCGTATTTGTACACAGGCTAAGCAGATCGAATTCGGAGAGAACCTGGCTGGCAGAATACATGAAAAATAAAGGCGGCCCGGTACATCCCCAGGATATCCTGATCGACGCCAGGCAGCAATGCTCCGATAAAAAAATGACGCGGCACCACCTTATCTACCTGATAAGAGGACTTCCGGTGCTTCATATGTGGGGTGACGGCGCCTATATCCATGAAGACAATATAAAAATACCGGCCGGGCAGATCGAAAAAATGGAAAGCGCGGCGCTCGATCTATTGAATCGCGGCGCATGCAGTGTGTCCGCCGCCGAGATTTACGCGAAGCATAAAGAAGAATGTGAAGCCAGCGGCATACCGTCGCCTTTTGCCCTTTACACATGCATGCGCCTGCATAGCAACCCCAAACTTGTTTATCCCAGGTATGCACAAATCCGCCTACCAAATTGAGAACGCGGCAATTTCGGCACATTGACTTCGTAACCGGGGTTCTCTCAATCCTCAACGCATAAACCATGCGCCTCCGGATGGGAGAACCCCGGTTACTTCGTCACTGCACCAAACTTGCCGCGTTCTCCGTGGGGGGGTAATGCCGCGTTCTCCTGCAGGGAACGTGAAATCTAAGCGAATATCGCCTCGTTCTCCGTGGGGTTTATTCAATTTGCGCTCTCCTGCCCGACACGTGAAGAAAGAACGAAGTCTAAGGCACGGATTTAACTAAATACCCTGCAGAGACTGCCTCGGAGTTGTCCATTCTGGAGCGGTTTGAAAATCTCTCATGCTTTTAGCAGTACCTATCGTCAATGAAAAAAACAGAACAAATGATCATCGTACCATACTATTGTATCAATGCCATTAAAATTATGTAAAGTGTTTGTAAAACTGCTTGTATTGCCCTTGCCCCGACTTTTAATAAGCCTATAATTTTTGCATAAATAGTCAACAATGTTTGGCTTGCGTTTCTGTTGGAAGCATATGCCAGAGTTGTCTGGTTGTGCATGGAAAGCGTTCGAAATAGAAGAGGGGAATTCTCATGATTTCAAAAGGACCGCATATTACAGTGTTCGCCCACGGCGAAAAATATATCACGCAAAAAAAGAAAACAGCAGGGCAGAGATTCGCCATGCCGCTGGTTCTTGCGGTATTGCTTATGTTTGCCGCCCCTGCGTATCCCGAAACTATACCGGGACCATACGTAAGCACGGATCAGACGACGACGGTCAAGGCCACCGGCGGAGACCATATAGAAGTCGACGACATCACGGTTACAACGAATGCAAATGCTACGCATGGCCTTTATGCGGACGGCGGGAGCATATCGGGAACGGCGGACGTCATCATAAACAAACAGTCCTCACATGCCGTTTATGCGGATAATAACGCGACAATAACGCTTACGGGCGATATTCAGGCGAAAGGCGGAACGTCAAATGTCACCGCTACGCACGGCGTGTATGCGAATCATGGGTCTGCGGTGGTCTTTGACGGCAATATCACCGTCACCGCAGGCTCGTTCTCCTATGGAGCGTTCGCCGACAACGGATCGGAACTCACCCTTTCGGGCTCCGTAACGGCAAACGATACAGCCGTACAGCTTCGCGGAGGTTCAACTGCCCATATTACCAGCGGGGCAAAGATAAAAACAACTGGCACCAGTAATGTCCGTCATGGAATTAACGCGAGCGGCGCGGGAACGGAAGCCTATATTGGAAATAACGTTTTGCTTGACATAAAAACCCAGGGGCTCGTCGCGACGGGCGATGCAAAAATTTACGCTTCGGACGATATCGTGATAAAAGGCGGAAGCGGCGGTATTACCGCAACGACAGGCGGGGAAGTTCACGTCAGGGATGGTCTTTCCATCGACTCCACGCATGTCTCGGTCTCCGTTGCAAACAATGGAAAAGTATATATCGGAGATAATGCAAAGATAAGATCTGAGCGTACTGCGGGGTTGAGTGAGTCGAACGGCGCCGGGAACGAGATACATGTGGGCAACGGGCTTCACATTACAGCCGAGGGCGAGGGTGCAGGCGGTGGCACGGGGATTTCCTCCCGCAGCGGGAAAATATATATCTCCGACGACGCCACTGTAGTTGTCAAAAATGGTTTTGGAATCTATCTGACGGGAGCCAACAGCGATGTCCGCATCGGCGACAGGTTTACGCTGAATACTGCTGCGGAAGGCCAGGACGTTGCGGCTGTCTATGTGTCTGGAGGAAAACTTTTCATCGGAGACAGCTCTACGATGAACTTCGATGGTATATTTGGCATATACAGTACCGGCGCGGGGCGGGAAGTGCATATTGGGAAAGAGCTTTCCCTGGATGCGAATTCCTATGCCGTATATGCCTTGCGCGGCGCGATCGTCAGCTTGGACAGCGGCGCTCGCGTCCAGGCCGGCACGAATGCGTTTGTTGCAGGGCTTGACGGAAGCAAAATTTACATTGGCGAGAACGCGGACGTAACAGTTGAAGCGTTCGCCTTACAGGCGCTGCAAAATGGGTATATACAGGCGCAGGATGGTTTGTCCGTTACGGTGACCGAAGCGAAAGGACTTGGCATCGTCTCGGGACTTGGCGGCGAAATCCAATTAGGCAATACCAAAATACATATGGCGGATGAAAACGGGCTTGCATTCTTCGCGCAGAACAATGACGAAGCATTTGGAACCGCCAAAATAACTGGCACAGGACTCTACGATATCGTCGGCAGCCTCTACGCCGAGGGCGACGCGGAGATTGACCTCGCGATGCAAAGCGGGTCGCAGTTAAAAGGCGCCTCGTATCTGTCCGGCGACGCACTGGAAGGTCACCGGGGAACGATCGCGCTCAAAATGGACAACGCAAAATGGGAACTCACAGACGATTCCGAACTGACAGGCCTCACGCTCGGCGACGGCTCGCAGGTGGATTTCTCCTCCCTGCCGCTCGGCTCCGTGCTTACGGTTGGCACGCTCACGGCAGGTGAGGCGGAGCAAGACGCGCCCGGCGGCGTCTTCCACATGAAGACGGACATCGTAAATGAGGAAAGTGATTTGCTGAAAGTCATCGGAGAATCATCCGGCAACTTCGGCATCCTCGTCAAAAACGACGGAAGCGCGGCGACAACGTCCGAAGAAACTCTAAAACTGGCCGAAACCGTAGACGGAAAAGCGGAATTCAAACTAGCCAACGAACACGAGCGCATCTCGCTTGGCGCCTACCAGTACCAGCTTGCGCGGGCGGACGGC
>JAJDJB010000013.1 GCA_030266985.1 Synergistaceae bacterium OttesenSCG-928-D05
AGGCAATGCCGCAGGATAGAAAAAGAAACGAGCTCTTTGCGGAATATGCGCAAAAAAACAACGGAAATTAGAGGTTCGGTAAAGACCGAGCAATATACACTTGACAATATCCCAAATTTTACATATTATTAAATACGAAGCATGCGCAACTTTAGTACAGAACATATGCGGAAGGGGGGTTTAGTCAGATGCAAACTGGGGTTATGCCTGTTTACTACTTTAGTTTGAGGTATACATACATACATGTTTTAAGCCTTATTAATATCTTCTATTCAAAAGGTGTTTTTAGTCTACCACTATGTCTATTGACACAGGCTTTATCAAAACATCATCTGAACTCTCATAAATTGTGGAAAAATAAAACTAAAAATAGTGCTTCCGTAGTGAAAGCGAGCGGAGTGAATTTTGTCGTGCGTGGGCGACAAAGTTCACTCCGCTCGCTTTGCTAATAGACAGGGGGGATTGTGCAGCAAAAAGTCGCGTAAAAGGTGTGTAACTTGGGGCAATCTTGAGCAATCAAAACGAAGAAATGGAGATGAAGATATGAAAACAAAGAAAAGTAGTTTGAGTTTGGTTTTGGCGCTTTTGATGTTGTTTGTTGCGTCAGTGGCAAGCGCGGCGCTCACGCCGAACGCTGACGGAGTATATGAAATCAGAACAGAAGCACAGCTTCAGGAGTTCCGCGAAATGGTCAATGGCGGTCAGACGGATATTGACGCGAAACTTATCGCTGACATCGTGCTGACGGAAAACTGGCAGCCGATCGGCTACTATGACGCAGCAACGACGACGGAATACTACTATACCGGTTCGTTTGACGGAAACGGACACACGATTTCCGGCTTGACAATGACCAACGAGGACACGCTGACCGGTTCATATTCTAACCCTGTGGCTCTACCGCGTTATCCTGTGGCTGGCCTCTTCGGCGTGACTGATGAGGGAGCGGAAATCAAAGATCTGACACTCGCAAACGTTAGTATAGACCTTGGCCCGTTGCGTCAGGACGGCACTGATGCGAGCAAGATTGCAGGTTCTCTTATCGGCGTCATGGAGGGCGGCGAAGTGACGGGCGTCTCTGTTGTGGGCGGAAATATGACCGCTGCGTCACTAGGCGGTTTGATCGGAAGAATAAACGATGGGGGCATGGTTGCTAATTCCAGCGTCAGCGGCATGGGCACGCTCAAACTCTACAGGGGCGGCGGTTTTGTCGGAGATGCAGGCGCCCCCACGATCCTCAACTGCCATGTCAGCAATATTGAATTGATCGACGGCGTCAGGTATTTTGGCGGTTTTGCCGGTGCGATTTCGCCTGGGTCTCTTGAGGAACCATTTGTGAGCAACTGCAGCGTCGTTTCCGTCGACAAAATTATCATGAAGCCCGTTGCTAACGATAACTCCAGGGCATTCGGCGGTTTTGTAGGGTCCATCACTTCTTACGCGAGCGCATCCGGCCCTGTCGCCGTGATGAACTGTAAAGTGGAAAATGTCGGCAGCATTTCATGGAATACCCAGGCGCCTGAAGCAGCAACGGGTACTGTGCGAGCGGGCGGCTTTGTCGGCGACATGCGCGCGCGCGTGATGAACTGCACCGTAAGCGGTATTGATGAAATTAAAGGTAAGAGCGCAGGCGGTTTTGTTGCGACGCTTGAAGTTGGCCCAGGTCACTATGCTATGATTGAAAACTGCTCCGTAAGCGACGTCGATCTTATTTCGGGTACTCTGAAAGTCGGTGCATTTGCAGCAGACAACTACAGAGGAAACATAAAAAACTGTATCGCAGGCGAAATTGGGACAATAGAGAGCACTGGCTCAACTTCATCCTCGACGGCTGGCGCCCTTGTTGGCACTAATAACGGAGACCTGGCCAATAATCACTATGCCACGGTCAGAAACTCCATTCTTCTTGCAGGCGAGACACCGACTACCGTTTCCACAAATGTAGGTGCAACGTACTACTCCGGCGGCGTTCTGGGCACCTTGACTGGTGCAGGGGAGGCGGCAACTTTTGCTGAGAATCTGGCTCAGCTGACGAACTGTCTCTATCCGTCGAACCTTGTGTTTGCAAACGGCAAACCGGAACGTGCAATCGGAAACGTTCTCCCTGCCAACATGGATGCGGCGCTTAACGTCAGGTCGTACAATGTCGACGACGACGAGTTGCCCGCAATCGCGGCGGAGATCGTAGAGGGCTACACTTTCACGATTCTCGTCGGCGAGACGCTTTCACTGAATGTGAAAACCTACCCTGGCGAGTCCGCTGAGGTTGTTTGCGGCTGGAGCTCCGACGAAGAAACAGTGGCAGATGTAACGGCAGGTATGGACGGCTACAGCGCGCAGGTTACAGCGGTTTCCACGGGCATGGCTTATGTGACTGCGAAAGTGCGCGGCGGCGGTATCGAGGCCGACCTGATCGTAGCGATTAACGTTGTTGAAGAAGTTACGCCGGTCGTGACAGGCAATCCTGCCGACGGGCTCATCTTCCCCAATGACGAAGTCGACCTTACCTATGCCTACAGTCCCTATAAGGTCATTGGAGTGGATAACACAGGTATGCAGACGGATATCAGTGGTTTGATCGCGGATATCTTGGCTGGCAAAGTTGTCGTTACGGGTGTCGCGAAGGCGTCCGGCTCCTATTACTATGACGTCACGCTGCAGGGCGCGAACGGCGAAACCTTTACGCAGAGAGTCTATGTGGTAATCCAGGGCGGCAGCAGACCGACCGGCGACGACGGTAACGGTACGCGCGGCGGCGGTTCCAGTAGCTGTAACGCGGGTGTGGGTGCGGCACTGTTCGCACTGCTCGGCCTGGCGTTCATCCAGAAAAGGAAGTAAATAAAGATAGCTGGTGAGGCGCAGTAAAATGCGCCTCGCCGGTTTTGGTCTGTGGTTTTGAAAGATTAGAACTAAATTTTTTTAATAGCTTCTCCTTTGATAGGGAAGCAGAGAGACTTGCATAATTCGCAAACACTCATTGGTTTCCTGCTTACGAGCCGGGGCCAGGAACTCAAAAAACAAAAAAGGAGATTTCATTCTCCAAAAGATTGGGTGCGTCTGCATAGATCCCCCTCTGTGCAGTCGACTCCAGACACATCACCTCCCGGTGATGTTGTCAAAAACACACCGCGCTTGGCGCTCTCTCCGATTCCTTTTGATAAATGGACCGGAGAGTGCGCCTCTTATATTTTGATGTAAGAGGCATCGCAACATGATACGCAATGCGGTGAAAATTTCTACTATGAAACACGCAATGTATCAAGGAGGAGCGGTTCTATGCATCCAGAAGACACACGTCGAAGCGAACCTTTCTACCGTTATTTATGACAAGATTAAGGACGATATTATTGAAATGCGTCGTCTCCCGGATTCTTTTGTCCTTGAGCGGCAGGTGGCAGCTGAATATGAGACGAGCCGCACGCCGGTGCGGGAGGCTTTGAAGCGACTGATGCAGGAAGGCTGGCTCGTTGGGGAAGACCGCCGCAGACTGCAGGTCAGTCAGTTGACGCTCGCTTATTGCTACGATGCTTTCGCTGTTCGGACGATGATCGAAAAGCACGCCATCCGCGAAATTTTTGCACGCGGCGAGACGAGGTCTCTTGCGGGCAAGCTGGACGCGGAAATGCGAAAAATGGATGCCCTCAAGGATGATGCAATCGCCATGGTGCGCGCGGACCTTGGTTTTCACACGGTCATCGTCGAGCATTTGGACAATCTTCTTCTGACGCGGGTGTGGCGGAGTATTTCCGATGAGATCGCACGGATCGTGATCTTCGCGATGGACGAAGAGCGGCATCCCGACGTGATCCTGAAGGAGCACAGGAAAATCGTCGAGGCCCTCTGGGATCAGCAGACGGATATCATTACTTCGCTTGATGCGCATATGAACGGGATTTTGCAGGGGATCGAACGCACGTTTGAACAGTACGAACTTACCCGCCGATAAATTCTCTTCACTTCCCGTATGTCTGCGGGAGTCTTTTCATCTATAATTGCCCCATATGATTTGTAGGGGGTTCGTGTGTGCGCGCAAATTCTCTTTTCGCTCCGCCCTTTTTCAGGCTCCTGATCCCTTTTGGCCTGGGCTACTTCCTTTCCGTGCTGCTGGGCAGCGCGAACGCCATCATGTCGCCGATCCTTGTCGATACGTTCCGGCTGTCCCCTTACGACCTTGGAGCGATGTCCTCCGTGTATCTTTTTGCTTTTGGCGTGATGCAGTTTCCGCTTGGCGTTTTTCTGGACCGGTTTGGTGCGAGAAGAACGCTGGCGCCGCTTTTGCTGTTTGCGGCCGCGGGGTCGGCTGTGTTTGGGCTGGCGCAGTCGCTGAGCCATCTCGTGATCGCGCGCGCCCTTGCGGGGATTGGCCTTGCAGGTTGCCTGATGGCGGCGTTCAAGGCGTTTGCGGACTGGGTGTCGAAGGAAAAACTGCCGGTTGCCTACAGCATTCAATGTTTGACGGGCGGCATCGGCGGGATGGTCGCCACGCGTCCCGTTGCGCTTGCGGTCGAGATGATCGGCTGGCGTACTTTTTTTGTGCTTCTGGCGGTGTTCACAGTCGGCATATCGTTTCTGATCTGGTTTATGGTGCCGGAAAAGGAGCATATAAAAACGCAGCGTGGACGCACGTCGCTTTTTTCTCAGTTAAAAAAGATGTTCAGTTTTTTTCTGGACGGCGATTTCTGGTATATTGCGCCGATCGTCACCGCCGCGCAGGGTGTGATGTTTTGCTATCTATATCTATGGGTTGGGCCGTGGATGCGGGATGTGGCACGCCTGCCGGATGCCACCGCGGGCGTTTTTATGATGTACGCTTTCACAGGCGCTGCGGCGGGGTATTTCTTGAACGGAATTTTAGCGGATCTTTTTAAAAGCAAAGGCTGGCTCTCGTGGGAAAAGCTCTATCTTTATTCGGGCGTGCTGATCACGCTTCTTTTGCTTTTTATAACGTTTGACAATGGTCGTGCCTCGGCGCCGCTCTGGGGGTTCGTAATGTTTTTGTCGACGATGACGATGATCTCCTTCCCGCTGATGCGGAATCTTTTTAGTGACGGTGAGGTGGGACGCGTGCTCTCTCTGCTTAATTTTACGATATTCGTCGCGTCGTTCCTCATGCAGTGGTTTGTCGGTTTTGTGCTGAGTTTTTATCCCGTTATCGGCGGACACTTTGCCGCGGAGGGGTATCGCTTGAGCCTGCTTGTCATTGCGGCGTTGAATGTGGCGGCGGTGCTGCATTTTTGTTATTCTTTGAGAAAGCGAAGCAAGAGTCAGGAGGCATGATATGTCGGAAATTTTTGAAATTAGAGCGGAACAGATCAGCGAAAAAATTTACGACCTCGTACTTGAGGCGAGCTTTTATCTGCCAGAGGGACTGAGGAAGCTAATCGAGGAAGCGCGTGATCGGGAGGTCATGCCGCTGGCGCGGAGCGCGTTCGACGATATCCTTGTGAACGCGGGGATGGCGGCCGAGCGCGGACAGCCGATCTGCCAGGATTGTGGTCTGGCCGTTGTTTTTCTTGAAGTTGGGCAACAGGTGCTGATTACGGGTGGCGCGCTCGACAAAGCAGTCAACGAAGGCGTACGGCGCGCGTACCGGGACGGGTATTTACGAAAGTCTGTCGTTGCGGACCCGCTTTTCGACCGAAAGAACACAGGCGATAACACACCCGCCATTGTGCATACGAAGATCGTGCCGGGTCGCGATATTAAAATTTCCGTCACGCCGAAGGGCACTGGCAGCGAGAATATGAGCCGCATTTTTATGCTGAAACCGTCCGATGGCGCGGATGGCGTGATGAACGCGGTCGTAGAGACGGTAAAACTGGCCGGGTCAAATCCTTGTCCGCCGATTGTGCTGGGCGTCGGAATTGGCGGAAACCTTGAAGAGGTGGCGCTGGCTTCCAAAAAGGCACTCCTGCGGCACGAGGGGGAACGGCATCCGGTCGCCGCTTACGCAGAGATGGAGCGCGAGATTCTCCGGCGCGTGAACGCGCTGGGCATCGGCCCCGGGGGATACGGCGGACTCACGACAGCGCTTGAGGTTTACGTCGAAACGCTGCCGACCCACATCGGAGCATTGCCTGTGGCGGTGAATATTTGCTGTCACGCGCTCCGCCATGCGGAGGGCACAGTCGAAGGAGTGCTTTTGAAAGGGCGGTGTAATGATGGAGCCTAAAAAAGTTCAAACGCCGCTTGACGCGGAGACGATAAAGAATTTGAAAGCGGGGGATTCTGTGCTGCTTTCGGGAGAAATCATCGTAGCGCGCGACGCCGCGCACAAGCGTATGGTGGAGACAATAAAAGCGGGACAGAGCCTGCCGTTCGATCTTCAGAACGTGACGATCTTCTATGCGGGGCCGGCGCCAACGCCTCCTGGGCACGTAATCGGACCGGTCGGGCCGACGACGAGCGGACGCATGGACGCCTATACGCCCTTTATGCTCGCGCAAGGTGTGCGCGGAATGATCGGAAAAGGGAAGCGATCGCAGGAAGTACTAAACGCGATGAAGCAGTATGGCGCGGTTTATTTCGGCGCGACTACCCTTGTATTTTCTATGGACGTTTCATCTGCAATTTTTGCCAGATAGGATGCGCCGATTGCGCCGAGTCCGACAACTGCAACTGTTTCAATCTGTTTCAATCCGTTCATCTCCGTTTCTTTTCAATGCAGACAGAATAATAGCATAAATGTGTTCCGCAATGCGTGCGGGCAAAGATATTAGATTGCAGTAAAAGATTTTGCCGATACTTTTTGACGGCACTTTCGGGGAAGAGTCGGTGAATTTCTTCGAAGCTCTTCCCCAATGTAACACTCATCCTTGACACATTACTAAAGTGGGTGTATTATCTCCGCTAACGGCATCGGTATGTCGTAAACCGGACAAGGAGGCAAGCAGGATGAAAAAACATAACGCAACCGTGCACTCTTATTATTACGCTTATGCTTATTCCCGCTGCATCGCCTCGGGGCAGATGGTCTTTTCTGCGAAGTCCGGTCAAGCATAACGCACGTTATCGACTGAATACTTCCAAGACCGCCGACCCGAGGGTTGGCGGTCTTTTTTTGTGTCGGTTCGCAGTCTTTTTTAATTTTGAGAGGAGTTTTTCAGATGTTCGGAGCAGATTTGTGGGTAGTAGTATCAGGCGGGTCACTTTTGGCAGGAGCGGCATGGTCCGTAGTCAACCTTTTCAGGGCGGGTAAATAGTATGGTCGGTTTCGCGCTGCTCTGGATCGGATATGCCTTTTTCCTTCTTTTTATCGCGCGGCGCACGAAAAGCAGCGACGCGCTCCTTCCGGGCAGGGTTGGCGCGGCAGTGCAGGCGCTCGCTTACGTCGCGACTTATATTTCCGCCGTCGCTTTGGTTGGCTTCGGCGGGCTGTGTTATATGTTCGGCATGCAGATGCTGCTGGTTGCAGCAGGCAACGTCTGGCTCGGCACGTGGTTCGTCTATAAATATCTCGCGTGGCCGACTCGCCTCTGGCAAAGGAAGCTCAATTCGCGCACGCCAGCCGAACTTTTGTCCAAGGCTTATGAAGTGCCGCAGATGCAGGTCTTTCTCGGCCTGATATCTTCTCTTCTGCTCGTGGTTTACGGCTCCGCGGTCTTTAAGGGCGCCGCCGTTTTGGTCGCGGGCGTACTGCCGATTTCAGTGAACGCGGCGCTGCTCATCCTTGTCTGCGTCGTGGGAGTGAGCGTCGTGATGGGCGGCCTGCGCGGCGTGCTTTACACGGAGGCGGTGCAGGGGCTTGTTATGATCGTGGGCGTCGGCGCGCTGCTGTTTGCGATTTTAAAAGCGGTCGGCGGACCGGTCGCCGGTATGCGTGCACTCGCAGCACTTCCGGCAACGCCCGCTGCGAACAAGGGTTTTATGGCGCTAAGCAGCGGCCCGGTTGGGCTTAATGTCATTTTCCTTTCGCTCGTGACGTCCGTCGGAATTTGGGCGCAGCCGCAGCTGATCCAGCGGCATTTCGCGCTGAGGAGCACGGCGGAGGCTTCCAAAACGGCGCCGCTTGCTATGCTCGTGCTCTCCGTCGTAGTGGGCGGCGCGTACTTCGCAAGCGCGCTTTCCCGGCTCATTCTGGGCCCCGGGATCACAAACCCCGACGTCGTCATGCCGACGCTTGTGCATCAACTGCTTCCCGCGCTTGGGCAGCACGTTTTCGCGCTCGCGATTGTATCCGCTTCGCTCTCGACCGCTTCCGCGCTGCTGCATATCGCAAGCGGCAGTCTCGGGCGCGACGTTCTCGGCAAGCATCTCGAGGGCTGGTCGTGGCGGCTCGCGGTCATTTTGTGCACCGCGGCAAGCGGCGCGTTTGCGCTCAAGACGTCCAGCCTGATCGCCTTCATCTGCTCCACAAGCTGGACGCTGATTGCCTGCGCTATTTTGGTTCCCTACCTGGCGCTTCTGATCCAGGGGACGAAGGCGGGCGGGCGCGCCGCGTTCGCGTCTTCCGTCTGCGGATTTACCGGCGCAGTCCTCTGGTTTGCGTTCGGCTACGCTTCGACTTCGCTGAATATTTCGGGTTTCGCCGCGCCGGGGATTATCGGCGCGATGCACCCGATTTTGCCGGGCACGCTGGTTTCGTTCGCGATCTTCATGCTGCTCGCAAAAAATGAGGAGACCGTGCGAAACGGGTCTCCTGCTGTTTGATCTTGGCGGCCTGCCGTCAGCTGATTACTTTCACGTAAAACCTTCTCGTCCGCGGGCCGTCGAATTCGCAGAAGTAGATCGTCTGCCACTGCCCAAGGACAAGTTTTCCGTTTTCGACGATTAGGGTCTCGGAGCATCCGACGACGCTTGATTTTATGTGCGCGGCGGAGTTGCCTTCCGCGTGCAGAAACTCGCGCCTGTCCGGGAAAGCTTCGCGGAGGCCGAGCAGAAAATCGGGGCGCACGTCCGGGTCGTACCCTTCGTTGACGGTAATCGCGCCAGTGGTGTGCGGACAGTAGACAACGCATAAGCCATCTTTCACCGCGCTCGCGCGGACCGCCTCGCGTACTTTTTCGGTGACGTCGATTAGTTCTTCGCGCTTCGTCTCGATCAGAAATTCATGGAAGGTCATACGTCACGCCTCATTTTCGATGCTTTTTCGCGGCGCGTGGATCAGTCCTTTTTTCGTGGAATCGGGCAGGACGACGCTCGTCGTGATTTTGCCGTGTTTGGAGAGCAGTACGAGCAGTTCCTGCAAAAATTCCAGTGTCGGGACCTGTATTTCCATTAAAAAATCGTTTGAGCCGGTGATTGACCAGCTTGAGATGACCTCCGGGATGTCCTTGATGAGTTCCCCTATTACGGGGTCCGGGTTTCCGTAGTTGGTTTGGAAATTCAGGAGCGCCGAGAATGAGTAACCGACTTTTCGCGGGTCGACCGTCGCGCGGTAGTCGACGATGATTCCCTCTTCTTCCATGCGCTTGACGCGTTCGATCGTAGCGGTGGGCGATAAGTTCACCTTTTCCGCAAGCTGTTTGAACGAGATGCGCGCGTTTTTCTGAAGTTCTTCGAGTATTTTCCAGCCCGTTTCGTCCATTGGCGTTACTTCTCTTTTGGCCATAACGTCCCCTCCGTGTAATAATCTGGTCTACTGTGCGGTATTAAAAATTATAAACTAAGAAGTGGTGATTCTATATTTTTTCAAACTAAAAAAATCCTAAATTTTAGTTTTTATCCTCTGTATTTTTTATTCGTAAGCCGATATATTTATGACAAGATGAGGCTACCTCAGAACAGACAACGGAGGGATCGGAAATGTTTAAAAACACAATCGTCAGAAGGCCGGCTAAGAGCATGATCGACGGTATCACATCGGCTCCCGAGCTCGGGAAACCGGATTACGCGCTGGCGCTGAAACAGCACGATAGTTATATCGAGGCGCTGAAAAAATGCGGCATCGAGGTCACGGTGCTCCCGGCACTCGAGGAATACCCCGACTCCTGTTTCGTGGAGGACGTTGCGGTCATCACGCGGAAGTGCGCGATCATCACCAACCCCGGCGCGGAGAGCCGGAACGGCGAAACGGCGGGGATACGGGAGACGATCGGACGGTTCTTCCCCGCGGAGAAGATCGAATTCATTACGGCGCCCGGAACGCTCGAGGGCGGAGACGTGATGATGGTCGGCGATCATTTCTACGTTGGACGCTCCGCGCGCACGAACGAAGAAGGCATCCGGCAGTTCGTCGCGATTCTTGAAAGGCATGGTCTCTCCGGCTCGGAAGTTCCGCTCGAGCACGTGCTCCACCTGAAGACGGGCGTCAATTATATCGAGGACAACAACATGCTTGTTTCGGGTGAGTTTATTGACAAGCCGGATTTCGCGAAGTTCAATAAGATTCTCGTGCCGGAGGAAGAGGCCTACGCGGCAAACTGCATCTGGATCAACGGCAAGGTCATCGTGCCGGCGGGCTACCCGGCTGTCGAAAAGGCGGTGCGCGAAGCGGGTTACGAGGTGGTCGTGACGGATACTTCGGAATACCGGAAACTGGACGGCGGGCTGTCCTGCCTTTCGCTTCGCTTTTAACGATTCCGGCGGCACGCTTCTATATAAATTTCAAAAGAAAAAACGAGCCTCCGGTCAGCGGAACAGTCCGTGCCGGAAACTCGTTTTTTTCGTTACCTGTTTTTTAATTTTTTAGAGCGTTTTCATAAAATCGGAGATCGCGGCGAGCCCTTCGCGAAGCACTTCGGCCTTCGGCGCGTAGCCGATGCGGAAGTGTTTTTCGAACTCGAAGCAGCTTCCCGGCACGACGAACGCGCCGTTGTAATCGAACATTTTTTTGCAAAATGCTTCGGAATCCATGTCGGTTTCATATTTTATGAGCGCCGTGGTGCCCGATACGGGCTTCACAAAGCTGACGCCCGCCGTTTTTTCGACCCAGTCGGCAAGAATCTCGACGTTTTCGTTCACAATCGCGAGGTTACGCGCGAGGATTTTGTCCCTGTTCCGCAGCGCCATCGTCGCGAGCGCGTCGTCGATCATGCCGCAGCTGATGATGTTGTAATCCCGGTGCTTGAAGCAGTCCGCGATGAAGTCTTTCGGCCCCGTGACCCAGCCGAGGCGCAGGCCCGCCAGCGAATAAACCTTGGACATGCTGGAGGTCGCGACGCCGCGTTCGTAGATGTCGGTGATCGAAGGAATTTTGTAGCTCATTTTGTGTTCGAGTCCCCGGTAGACTTCGTCCACGTGCACCCACGCGCCGACTTTGTCCGCGATCGCCGCGATCTCGCGCAGCATTTTTTCGGAAAAGAGCGCGCCCGTCGGGTTGTTCGGCGTGTTCAGCACGATGAGTTTCGTCTTGCGGGAAACGACGGAAGCAAGCTGCGTCATGTCGGGAAGGAAGTTCGTCTCTTCCGTGAGGCGCATCCGGTGAACGTTCGCGCCGAACGCCTCGGGAAGCGAGTAAAGCTGCTGGTAGGTCGGATAGATCGCGACGACTTCGTCGCCCGGTTCGACCAATGTAAAAAGCGACAGAAAATTCGCGCCGATGCCGCCGTTCGTGACGATCACGTTCTCGGCGGTCTTCGGGGTGTGGTACAGCCCGCAGATTTCATCGCGCAGCGCGGCGCTTCCCGGTATCGCGCCGTAGGTGAGCTTCGTGCCGGCCAGTTTTTGAAAAAATGTATCCGTCTCGCCCGCCATTTCGAGCAATTCGCTCACAGTCAGCGACTCGACGCAGGTCTCCGCGATGTTGTACTTTGCGTCGTCCTCGTAGGTATTCATCCATTCTTCCACGCCAAATGCTTCGATGCGCATAGAATCCCCTCCAATGTGCTATCAATCTTTTTCTAATTATAGTTCGTTTTTACGCTAGCGGGAAATAAAGAAAGATTGGTGCAATAGCACAAAAGAAACCCGGCTTGGGAGGCCGGGTTTCGAAGCTAGTGTGCCGAGATTTCTTTATTTTTTGAGGAACGCGGTGACTTTCTGGAGCGATTCGAGCGCATCCGGCGGGAGCGCGTCCATGCCGCCCTTTTCTTTTTCGCGCGATTTCACGAACTCCAGCCTGTCGTTCATGCGGTTTAGTACCTGCTGTTTGTAGGTCCAGTTTGTGAAATCGATGCTGAAGCCCGAAATTTCCATCGTCTGAAGGCCGGGGATGCCGCCGAACGGAACGAATTTCGCCCTGCGTTCGACGATCGACTCCAAGACGCCAAGCGTGTGTTTCGCTTCAACTTTTTTATCCATGAAAAATCCCGTGTTGAGGATGAAGCACTCGACGCCGTCTTCGAAAAGCGCGCGGAAACGGATGTAGTCCATCGCGAGCGGGTAGGTACGGAACGGGTTCGCGTAGCTTTCGATGACCAGCGCGTCCGGGTCAACGCCCGGCGCAAGGTGCTCCGCGGTGGTTCTGCGCGTTGCGAGCGTCGCGCCCATGACGGACGCCAGCGCGGGGCCGTCCACCTTCAACACGGGCGGCAGCGTCGGGTCTTTCATGAGCCAGCAGATAGCGTTGAGCGGCTCGTCGATGCGGTCGATGCGGTTCGGCGACCAGAAGCGCGATTTGACGGCGCGCCCGTTGCCGTTTCGGATGTCTTCGCTGACGACGATGCGCTTGCCTTCCGCGTTTTCCACGACGCCGCAGTTTTGCAGCGTGAGCAGGAATTTATTATCTTCGCACCCCATCGGGTAGTCCTGCATTTTGTCGAAGTAAGCGGGTTCGAGCGCGATCGCGTATTTTTCCTTTACGTTGATGATGACCGCGTCGTCGTGCAGGACGGTAACGTCGTATTTGTTCTTATGTTTCGCGTGCGTAATCGTGGACTTACCGGAGCCGGAAAGCCCGAATACGGCGAGCACATACTTGTCGTCACTGCCGTCTTTGAGCGCGTAGCGCTTGAGGCCGCCGTGGCAGGATGCGTAGCCGTTGCGCGCGGCCGCGCCCCACGCGAGCGTCAGCGTGCCTTTTTTGAATTCGCCGAAGTAGCGCATGCCCAGGATGGCCGCGCAGTTCTGCTCGGGCGAGAAGAATGCCAGGCCGAGCGGGTAGTCGGGGTGACGCCAGTCCGGGTCCGCAAAGACGAAGAGTTCTCCGTCGTTTTCAAGCGGTCTCGATTCCGCGTACCGCGCCCTGTACTCGTCGTTCATGTACTGGAAGTTCAGCATCCAGCTGTACAGGCTGTTTTCGAACCCTTCCGGAAGCATGATGTTCGCCTTGACCATGAAATCTTCGTCAAGACCGATCACTGCCTGCGCATGGTAGAATTTTTTGTACCGCGCGCCGTACACCGCCTCGCGCACGACCGTGCAAAGGTTCGCGACAGGGACGTCGGGGTATCCGACGATACGCCGCGCGGCGGCACAGCGTCCGAATATCGCGCCGTCGTTAAACAGGAGTACGTTCGAATCTTCGGGAAGGCCCAACTCTTTGGGGCGGTGGACTGGCATGCCCGTCAGTTCTATCGTCCCGGGGCTGTTTTTTGCGAGTTCGTAAGCATGGTGCAGATCGTTCACGCGCACCACATTGTTACCGTAAAACGCCGTTTCGATCGTCGTTCTGACCGGAATCGCGTTTAGCTTTTTGAACCGCGCCAGATCAGAAAAAAAGTCTTGCGTTGCCATCGGTATGCCTCCCGGATCATGGGCAGTGATTTTGCCGCATGATCATAATCGTATGAATCGCACAGCCATAGCTTACAACAATACGGGGAATTGGCAAGTGTTTTGTTACGTATTAAGTGAATTCTGAATATTACAATTATATTAATCCTGTTTCGCCGCGGCACTTGAACTCCGCACTGTTACAAAGTATAATACGATTAATTGAATAAATGAGCTGCCTTATCTATCTGCCTGGCTGTCGCACACAGTCAGTAATGTTAGAAAAGATCCGGCGCCCTTCAAAATCTGCACGAGCAGGTTTTAGAGGGCGCCGTTTTTTTAGACCCAGTATTTGAAAGGAGGTGAAGAGTATGAAGATTACCGACATAAAAATAGGTACCTTGAAAACTCCGCTTAAAACACCTTTTAAAACTGCCGTCCGGTGCGTCGACGAAATGGTCGAGGTTATCGTAAAAATCGAGACGGACGCAGAGGTTTCCGGATGGGGCGCGGCGCCTCCAACGGCAAAAGTCACGGGCGATACGGTTGGTTCCATCGTCGGCGCGATCGGCGACACGATCAGACCGCAGCTTTTGGGCGCAAATGCGGAAGAACTTGAGGACTGCCTTGCACGCCTCAACGACTCCATCAAGGGAAATACGAGCCCAAAAGCGGCCGTCGATATCGCGCTGCACGACCTTTGGGCACGTTCCATCGGCCGTCCCGCGTGGCAGCTTTTCGGCGGCTCCGGCAAACAAATCAAAACGGACGTCACGGTGAGCGTGGATACGCCGGAAAAGATGACCGCCGACGCCATCGCGGCGAAGGAAAGCGGTTTCGACACGATCAAGATTAAGCTCGGAATCGATTCGGAGGTAGACCTGCTTCGGCTGCGGACGATCCGAAGCGCCGTCGGTGACGGGATGAAAGTCCGCATCGACGCGAATCAAGGCTGGACGCCGAAAGAAGCCGTTCGCCTGCTAGAGCACATCGAGAGCGAAGGGTTCAACATCGATATCGTGGAACAGCCGGTAAAAGCACACGACCTGAAAGGCATGGCCTTTGTCACGCAACGCTCTCCCTTTCCCGTCGTCGCGGACGAAAGCTGCTGGGCGCCGGGCGACGCAATCAGAATTCTCGAAAGCGGCGCGGCGGATATGGTCAACATCAAGCTCATGAAGTGCGGCGGTATCAAAGCGGCGCGACAGATCGTCGCGGTCGCGGACGCGATGGGTGCGAAGGCGATGATGGGCGTGATGCTGGAGGGAAGAATTTCCTCCGCTGCGGCCGTGCATCTGGCTTCCGCCTATGACACGATTACACGCGCCGACATCGACGGCCCGCTTTTGAGCAAAACGGACCCAACGAAGGGCGGTCCGCAGTACGACGGGGCCGTGATTACGCCGAACGCCACGCCGGGGTTTGGAGTCGAATCCGTTTCCGGTATAGAATGGCTGTAGCAAAGAAGTTCGATCATGCGTTATGTTCTTATAACACAAATAAAAACGGATCAATATAAAAAGGAGGAGAAATTATGGATGCATCAGTAACACCCTCTCTGTGGGGCTTACTCCCGCTCGTCGTTTACATTGCGCTTTGCTTTACGAAATACGGGCAGATCGTCGCGGTCCTGGCCGGTATGTTGGTCGCCGCCGTAATGGGCGGACATGGAATTATGGAAGTTGCTTCGGGCATTCGCGGCGGGCTTGGATCGTTCCTCGGTTACATCGGGATGATCATTCTGCTCGGCGGCGGACTCGGGCAGGTATTGAAGCGCACGGGCGTCGTCCACATTCTTGTCGCGATGGTGACAAGCAAGATGAAAGTGGACTCCGAGAGAAAAGCTTTTGCGGTCGTTATGATCTGTTCCGTCATCATCGTAAGCCTGCTCGGCACAATGGCCGGCGGCAACGCGATTCTTGCGCCGATCCTAATTCCAATCGCCGCTTCCGTCGGCATCGCGCCGAACGCAATGGCGGTACTCCTGCATGGCGCGGGCGCGACCGGTCTTTTCCTCGGGCCGTTTACGCCTCCCGTCGTCGCGCTTATGGAATTCACAGGACTCTCCTATCCCCAGGTCGTCCTGAACGCGGGGCTCCCTGTTTCAATCATCATGTGGCTTACGACTTTCTTCTGGGCAGGGCGCGTGCAGAAAAAATACCGCGGGATCAACAAGTATGAAGAGGAATCCGGCGACGAGTCGAAACTCGCAGTGAAGGACGCGGTCAAAGCGAAGCGCGCCGCATTCGTGTTTGCGGCGACTATGATCGTCCTCGTCGGATACGGGATCGCCATTGAAGGCGGCTCGACGTTCGTCCTCCCGATCATGGGCGTTACGGCGCTCTTCACGGGACTTGCGGGCGGTTTGACCCTTGTCGAGATCATCGACGCGATCTGCGAAGGCGCGAAGAACCTCATTTGGCTGTTCTTCTTCTTCGTACTGCTCGATCCGTTCATCAATTTCATCGCGGATGCGGGCGCATTCGAAGCGATCACCGTTTATCTGGCTCCCTATGTTGAAAACAGCAGCGCGGCGGTTTTCGTCACGATCGCGACCATGGTCGGCATCTTCGGCGTTCCCGGTGCGGCAGTCGCACAGGCGGAGGTCATCAACAAAATGTTCCTGCCGCTTGCCGTTGCGCTCAACGTGCCGATGACGACTTGGGTCATCGTCCTCCTGGTCGGCTCTCAGATGACCTCTTTCGCCTTCCCCGAGGGCGACATGCAGGGACAGATGGGACTTGCGCGGTCCAATGACTTAAAGTCGGTCCTCTGCAACGGATGGCTGATCGTTCTATTCACAACGATCTACGTGATCATCAGAGGCCTCTTCATATGACGCAAAAAATCGCCTCTGTGCGGGAAGGGCTGCGGCAGCTTGCTGCCGCAACCCCTTTTGAAACATCCCTCTTTGTAAAGGATATCGTGAGCGGCGATACGTTCGAGCACAACGCAGCAACGCGTACGCCTGCGGCCAGCATGATAAAGCTTTTTATCCTGTGGACGCTTTTCGAAGCGGCGGATGCGAACAAGCTCAGCCTGGACGAAACGTACGCTTACAAGGAGAGCGACCGCGTCGAAGGCGGCATGCTACATATGGTGCGCGCGGGCGCGCAACTCCGCCTCGAGGACATCGCGCTGCTGATGCTCGCGGTGAGCGACAATACCGCCGCGAACATCCTGATCGACAGGCTCGGAATCGGCGCGATTAACGCCGCGATTGAAAAGATCGGCTCGAAAGAGACCGTGCTTGGCCGCAAATTCATGGACTTCGAAGCGAAGAAACAAGGACGCGACAACTTCACGTCGGCGCGCGACCTCGCAAACGTTCTGGAGCGTATCCAGGCACACGGCGGACGCATGCTCGACATGCTGTCCGTGCAGAAAAATATTCCTAAGCTTCCCGCGAAATTTCCGTTTGAAGACGCGGACGACCTCGAAGCCATCATCGCGCACAAAACGGGAGAACTGCCGGGCCGCGAACATGACGCGGGGATTCTGTTCCACAGATCCGATACTCCTGTTATCGTCGCAGCGTTGACCGGAGACATCCCAAACCGTTTGGCGGGCTGCGCCTTCTGCGCAGACGCTGGAAAGATCGTCTACGATGCTTTTGCACCTTCGAAGGCCTGAAAGCATTTCGCAGGGACAGACGTTTAAGAGCCGGGGTCTGTAAAAGATCCCGGCTCTTTTTTACCGCTGCAATATTTTCTCTTGCCAGCTTTTTCTAAAGGCGGCTATTCCGTTATAATGACTCCGTTTTTCCAAGAGCGGTACTTCTTCACCGCGTCTTTATACGCAACGATGATTGCCTTCTGTGAGGAGCCCAGGTAACTTCGTCTGATTTTTTCTTCAAAATCCGCGTCGACTGCGGCCAAAAACTGGCCCAGAAACAAATTTTTTAAATACTTGTTTGTCGTCTGCAAAACAACTGACGCTTCTGCATCAACAATCTTACCAGTTTCGCTTTCCACGATAAACGTGATGAAAAACGCAGAAAACTGGTGCGTAATCGGATTGCCTATTTGCGACCTTGCATTTCCGATAATACAAAGCGTCTCCGGTTCCATGGCTGCACCTCAATTGGTCTTTGCCGCATTATACCGCTATCTCAGGAAAGCTTCAAGAAAACAACGCAAAAAAACGCCCCGCCGTTTTATGACAGCAGGGCGAATTCTATTTTTGCTATTGCAAAGAAAATTCTTACAGGGTCTTACTTAAGCCGCAGGATGTAGCTGAGCGACAGGATATGCGCGTCGTTGCTGTAGGTATCCGAATAGACGAAATCATACCCGTGGCCGTTGATCGTGCGGTCCTGAATCCACATGTAGCCGTACGCAAAGATCCATTCGCTGTTTCTGTTGCGGTATTTGAAGCCCAGGCTCGCGGTCTGCCTGTCGCCGGTCGGAACCATGTAGTCCATGTATTTATCCGGCATCGGGTTGTTGTCGTAGGCATAACCGAACATGATGCTCCAGCGTTCGTCCATTTTGTGTTCCACACCAATCTGGAAACGCCACACATCTTCCCAGTCCTTGATGCTGACCGTCTGCGTCGTTGAAGGGAACGGTGCGGGAAGGATCGAAGAGTCGAAGTTGATCGTCAGGTTGTCGTACGTGCTCCATCTTGTGTAGGTGGCGCCGAATTCGATCCTTGTCCTGTCGTTGAACTTATGGCCAATACCAAGCGTTAAACTGTCGGGGAGCGTCACTTCACCGCCGCCGCCCGTGCTCACGCCGGGAAAGGTGAGGTCCGCGTCGCCGTTCAGTTCCATGTCAACTTTCGAGCGGTAGACGGCTGCAAAAGAGGTTCTGTCGTTAAAGTCGTAGTTCAGACCAATGTTCCAGCCATATCCCCAGCCGTCGCCCTCAAGAGCAAAATTTGCGTCGGGGATACCGGGAATTCCAGCCTGCGCGGCAAGGATAGAGGTCGGCAGTTTTTTGCACGCCTCCAGCTTCATGTACATGATGTCCGCACCGATGGCAAGCGAGAGTTTCGGCGTCGCCTGCCACGCGAGCGTGGGCTGCGCGCTTACGCTCGTGATTTTCGCCTTGTAGCTGTCATATTTTCCGGGAAAATTGCTGTCGAACTGGGAGGAGTTTCCAAATCTTGTAAAAAGTCCAAGTCCCCACGCCACTTTTTCGTTGACCTTGTCTACGTAGAAGAACTGCGGCACGTAAGCGGGCGCTTCCGAATTGCTCCATGTCTCGCCGTTCGACGGGCCTCCGTGGAACGTGGTTTCACCGCGCGGGTTGATATAGGTCACACCCGTGCTGAACATACGCCCGGTCATTTTTGTCATTCTCGCCGGGTTGTACGCAAGGATTGAGGGGTCATTTTCCGAGAACATATAGGCCTCGCCCATCGCGACGCCCCCCGCCGACCACTCGACAACCCCAAAACCGTCAGCGAAAGCCGCGGCAGGCATTAAGAGAGAAAAAAACAGCACAGCACAGATGAAACGTTTGAAATCCAAATCACTCAACCCTTCCCAAAAATCATTATTTTTTATTTTTCGCATGCCACTTTCCGTGACTTGGCGTCGTAACGATAATTTCTATCTCCACAGGGATGGAACCCTTATAATAATGGATCAGATCTGACAATTTCCTTGAATCCAGATAATGAAGGAACGCGCGCGTGAGTTCGTCCATCATCCCGCCGATGAAACAGCCTTTTTTCTTGCAGCCGTCCAGCCCACAGCCTTTGGGCTCAAACGGACCGCCAAGCAGTTCAAAAATCGGATGAAGCGGCGTCTCCCCCGGAACGCAATCCAGCTTATATCCGCCGCCCGGGCCTCTCACGGATTTGATCAAGCCACCCCTGTTCAGGCGCTGTAAAACCTTCGAGAGGTGCGGCTCCGTCGTGCCAATTGCCGCAGCGATTTGGTGCGTCGACATACATTCTCCATTCGCAAGCGCAAGCTGAACTAACGCATGCAGTCCCAGAATGAGCGGATCCGGCAGGCTTACGATCGGGTTCATTGTCTTCCCTCCTTATGTGTACAAAAGATAACGGAATAATGGATATTCTATTCCACTTTTTTACAAAACGCAAGTACCAATCGTCCCAGCCTGGAGAAAAATAGATCCGCCCACTCGAAAAACTACGTTTTTTCTTTGTTTGGTACGCGCGCGAAAAGGGGATATAATTTGATTATCCGGACTTGGAGGGATGTAAATGAAAGCGCTGATTACCCGTTTCACGAAGGAAGATCCATGCTGGACGGAGGAACTGCTCGAACGGACGGGGGAGGATGTTTCGCACCTGCCAGGACTTGTCGCGGCCGGCGTTTTACACGTTCAGAACGGAATTTACACTTTAACTGACGCAGGAGTGACGGAGTTTGAAACTGCCGCGCGCGAGCTTTTCATCGAAGAAGAGCCTGGGCGCGCATCCGGGGCGCCGGCCAAAGATGTCTTCCGCACAAAGCTGCGCCTGCTTCTGGACGGCGCGCACGTACAGCGCTGGGGCATCAAAGAGTTTATCCCGCGCGCAAGTCTGACCTATCTGCCGGATATAAAAGAAGCGCCTCTTTTTTCCCTTAAAGACGACCTGAGATGGCGCTATCCTGAATCGGCGGCATATCAGGCAATGGAGCGCGATTTTCCGCCCGTTACAATCGACGCGCGCAGAACGGATTATGTGCCGAAGGAACAGATCGATGCCTGGGCGCAAAACATCAACGCCTCGTTCGGCAGTATGGACGTCGACCTGCTCTATTTATGCCGCTACGATTTTATGCAGTATAAGGAATTCCCCGGACACCAAAACGATCCTTTGAGGTTGATCAACTCGGACCGTTTTCTGTTCACGACGCCGGGAGAAACGATGGAGACCAACCTTGAAAAAATCGGACAGTTCCACCTGTGGCTCAACTATCTGCGCCGCATGCAGATACCGGGCTACGTCGATCGTGACACGCAGGAGCAGGACAGCGTGAGCTGGCTCATCTTTACGACGGAGAAAGACCACGACGCGCGAAAAATAGCCGATGCGCTCTCCATTTTTGGAAAAACGCTCGTCGAAAACGCCAACCCCTGCGAGATTTGGACGATTTCTTTGGAGGCGCTTGAGAATCTGGACGCAAAACGCGAACTGGTGTGGGAACTGCTGCCTGAGATTGCGCACCCCGTCCAGCGGACATTGCTGTAGGTATAGGCCTTCCGCTTCACGAAAATCCAGTCATAACGTGCGAATAACGACGAACCATGAAAAATGAGGCCCAGTGGCGTATGGGTACTACGCCGAGGGCCTCATTTAAGTTTCTCTAAACTATTTGCGCGTTTGCTCCGCGTTCTCACCTGATGCGAGGAATATTAAGCGCTGAGGGCGTAACGGCCATTCCGCCAAGCGACGTACAGCGAAGTTCAAGCGGCAGCATCTGCCCGCTCGCATAGACCGCGTCAACCGTATCGTCGATGCCAACGGCGTTGTAATATCCACCGAGGATCATATCCGCGCAGATAAAAGCCTGCGAGGCAAAGGAGCCGTTGCGCGTGTGGCACGGGATCTCGACGATCGACTGCACAAGGTCGCAGACAAGGCCCATCGCGTTCTGGAACATGATCGCGCCCGCATCGGCCGCCTGCTGCGCACTACCGCCGGCAACTTCGACAACCGCCGCCGCGCCCATCGCGCCCGCCGCACCGATTTCTACCTGACAGCCGCAAACTTCGGCCGCAAACGTGCCGCGCGTGGCAAGAACCCAGCCGACCGCACCCGCTGCCCAAAGGGAACGCACAACATCTTCACGTTTTATTTTTAAATCTTCAAGCATCGTTACAACAATACCCGGAACAACGCCCGCCGAGCCGCCAGTCGGCGCAGCGCAAACAATCCCCTGTCCGCTATTAACCTCCATCGCCGCCATTGCGCGCGCCGCTGCGCGCGTGTGAATGCCGCCAAGCGCAAGTTTGCCATCTTTTTCCGCCTGCATGATACCGCGCGCTTTGTTTTGCAGCAGGAACATCGTTGGACTTTTTTCCGAGAGTCCGAGCGCTACCGCGTCGATCATAACCTGGAGCCTGCGGTCCATTTCTTCGTTCAGTGCTTCTTCCGGCATTCCAAGGAGTTTTGCCTCATACTTCAGTGCCGCCTGCCCCAACGTAAGTCCGTTTTCTTCCGCATAAGTAACCATCTCGGCGCCGGAGGCAAAGAGCTGTTCGCCGCGCAGGGAGTAAAAGACAGGACGCGCCGTAAAAAGCGATAATACCCCTTGCATTTTTTTGATTTCATCCAACTTCTCGCCCGCTGGCGGAAACGGCGTGCTCACGACGAAAAAGGTTCGTTCGCCGTCCGTCTGCGCCGCTGGATTTCCAAATGCGGATACGTATTTTATTAAATCAAACGATTTTTCGCTCTCCGCTTCAAGCGCGATATGGTACGCATCGCCGGTCAACTCCACAGGCCAGTCGTTCAAATACCGAAAAAGCAGCGAACCGCCCCCCGTCGAATCCGCTACGGCGGAGAAAGTCACACCGTCTTTCATGCGCGCCTTGATTTTTATACTATTCGGGTGCGCCGCCTCTTCAAAATGTTCCACATTGAAGTCGATTTTTACGCCAAATGAAGGATACAATGCTTCGATCTGCTTGAAACGAACGTCCGTCAGAGGAAGGTCGAGTATGCCCATGATCAGCGCAAGATCGCTGCCCTGCTCACGATAAACCGCCGCAATCGACGACTCCGGTTCAAAGGTAAAAGAAATTTCTTCCGGCAGCGCGCCGAGCAAACTCCTGCAAATTTTCGCGATATGGTAGGGTCCCGCGGTGTGAGAACTGGACGACCCGGGCATCACGGGGCCAATCACGTTATTTAAAATGCTTGCCGTATGCATGAAAATTCTCCTTCCATCCCATAGACTCAACAAAGTATAACATTTACAGAATTTATGTGATATATGGCAGCATGGCACTTGTTAAATCCACCGCGCTTTATTACAATGCTCTGGATATCGCAACTTACGCCGTACATGAAGAAGGTGCTTCAAGCTTGTCAATAGAAAAGTTCGCCGCGTTTCTGAAAAGAAAAGGCGTGGAGTTTTCGTTCAAACGTTATTTCGTCGACGCTCTGGGAGCAATGGGCGTCGGGCTTTTCGCCTCTCTGATTACGGGCCTTATTTTAAAGACGGTCGGCACCAAAGCGAACGTGCCGTTCCTCGTCGAGTTCGGCGGCATGGCGAGCGCAATGGTCGGCCCCGCAATCGCTATTGCAATCGCGCAGGCGCTAAAAGCGCCGCCAATGGTGCTGTTTGCCTGTGCGGGCGTCGGCTACGCAGGCAATCTGTGGGGCGGCCCGGTCGGCGCGTTTCTCGGCGCAATCGTGGCAGCGGAATGCGGAAAAATCATTTCGAAAGAAACGCGCATCGACATTATCGCAACGCCGTCCGGCACTGCAATTGCGGGGATGGCCGCCGCAAAATTCGTAGGCCCTCCCGTTAGTGCGCTCATGACCGCGCTCGGCGTCATGATCATGCGCGCGACGGAGTTACAGCCCGGCCCGATGGGCGCGATCGTTTCGATGGTCATGGGTATGATCCTGACGCTTCCAATCTCAAGCGCGGCTATCGCGGTCTCGCTGAATTTGTCGGGGCTGGCGGCCGGAGCTGCCTGTGTCGGCTGTTCGACGCAGATGATTGGCTTCGCCGTCATGAGCTACCGCGAAAACGGCGTTTCGGGGCTGCTCTCTCAGGGAATCGGAACGTCGATGCTCCAAATGCCGAACATCGTACGCCACCCCCTTATCTGGGTACCGCCTACGCTTGCGAGTTTTATCCTGGGACCGTTCTCCACGCTTCTTTTTAAAATGGAGAACATCCCCTCCGGCGCCGGAATGGGCACAAGCGGATTCGTGGGCCAGTTTGGCGCGATCGACGCGATGGGGTCCAGCCCTGCCGTTTTGACGCAGATTGCGCTCATGCACTTCATCCTGCCCGCCGTACTCACGCTCGTCATCGCGGAAGTCATGCGAAAAATGGGACTGATTCGCCCCGGCGATATGACGTTGGAGCAATAACGTAAACATGAAAGAAAACAAATACGACGACGAAATATTTTTTGAAAAATACAACGGCATGGAACGCTCCAAAAAAGGTCTGGCGGGTGCGGGTGAATGGCCCGCGCTGCAGAAATTAATGCCGGATTTTACGGGCAAGCGCGTGCTGGACCTCGGATGCGGATTCGGCTGGCACTGCCGTTATGCCGTTGAGCAGGGCGCGGCGTCCGTAATCGGCGTCGACCTTTCGAAAAATATGCTGCGCGAAGCAAAGCGCATGACTGATTCACCAAAGATCGAATATCTGCTGATGCCGGTCGAAGACATTGATTTCTCCGCGAATTCTTTCGATGTCGTCATCAGCTCCCTGACGTTCCACTACGTGAAGTCGTTCCAGGCCATCTGCGAAAAAATTTCCGCTTGCCTGACCACGCGCGGACATTTTATCTTTTCCGTGGAACACCCGGTTTTCACTGCATATGGTTCGCAGGATTGGCATTACGGAGACAAAGGCGAAAAACAGCACTGGCCTGTCGATCGCTACTTCAACGAAGGTCCGCGGAACGCCAGTTTTCTCGGCGAGGAAATCGTGAAGTACCACAAAACGCTCACAACCTACCTGAACGATTTACTGCAGACGGGCTTTATGATCAACGCAATTATAGAGCCGCAGCCTGAACAGGCGATGCTCGACGCTATCCCCGACATGCGTGACGAGCTGCGCCGCCCCATGATGCTGATCGTCGCCGCGCAAAAGCAATAACCTCGCAAACCACCGCCAACAAAACCAGTAATAATATCAGCACTATTTTTCCACATCCTTTGAAGCGAGGGCTATAATGAATAAAAGCCCGTTTCACAGGAGGTTATCATGGCGCATAATCATTCACACGGGTCCATCCATACAAGGCTCTCGAAACGCCCGAATGTTTCCGCAGGGCGTATCCCCCTACTTTTGCACAAGCGCAGATTAAATCCCGCTATCCGCAGCCTTGATCACGCGTGTTGAAAAATCAAAATTAACCTGTAAACGAAATTTGCACGGCCTGTTATAATATCCAAAGACGAAAGTGTTTTATATATACGCCTAATTTTACGTTGAGATTTGCACAAATAAGCCAATAAATAAAAGGTGATTCTGAAAAATTAACGCAAAACAATAAAGAGGTGCTGAATATGACAAAAAAGATGCTCGCGCTTGTCAAAGAGAAACCGGAACTCGGCCTCTGGATGCGGGAAGTCGACGTGCCCGAAGTCGGCCCCAACGACGTTCTGATCAAAATTAAAAAAACATCCATCTGCGGCACGGACGTACACATCTACAACTGGGACGAATGGTCTCAAAAAACGATCAAAACGCCCATGACAATCGGCCATGAATTTGTCGGCACGATAGAAGCCGTCGGCGCGAACGTCGGCGGGTGGAAAATCGGAGAGCGCGTGTCCGGAGAGGGACATCTCGTCTGCGGAACTTGCCGCAACTGCCTCGCCGGACGCAGGCACCTTTGCCCCAACACGCAGGGCGTCGGCGTAAACAGGAACGGCGCGTTCGCGCAATACCTCTCTATCCCCTCTTCCAACGTCTGGCGCTGCAGCCCGGATATCAGCGACGACGTGATCTCCTGCTTCGACCCGCTCGGCAACGCAACGCACACCGCGCTTGAGTTCAACCTCGTCGGGGAGGACGTGCTAATCACAGGCGCCGGGCCTATCGGGATCATGGCTGCGGCAATCTGCCGGCACGTCGGAGCGCGGCACATCGTCGTGAGCGACCTCAATGAATATCGGCTTGATCTGGCGAAAAAAATGGGTGCGACGCACGTGTTCAACGCGGCAAAAGAAGACGCGAAATCAGTCATGCACGAGTTGGGCATGCGCGAGGGCTTCGACGTCGGGCTTGAGATGTCCGGCAGTCCGCATGCCTTTTCAGGCATGGTCGACGTTATGTCGAACGGCGGGCGCATCGCGATTCTCGGCCTTCTGAAACAGGGCACGCAAATCGACTGGGACAAGGTTATTTTTAACGGACTCACGCTCAAGGGCATATACGGACGCGAAATGTATGAAACATGGTACAAGATGACGGCCATGCTGCAGAGCGGACTCGACGTCACGCCGGTCATCACGCACCACTTCGACGTACGCGATTTTGAAGAGGGCTTCGCCGTCATGAACAGCGGAAAGTCCGGCAAAGTAGTCCTTGACTGGCAAAACATTTAGGAGGCAGCCGCATGAGAAAAACAGCACTCGACAAAATCGCAAACACAATCGCGGAAATCAGGGAACAGGGGCTCTATAAAGAAGAACGCATTATCACATCCCCGCAGCGCGACGTGATCGACACGACCGCAAAAAAAGGCGTCGTCAATATGTGCGCGAACAACTATCTCGGCCTCGCAAACAACCAGCGTCTGATTGACGCCGCGAAACGCGCGTACGACAGATGGGGTTACGGCCTTGCGTCAGTCCGTTTTATCTGCGGCACGCAGCAGCTCCACAAAGACCTGGAAGCTGCGATCAGCAAATTTCTCGGCACCGAAGATACGATTCTCTATTCTTCCTGCTTCGACGCGAACGGCGGACTGTTCGAAACCATTACGGGCGAGGAAGACGCGATCATCAGCGACGAGCTCAACCACGCAAGCATCATAGACGGCGTGCGCCTTTCCCGGGCAAAACGTTTCCGCTATAAAAACAACGACATGGCGGATCTGAGAGCGCAGCTCGAAGCGGCGAAGGACTGCCCCGTCAAATTGATTGCGACGGACGGTGTTTTTTCCATGGACGGTTACATCGCCGACTTAAAAAGCGTTTGCGATCTCGCGGACGAATACAACGCGCTCGTCATGGTCGACGACAGCCACGCGGTCGGTTTCATGGGCGCGCGCGGCAAAGGCACGCATGAGCACTGCGGCGTGGAAGGGCGCGTCGACATCATTACGGGAACACTCGGAAAAGCGCTTGGCGGCGCTTCCGGCGGTTACACGAGCGGACGGAAGGAAATCATCGAACTGCTGCGGCAGCGCAGCAGGCCTTATCTTTTCTCCAATACGCTCGCGCCCGCAATCGCCGCGGCGTCGCTCGAAGTGATCGCGATGCTCGAAGAATCGACCGAACTGCGCGACCGCGTCCACGCGAACACAAAATATTTCCGCGAAGGAGTGGCGAAACTGGGCTTCGACATCCTGCCGGGCGAACACCCGATCGTGCCGATCATGCTCTACGACGCGACGACCGCGACAGAGTTCGCCTCCCGCCTGCTCGAAAAAGGAATTTACGTAACGGGCTTTTCCTTCCCCGTCGTGCCGAAGGGCAGGGCAAGAGTCAGGACACAGGTTTCCGCGGGACACACAAAAGAAGATTTGGACAGAGCGATCGCGGCTTTCAGAGAAGTGAAAGAAGAGATGCGCATCTAGCGTTTCATAAACAAAAAAGCGAGGGGCCGGCAGTATATATCGCCAGCCCCTCTTTTTTATTCGAGAAATAATTTTGTTACGCTTTAAACGTTTTGTCGCTCATTTTTTCCAGCATGGAAACCGCGAACGACGTCATAACTGCGATCGCGACGGGCAATCCGTCGTCGTCGATGTTAAAATGCGGCGAATGGTGCGGGTAGTCCGTACCTTTTTCCTTGCTGCCGACGCCAACGAAATAGAACGTGCCGGGAATTTTCTGCTGGAAGAAGCTGAAGTCCTCCGAGACCATCAGCAACGGGGATTCCTGCATGTTTTCCTCGCCCACTATCGCTTTCGCGGCCTCGCGCAGCACGTCCGTCGCGCCCGCGTGGTTGATGACGCTCGGATAATAGTAATCGACATTGAGCTCAGCTGTGCAGCGATAGGCGGCTGCGATCCCGTCCGCGATTCTGCGCAGGCGGCCTTCCATTTCCTCACGCACCTTCGGGTTGAACGTGCGGATATTCCCCACGAGCTCCACCTTGGGCGGAATAATGTTGAACGCATCGCCGGACAAGAGTTTGCCCAGGCTCACGACGACCGTGTCGACAGGGTTCATCTCGCGGCTGACGATCGTCTGTATCGCACCGATAAAATTCGCGGCGGCGATGGTCGGGTCAATCGCTTCATGCGGCATTGCGCCGTGTCCGCCCTTGCCCGTGATGACCGCGTTCCATCCGTCCGCGGAAGCCATAACGGGGCCATTCTTCCACTGCACGATGCCTGTCGGTACGAACGACCAAAGGTGCATGCCGCCAATCGCGTCTACACCGTCAAGCGCGCCGCCCGCGATCATTTCTTTCGCGCCGGAACGTTTGCCGCTTTCCTCCGCGGGCTGGAAAATCAGGCGAACTTTACCGGGCAGCTGATCCTTCATTTCCGCAAGCAGCTTTGCGACCCCGAGCAGGCACGAAATGTGCCCGTCGTGACCGCAAGCGTGCATAACGGATTCCTCCGTCGATTTATACGCGCAGGTATTCTGCTCCGCAAGCGGCAGCGCGTCGATGTCGGCGCGAAGCGCAACGCAGGGGCCGGACGGATTAGCGACCAAATCTGCCGTCACGCCCGACTCTGTACCGCCGAAACCGCGTTTGATATTCGTGTAACCAAGTTCTTTGAGCTTCGTTTCGATAAATTTGCTCGTTTCAACTTCTTGCCAGGAAAGTTCCGGATGCGCATGCAAATAATGCCGCATCTCGGTTATTTCCGGAAAAATTTCCTGCGCTCTCTGTTTGATTTTTACTGCGTCCATTTTTTAGTGCCTCCTGTTTCTCGATTAAAGCATATTGATGAAAACGCCCGCAAGGATAACCGAGGTGATTGTGACCGTGATAAATCCTCCGACAAGCATCTTCGGCAGCATCTGCCCCATCAGGAAATCGTATTCTTCGTTGTTCCCGGCGAGCGCCTTCGCGGCTTCATCCGTCAGGATGTAGTTGGGCGGAAAACCGTAAAGCGCCGTCAGTGCGAGCGCAATCGCCATATATCTCTGGTAGCCGAAAATTTTGCCCGCGACAGCCGCGCCGACCACCAGGCCGATAACGCCGATTACGATGATCCCGGCAAGCGGGCCCGTGATTTCCATCATCATCTCTGGCGTCGAGCGGTTCAGCATACCCATGATAAAGGCCATGATCGTCGCCATGATGAACCCGAACGACCCTGCTTTGTTGAGCGGCCTGCGCTCGATGATGCCGAGTTCTGCCGCGATGCAGCCGACAATCAGGCAGATAACGAGCGGATGCAGCGCATATGCCGCATATGACGGGTCAATGCTCGTCAAGCCGAGCTTAATATATTTCGCCAGCATATCGGAAACATATGCAACCGCCCCAATCACGGCGAGGTGCGTAAACGTCGTCTGATATTTTTCCGGCATCGGCGGGATCATTTTTTTCTTTTCCATCTTCTCCTGTTCTTTTGAAGAAGATAGTTTCGCCAGTTCTTCGCCGCCCTCGTGGTAAATCGCGAGGAGGCGCTTGCCTTCAAACTTCAGACACCACGCCGTAAGCGGATATCCCACGAACCCCTGCATGACGTAAATAACCGTCGCGAGAACGGAAAGGCCGACAAGTCCTTTGGCCGCAGCCGCCTCCGTCATCATGATCGCGGCAACGATGCCGCCTGAGAGAGGAGGCGTTCCGATTACAACCGCTTCCCATCCAATCACAGCCGCGCCGACGGTCAAAAGCATCGCGATCATGCCGGCGAGTCCTGCCGCTGCGATTGCAACTGTTTTCCACTCGGAGATCAGTTCGCGAATGCTCATCATCGTTCCCATATGGACGATGATGACGTACATCGCTACGGTCGCAAGCGGATTGCCCAGCCCGGTTTTTTCCACGATATCAAGTGGAAGAAAGTTACTCCAGTATCCCGCTACAAACAATGCGGCCGCGACAAAAACAGACGGAACAAAAGCCTTCGTTTTGGCCGAGACTACATCGCCGATGGCAAGGATGAGAAAGATGAAAAAGAATCCCAGAATCAAGCTCATAGACAACACTCCCTTTAATATTGTGATACTTTTGTTCGGCCTGATTATACACCAAGTTAGAATGTAATTGACACAATTAATATTTCGTCTTCTAAAGTTTCCTTTTGGGCAGCGCCGGACGCCAGTTCGTCCGGTATAAAGATTTGATTTATCTGTTATGATAATTCCCGGGGTGACCTACATTGGAAACATTTGACGTCCGGACCGGTTTTGCGAAAAAACTTTTTTCTCTGCTAAATTTCAAAGACTTCCGCGTGATCGCTTTTACAGGCGGCGGAGGTAAAACGTCGCTTATGTTTTCACTCGCAAAAACACTCTCAGAAAACGGTCGCATCGCAGTAACGACCACCACCAAAATTTTCCCGCCGTCGAAAGAACAGGCGGATTTATGCTTTATCGGCCCCGCGCTGGATGCGGTAAAAACAATCAACGCAACGCGCGAGCATACTGTCATCACAATTGCGGAAACGATGGCAGGTGAAAAACTTGCGGGGTACCACCCCGGAGAGATCGGCGTAATCTGCCGGGACAGCGCGGCGGATTGGCTGCTTGTCGAAGCGGACGGCGCGCGGCGAAAACCGTTTAAGGCGTACGCGGAGTGGGAGCCGCCCGTACCGGACTGCACAGACTGTCAGTTTGTGGTAGTTGGTGCGGATGCGTTTATCAATCCACTCGGAGAAGAAAACATCTGCCGTTTTGACCGTTTCCGCGCCAAGACGGGACTTCGGGAGGCCGACTTCATGACCGCGGAGAATGCAGCCGCAATCCTTAATGACCGCGACGAATATTTGAAAAATTCGCCCCATCACGCATACCGCGTTCTATTTTTGAACAAAGCGGAACTTCTCGACGAAACGGAGCGCACACGCCTGGTGCACGCATTAAGCGCTTCGCTCAAAGGCTACGACCGTCTGATTGCGGCGTCCATCCGAAACGATGAGATTTTCGCAGATATGGCGTTGAAAAGAGGCTAAAACATGTACGCAATCGTTCTTGCCGCAGGATTGTCAAAAAGGATGGGCAAACAAAAATTGCTGCTGCCCTTCGAAGGCGCAACCATTCTGGAAACGGTGCTGAAAAACCTGCACAATTCCGGTTTTGAAAATATCTGCTGCGTTTTTTCGCGCGAAGTCGACGAAAAAATAACGAACAGACCCGCATGGCTATCCGTCGCAATCAACCCCGCACCGGAACGCGGTCAGTCGAGTTCTCTTGCGATCGGCCTCGGCATGGTGCCGGACGGAGAAAATTTCTGCATTATGCTCGGCGACCTGCCGCTTGCAAAGGCGGAGGATATTGCGGCCCTCTACCGAAAATTCCAGGCGCTGCCGGAAGAAAAAACCGTTCTGACCCCGGCGAGGGACGGCGCGTTCGGGCATCCCATGTTTTACAAGGCGATCTGGAAAGACCGTTTCGCCGGCGCGGAGGGCGACATGGGGGGAAAGGCGATCCTGAAAAAATATTGGGACGAGATTGAAACGACCGTTGCCGAAAGCGGTCATTTTAAAGACATCGACACGCCGGAAGATTACAAAAAAAGCCTCCCTTCTTATTAGAAGGGAAGCTTCCTATTTATTATTCCTATTTTCGCAGCGCAAGCCCCCGAAAATCGAGCGTGTCCGATAAGAGCTCCAGCGCCCGAAGCCCCGCGACGGAGTTTCCCATCGCGTCCAGCGCGGGAGAAAAAACGCCGACGCCGAAACGTCCCGGCACAACAGCCAGAATCCCGCCGCACACGCCGCTTTTGCCCGCCACCCCGACGCGCACCGCAAACTCACCGGAACCGTTGTAAAGACCGCAGGTCGTCATAAGCCCAAGCAGCGTATACACGGTCTCTTTCTGCAGAATATTTTTTCCGGTTTCGCAGCAAATGCCGCGCGTGCCGAGCAGCAATGCGAGTTTCGCGAGATCGCGCGTTCTGCATGTGATGCTGCACTGTTTGAAATAGAGGTTCAGAAATGTCTCGACGTCCCCGTGCAGGAAGCCCACGCTCTTCATAAAATACGCCAGAGAACGGTTCCGATCCGCGGTCTTGCTCTCCGACTCGAAAACTTCCTCGCTGAAAGAGGGATATACGCCGGTCATCCCCTCCATGAACGCGCAGATTTCGTCAAAGGCGTCTTCCCCGTACGCATTGTAGAGCAGGGAACAAATCGCGATCGCGCCGGCGTTCATAAACGGGTTGGACGGCTTCGGCGAACTCATCTCAAGCCGCATCAGCGAATTGAAGGAGTCCGCGCTCGGTTCCATGCCGACATATTTAAAAACCGTGTCCGTGCCCAGCTTCTCAATGGCAAGCGAGAGCGCGACGATTTTCGAAAGGGACTGCATCGTGAAAAGGTGCTCCGTCTCCCCCTTCTCCCAAAGGACACCGTTCGTATCCATGCAGCTCAGTGAAAAGAGATCGGGTGATACCTTTGCCAGTTCTGGAATGTAGTTTGCGACGCGGCCCTCGTGCCGCACTGCCATTGCCTTTTTCCGGACCTCGGACAAGAGTGCTTCATTCATTTCCGCCTGTACGAACATAGAAGCGTCAGCCTCCTCGACTTGTTTACCACGCACATGATTTTCTGCTCACGATCTATTGTGAAATGTAGCATAAAATCGTCGTATTTCACAGCGTGAAATAATCGGTTTTGCAAAACCCGCTGGATTTTTGGCCAAATAGCGCATATAATTGTCTTTGGAAAATCTCTGCAATCGGTTGCAAAACAATATCCCGCGAATCCGGGAAAATCTTACGGAGGTGTACTATGGCTAAGAAAAAGCTAGTTTATGGAATCGACGACAGGCCACCGACTCCAATTCTTATCCTTGCAGGCGCGCAGCACGTTTTGACTTTGTTCGGGGCGACGACGCTCGTCCCATTGATTTTCGGCCCTGCAATGGGAATGTCCACACAGCAGATCGGCGCGTTTATCGGATGCGTCTATTTCGCAATGGGGATCGCCACGCTGATCCAGACCCACCCGAAACTTGGTTCGGGGCTCCCGATCGTGCAGGGATCCAGCTTCAGCTTTATCCCGCCGATCATGACGATCATCGGCGCCTACAAAGCAATGGGGCCGGACGTAATTATGCAGTACGTCGGCGGCTCCCTGATAGTCGGCGGACTCGTCCTCTCATTGCTGGGATACAGCAAACTGATCGGTAAAATCCGGCGGATCATCACCCCCGTCGTCATCGGCCCGACGATTATGGCGATCGGGTTCACGCTCGCGCCGACAGCGATCCAGTTCAACGCGGCGAACTACTGGCCTGTTTCTCTGCTCGTCGTCGTGCTGGTTTTCTTCTTCAGCCTCTGCAGCAAAAATAAATATCACAACATCTTTGCGGTCCTGGGTTCGATCACGATTGCATACCTGCTCTGCTTCGCGCTTTCGCTCGCGGGCGTCTTCGGCGCCGAGCATTCCGCGTACGTGAACCTGCAGGCGGTCGTTGACGCGCCCTGGCTCCGCCTGAACATCTTCATGCCCTGGGGCGCGCCCAAGTTCTCCGGTCTTGCGATTGGCGCAATCGCCGCGGGGTTCTTCTGCGTCATGATCGAGTCGATCGGCGACTACCACAACTGCGCTTACGCAGCCGGCATCGACGACCCCAGCCCTGACCAAATCAACCGCGGCATCGGCGCGGAGGGTATGTGCTGCGCGATTTCCGGCGTACTCGGCTCCGTCGGCACGACATCCTACACGGAAAACATCGGCCTGATCGGCATCACGGGCGTTGCAAGCCGCCACGTCGTGCGCGCGGGCGCAGTGATTTTGATTATCCTCTCGCTCGTCGGCAAACTCGGCGCACTCATCGCGACAATGCCTTCGCCCGTCATAGGCGGCGCCTACATCACGCTCTTCGGAACGATCGGCGCGCTTGGCATCCAGAACCTCATGCGCGCGGACATGGGCAGCCAGCGCAACGTCATGATCGTCGGCTTCGCGTTCCTCATGGCGCTCGGCCTGCCGGGCTGGGTGGAACCGAACCAGGCGCTCTTTACCGGCGCGCTCGGAGATACTTTCGGCGGCATGATCTGGGCCGTCATGAAAACCCCGATGGCAGTCGCGGGAATTCTAGCCGCCCTCTGCGACAGTTTTGTCCCTGGCACAGACGAAGAACGCGGAATCAAGAGCAACGCATAATAGCACACCAAAAGTTATCTCGAAGCCGGCGCGCATGCGTCGGCTTTTTTTTGCACAGAACCGCCGCCCGATAAAAACAGGAACAACGTTATAATACGCATATATCACATTTGGAGGGGTTCTTATGAAACCGCTGATCGGGGTATCCAGTTCGCCGTTCCAGAGTAAGTTTGCGGCAATGCCGATAGAGACCGTGCCTGAGGCCGAATTGCACTATCACTGGCTGCTGGCCCGCCTCACCTATATGATCTGCGCCGCGGTGCGTGACGCGGGCGGCGTTCCGCTTGAACTTTACGCGACGGAGGACGAAAAAGAACTTGAAACGCTGGTAAAATGCTTGGACGGATTCGTTTTCGCGGGCGGCGAAGATATTCATCCGGATTTTTACAATGAGGCGATCAACGGTTCGATCGCACCAAACCTGGAACGCGATATGTTCGAATTCAAGCTTTTGGAAAAAGTGCTCGACGCAGGCAAACCGCTCCTCGGCATCTGCCGCGGCGCACAGCTGATCAACGTCGGCATGGGCGGCACGCTCTTTCAGCACCTGCCCGCGGTCAAACCGGAGTGGACGCTGCACAAGCGTCCGGACGTAATGGATGGATATGTGCACGACGTGGAGATTTTGAAGCCCGAATTATTTCCCGCGCTTGGCGGCAAAAAGATGCGCGTCAACTCGATGCACCATCAGGCGGTCAAAGACCTTGCGCCCGGACTCGAACGCGCGGCAGAAACGGAAGGCGGATTGACAGAGGCTTTTGTTGCGCCAAAGCACACGCATCTCGTCGGCGTGCAATGGCATCCCGAATGCCTTTCAAAGAGCGATTCCGTGCAAAAAGAAATATTCCTGCGCCTAATCGGCGCAAGCGCCGCGCGTTAACGCGGAACGCGCGCGAGCAAAGAAAAGGACAGAAAAGCGATAATATTCGCAACGACGACGCTTGCGCCGGTCGGGATTTCAAACGCAAATGAAGCGAGTATGCCCGAAAAGAAGCAGACCAGCGAAACTGTCGCCGCGCAAATCACAACCGAACGAAAGCTTTTACAAATACGCATCGCCGTGAGGGCGGGGAAAACGATCAGACTCGAAATCAGAAGCGTCCCCATAATCCGCATTCCGACGACGATGGTCACCGCGGTCAAAAGCGCGATCAGCGCGTTGTAGCCGCGCGCGTTAACGCCTGCCGCGAAGGCGAAATCCTCGTCAAAGGTCACGGCGAAAATCTTATTATAGAAAAAAAGAAAAAACAGCAGAACCACGCAGGAAAGCGAAACGCTCAGATAAACGTCGCCCCTGCTCATGGCGAGGATACTGCCGAACATATAATTGTAGACGTCGACATTCAGTCCTTTTTTCAACGAGGCCGCAATCACGCCGATCGCAAGCGCCGCGCTTGATATGACCGCGATCGCCGCGTCGCCTTTGATTTTGCTGTTTTCACTGATGCGAAGCAGTCCGAACGCCGCGAGGACAACCACAGGAACGGAAAAAACAAGCGGCGCAAAGCCGGTGGCAAGCGCGACGGAAAGCGCGCCGAAAGCGACGTGCGCAAGTCCGTCTCCGATCATCGAATAGCGCTTCAAGACCAGGCTCACGCCGAGCAACGCCGCGCAAAGCGACACCAGCGCGCCCACCAGCACCGCGCGCACGACAAACTGGTAGGAAAAAAGTTCGAACAAAAGGCTAATCATGCCGGCACCCCGTGAAATTCTTTCCGAGCTCCGTCTCCGTATACGCGCCGCAGCCGCCGAAAAAGAGCGCCGCGCTTCCCATATGCAATATTTTGTCCGCGCAATGAACGGCGGCGGCAACGTCGTGCGTCACCATGACAGTCGTAATGCCCGTTTCGCTGTTGAAGCGAGCGACCAGCTCGTAAAATTCCGCCGAAATCAGCGGATCAAGCCCCGCAGTCGGCTCGTCAAGCACAAGCAGGTCGCGCGCGGCGCAAAAAGCGCGCGCAAGCAGCGCACGCTGCTGTTCGCCGCCTGAAAGTTCTCTGTAGGAACGTCCGGCAAGTCCCGTTATCGCAAGTTCATCCATATAACGCGCGGCCCTTCTTTTATCCTCCGCCGAATAAAAGGGCGCAAAACCCGACGACGCCACACTCCCGGAGAGCACAACCTCGCGTACGCTTGCGGGAAAGTCCCGCTGCAGCTTCGTCTGCTGAGGCAGATAACCGATCCCGGGCCTCCCGTCGCAAGAAAGTGAGACCGTGCCCGCGCTCGGGGGAAGCACGCCGATGATTCCCTTGATGAGCGTGCTTTTCCCGGAGCCGTTTTCGCCGACAACCGCAAGAAACTCACCTTTTTCTAAGGAAAAAGACACGTCGCAGACCGCGCGTCTGCCGTCGTAATCAATCGAAAGGGAATCGACAACAAGCCGGCTCAACGCAGGCCCGCCTCCAGGTTTTTCAAATTTTGACGCATCAATGAAAGGTAGGTGACGCCCGCGTCAAACTCCGCCTTTGAGACATTGTGACAGGAGTGGAACAGCAGCATCTTTGCGCCCGTTTCGCCGGACAGCGTGCGCGCGATGCGCGGCACCTGCAGCTCCTCGTAATAGACAACCGGAATTCCTTTATTTTTCATCTCATCCGTCAGCAGCGCAACCGTCCGCACGCTCGGCTCCGCATCGGCGGCGCAGGAATCGTAAGCGGAAACGGCTTTTATGCCATAGCGTTCCATAAAATAGTGCAGCGCATTGCGCCCGCCAAGCACGATCTCCCGCCTTTTCCCCGACGCGGCGGCGTTTTTGAAGTCCCGGTCGAGCGCTTTCAGCTCTTTGAAATATTTTTTCGCGTTGACGCGATACTCCTCCGCATGCCCCGGATCGACCGCGATCAGCCCCGCAAGAATATTGCCCGCCATCGTGACCGCATTGTTCGGATCCGTCCAGATGTGCGGGTCATAGACGTGCGCGTGCCCCTCGTGCGCGCCGGAATGACCTTCGCGCGAAAGCGCGACGCCTTTTGAAACGTCCACAACTAGCGGCTTCTTCTCCCCAGCAAACCCCTTTATAATACGTCCCGCCCAATGCTCCATGTGATCCCCCGTATAAAGGAACAGATCGGCCCGGTTGATCTTCACGATATCGGCGGGCGTCGGCTCGTAAGAATGGCTCTCGACGCCGGGATGCAGCAGCATCGTAATTTCGGCCCGCGTACCCGCGATTTGCCGCGCAAAATCATATTGAGGAAACAGCGTCGCGATAACCGTTATTTTTTTATCCGCAGAAACGGCGGCGTACGCGTTTCCAAAAAACGCAAAGCAAAAAATTAGCGCGAGAAAAAACGCGCCGACCGCCCTTATCATCCTTTTATCTACCATATCAAACGTCCTCCCGCTCCACACAGGCGGAACATTTTCCATAAAAAACGGTCTGCCGGTTGTCGACCTGAAATCCATGTTCGCCGCGCATATGTTCGTATAATTTCGCCACGCTGGAACATTCCAGATGCAGCAGCGCGCCGCAGCCGTCGCATTTCAGATGATAATGTCCGCTGCATTTCGCGTGCCCCGCGTTGTATTCATAACACGCGCCCGCGCCGTCTACCGCGCTGTATTTTAAAAGCTTGCCCTCTTTTGCGAGTTTGTCGAAAAAACGGTAAATCGTCGCTTTCCCCACGGGGCAGCCGCGCGCTTTCAGCGCAAAGAGCGCGTCGTCCGCCGTAACGTGCCGCCCGCTGTTTTCCTCAAGGAAATCGAGAATCAACCTCCGCTGGTTCGTGTTATATTTGACTTCGCTCATTGCGTTCCCTCATTTTTTGAATTTGAGAATCAGTCTCAATTATAACGATTGTTTTTCCCAGCGCAATATATATTTGTAAAAAATTCGTATACTTAGAATAAAAAATAAAGGCGCGCCGAAGCACGCCTTTACGATACGATTGCGTTTGATTGCCGTTTTGAAACTCAGGCGAACAGGCCGAGTTTCGCGATCGTTTCCATGTCCTTATCGCCGCGGCCGGAAAGATTTACGAGAACCGTTTCTCCCGCTTTCATCCCTTTTGCGATTTTTAGCGCGCCGGCAAGCGCGTGCGCGCTTTCAAGCGCGGGAATGATGCCCTCCGTGCGGCAGAGCAGTTTGAACGACTCCAGGGCCTCTTCGTCGCCGGCGCATATGTATTCTCCGCGTCCGCTGTCGCGCATAATCGCATGGAACGGACCGACCGACGGATAATCCAGCCCCGCCGCGATCGAGTAGACTTCGGCGGCCTCGCCTTTATCGTCCGTCAGAACGTAGCTCCGGAATCCGTGCATCACGCCCTTTTCGCCCTTTGTCAGCGTCGCCGCGTGGCCGCCGTAATGCAGCCCGCGACCGGAAGGTTCCACGCCGATCAGGCGAACGCCTTCGTCTTTGACGAAAGCTGTAAACGCGCCGACCGCGTTGCTGCCGCCGCCGACGCATGCGACTACCGCGTCCGGCAGCGATCCCGTACGCGCGAGCATTTGCTCCCGCGCCTCGTCCCCGATGATACGCTGGAAGTCCTGCACCATCGTCGGATAGGGGTGCGGACCAACGGCCGAGCCGATCAGGTAGAAAAGCGTCGGATCCGCAATCAGCGCTTCCAACGCTGCGTCGACCGCCTCTTTGAGCGTTTTCTGCCCGTCTTCGACAGAAACGATATTCGCGCCAAGCGCTTTCATGCGAAGTACGTTCGGCGCCTGCCGTTCAATGTCCACGGCCCCCATGTAAACGTCGCACTCCATGCCCATAAGCGCCGCCACCGTTGCGGTCGCCACGCCGTGCATGCCGGCGCCCGTTTCCGCAATCAACTTTGTCTTCCCCATGCGTTTCGCGACAAGCGCCTGCCCGATGCAGTTATTGATCTTATGCGCGCCGGTGTGATTCAGATCTTCGCGTTTGAGAAAAATCCGAACGCCGTTTGCCGCGGCGGAAAGATTTTTGCACTCCGTGAGCGCCGAGGGACGCCCCACATATTCCTTAAGCAGCGTAATATATTCCCGCTGAAACGCCAGATCCTGCTTACACGTTTCATAAGCCTCCGCGATTTCTTTCATCACGGGAACCAATTTCTCCGGAATATAAGCGCCGCCAAATTCTCCGTACATTCCCTGTACCGGGAACCCTGCCGTATTCATCTCTGCTGTTTTCTCCGCTGCTGTTACCATCTCTTCTTCCTCCTATGCTTTTTGCATTTTTTATTTTTTTCTTAGTGCGTTTTCCAGAAATTCAAACGTTTGTTTGAATTTTGGCTTCAAGCTGAATTCACACGTTTGTTTGAATTTCGAGCCAAAATAAAATTCACACGAGCCTGCCCCGGACCCCGATCCGGGGTTTGAATTTTTGAAAAAAATTCTTTCAAGTCATCGCGATCAACTCCTACGTATAAATAAAAAAACGAGAGGGTGCGAAAAAGCCCTCTCGTCGTTCGTCGTTTTTTTCAACGAAAAAGGGCCGGAAGAGAAATACCCTCCAGCCCTACTGTTTTACACAGCAAAGAACCGGTGGGCGGCTAACGCCACCACCACCAGCAATTTTTCAAAGTTGTGTTTGCGGATACTTTGCTCATATCATGCCGCCTCCACGTTCTGAAACGTTACGCGAAAAGATACCATACCTTCGTCTAAATTGCAAGACCGGGCGTTATTCGCTTTTTTGAATTTTCTCTAAAAAGGGCTTAATGACGTCCATCGGGAGCGGGAAAATGGTCGTGGAATTTTTGTCGCCCGCGATTTCTTTCAACGTCTGCATGTAGCGAAGCTGCAGCGTAATCGGCGAACGCGCCATCGT